>JAFZSR010000033.1 GCA_017619275.1 Prevotella sp. | reverse complement strand
TTGTCCGCGAAATCGCAGAGTGCTTCAATATCGAGGATGAACAGATCCTTGATATGCTTGTGAACAGGTCGGACAAACTCTCTCATTTTATTGAAATCTATCAATTAAAACTGGCAAGTTAGGAACTTGCGAAACTTGAATATATTATTATTTCTATCAGTAAACTATAATTTCCTCAATCCTTTGATGCACCGTCTATACCACATACAGAGCAAAGGGTCACTAAAGATGATTCTTTTATGCAAATTTATACTTTTGTCCTGCTTGATGTCATCCATCAATGCTTGGTCGTATAACTATTAAACATCTGGCTATCTTCAAAAACTACGGATGAAACTATACTATATATAAATAAGGTGTCTTGTTTTGATGTTCAAAACTCAACCATCATAGTGATATTACGATCTAACGTCTATTTCACTTGCCAATTGAGTTCGAGAGCTGTTTTTAAACGTTAAATACGTTAAATCTTCATGCTTTTGGGATGTCCAAGAATCCCCAATCCCACTTTTCTACCGTTTAACACGTAATTCGTTGATTATTAGTAATCTATAGATTTTCTGGCTGTAAAAACCTCACAACCGCTGTCATCGGCGACAATGTGAAGGAAATAGACCGAAATGCTTTCACGAATTGTTCCAGTCTTTCTTCGGTCACTTTTGGCAGCAACCTGCAAACCATAGGCCAATGGGCATTTAGTGGATGCCCACTGTTGAAGGAAGTCATATCGAAGTGCAGTAGACCTTCCCATATTGATACCCAAGCTTTTGATGAGGACACCTACCGTGAGGCAACTCTCTATATACCAGAAGGGACATCTGTTCTCTATTTAGTATTCAACGGCTGGCGCAATTTCCTGAACATACAGGAGGGTGAGCCCAACGGCATCTTATCCGTGGATGCCGACAATGCTTTGAGGGTGAATGGTGTTCGTGGCGGCGTGATGGTGAACGGGGCTGCAGCGAGCACGCCCTGCCAGGTTTATCAGCTCGACGGCAAGCTGGTGTGCGAGCAACTCCTCGATGGAGGCAGCACCATGATTCCGTTGCCCGCAGGACAGGTATATGTCGTCAGGGTCGGCAGCAAAACCATCAGGGTAATGGTGGAATGACGAAGATAATGTTCACAAATCTTTTTCGTATTATAAGGATGGCCTCGACGAGCTGTTGAAGAAGCGGAACGTTCTGGGCACTTTGCCCTCTCTGGGTTCATCCTCCCTCACATACGTGCATGAATACTATTAAATCGTAGTGCCTTATGAAGAAACTATTATTTACGTTGTTGTTGCTGCAGTACTTGCTTCCGCAAGCCCATGCCTTCAAGGGTTATGCAGAGGTAAATGGCATTTGGTATCATTTTAATACAAAAATAAACCGTGCAGCTGTAGAAAACCCCAGTACTTTTAATTCGATGAATTATACTGGCGACATCATCATTCCTTCGACCATAGAATACGAGGGTGTTGTGTGTTCAGTAGAAGCGATTAGTTCTCAGACCTTCAGGAACTCAACAATAACCAGTATCAGCATTCCCAATACTATTTCTTCCATTGGCTATGGTGCTTTTGCAAATTGCAAGAATCTGACAAGTGTTGTTCTTCCCAATTCAATGGACGTAATTGGTGAGTCGTTGTTTTCTGGCTGTACAAACCTGAAAAGTGTTTTTATTCCTGATGGCATTACAACTTTATGGGGAAATGCTTTCAGAGGTTGTTCCAGCTTGGAAACCATTTCCTTACCCAACTCATTGACTAATGTGGGCATGTCGGCCTTTGAGGGCTTTACAACACTGAAAAAAATCATTATTCCCGATTTTGTGACTTCAATTGGTGAGCATGCTTTCTATGGCCTCAACAATCTGAAGACGGTGATATTAGGAAAATCTGTCTCGGTGATAGACAATGGTGCTTTTGCTAATTGTTTGGATCTTGCAGACGTTTACTGCTTTGCAACGGTGCCTCCAGAATTCAGAGAAGATTCTTTCAATGGTTCTTACATTGACTATATCACCCTCCACGTGCCTGCTGCATCCATCGATTTATACCGTCAGAAATGGGGCGGATTCAAAGAAATCATGCCGATAGACGAAAGCAATCTTGGCGCAGAGAAATGTGCCACTCCCACGATGTGCTGGCAGGACGGGCGGCTGCTGTTCGAATGTGACACTGAGGGAGCCGTGTGCCAGTCGAAGATTTCAGACGACGATGTCAATACATATAGCGTGAACGACATCCAATTGGGTCTGACCTATCGTGTCAGCGTGTACGCATCGAAAGAAGCGTATTTCAACTCCGACGTGGCAACTGCCACACTATGTTGGTTGGATGAGGAGCAATTCCTGGACAACTTGGAACACGCCATGCAGGAACCTGACAAAGTGGCGATAGTACAGACTGTGGGCAACATGTTTGTCATCAAAGGCGTCGAAGAGGGCATCCCCATTGCCGTATATAATGCTGCGGGCAAGTTGCTGGCTTCTGCCCAGGGCAGTGCCGGCGCCACCTGTTTGTCCGCACCTATTGGTAAAAGGCAGGTGTGCATCGTGAAAATCGGTGACAGAGCCTTCAAAGTCATAACAAATTGAAACCATATTCCAAATGATGAAGACGATGAAGAAAAATATGATGATATTGGCCTTGTGGCTGTTGCCGTTGGTGGCAAGTGCATTTGTGGGCAGGGTCGAGATTGATGGCATCTGGTATAACGTCACAACGAAAATACAAGAGGCGGAAGTAACGTATAGCGTTGATGACAATGGATACAGGACGTATTCATATTCAGGGGATATCGTCATTCCATCGACCGTTGAGTGTGACGGTACCACATGCATTGTGAAGAGTGTTGGAAAGTCGGCATTCTCCGGCTGCGCTAATCTGACAAGTGTTTCTGTTCCAAACACGGTTACCGTATTGGGTGTTGGGTCTTTCCGACTTTCAGGAATTGAAACTGTTCACTTCTCAGACTCTTTAAAGGAGATAGGCGATATGGCATTTGTGGGATGCCATCAACTGAAAAGTTTGGACATACCAAGCACTGTGAATAGTATTGGTCAATATGCTTTTCAGGATTGCTTCAGCCTTGAGAGTGCGGTGTTGCCCGACACTGTACAAGTCTCGATGGGTCTTTTCAGGGATTGTCATAACTTAAAGAGTGTGAATATACCCAATTCGTTAGAATACATTCCGTCAGAAATGTTTCTTGGTTGTGATTCTCTTCGTGCAATAACCATTCCGAACTCCGTAACAACAATTTACGCTATGGCATTTGTTAATTGCGGGCTTGAAAGTTTAGTCCTACCCGAATCTGTACGTACCATCTGGGGGTTTGCATTCGGATGCCCACGCATGAAAAGCTTGACGCTACCTAATAGCTTAGTGACTATTGAGAGTCCTTACTTTATGAACTGTACTGATTTAATGGATGTGTACTGCTACAAGGAAGAGCCAATAATATGTGACTTCACAGACAAGAAATATATGACCTTGCATGTGCCTGCTGCATTTATTGATTTATACAAGAATCATTCTGTTTGGAAATATTTTGGAAACATTGTGGCGCTTGAAGACGAGGACGAATCCATCCCCCAATGTGCCACACCCACCATCTGCTATGAAAACGGGACAATTAAGCTGAGTTGCGCTACGGAGGGAGCCACCATCCACTCAGCCATTACCAATCCCGACACCCGTTCGTTCGTCGGCAATGAAGTGGGACTGGAATTGACTTACCATATCAGTGCGTATGCCACCATGGATGGGTACAGGAAAAGCGACATGGTAACAGACACGCTGCGCTTGACAGGGAAAGTGCCCAAAATAGAGATGCCCGCTCGGATGGCCACGGACTGACACGAAGCGCCATTCCTTTCCTCCGTTCAGACGGATTTGCCGCTCGGCTTTCTTGCGTCCCAGCGGTGGCAAGCGACCAAAGGTCGAGCGGCTGCTTCGCTTGTCGAAGTGGCGTTTAAATAAAGTTTTTACATACACTTTTTTGCCCCAAGGCTTCGGGCAAAAAAATCTCGTACGAGATTTTTTCAAAAGTCGTTACCAAAATAAAAAAAGTCGTTACCAAAATTTTGAGAGTCGGCATCGGTATAGAAATGCAGGAGAAAAAGAACCGCCAACCCGCCAAATCAATGCCTTTTTGGAAACGAATTTGAATAAAAACATTGTCTTTTTAGAAACGAATTTGAATAATCTGAAAATAATCAATATCTTTTTGGGAAACGAATTTGAATAATTTGATCCACGAATTTGAATAATAATATAAAATGATTATCCGCACGTGTCCGACAGACGGCCTGTAAGGCCAAAAAGCACATAGCCCAGGGCATCGCCCTGGGTATAGGAAGTGTGCAACCCCCGCCCTGTAGGGGCAAAAGCGCTTTTGCCCTTACAGGGCGAAATTATAGACTCCCCTTACCCAGGGCGATGCCCTGGGCTAGTGGCTTATTGCCCCGTTGGGGCGCTATCGAGTGATTGCGGATAATATCAATTCATGAAATAATTATCCCATATCGGTCGATAAGACCAATTTGGGATAAACGACGCGCAGCCACTCCCCTCCTGAACCCTGCCCTTACGGGGAGGGGTTAGGGGTGGGGTCTCTAAAATCCTGCGAATGAAGAATATACAGACCCCACCCCTGCCCCTCCCCTTGAAGGGGAGGGGAGTGGCTGCGCGTAGTTTATCCCAACGGTTCTACTCTTTTACGGCGCCGACGCTCCACGCGTCGTTGCGGCTGAATACCTTGGCTGTGGTGATGTCTTTGGCCTCCTTCTTGGTTAGTTGTCGGCTCCAGCTGACCCTGTTGGTGTTGTCGGCACCTGGGCCGCTGTTTTCAAACTCCATGTAGCGAGCGGTTTGTTCGCGGTGCTGCTCCCAGTGATGCCATCCTTCAGGGCGTATCTGTGCGGGCAGGTTGCAGTGCATGAACAGCGTGTAGCCATAGTCGCGCCATGGGCGGCCCAGGTACACCTTCGTCACGCCGTCGGCCACCGTCACCGTGCACTGGTTGAAAATGTAGCCGAATGGCACCTCGCGGGGCGTGGAGGCGGCGGTAATGTAGCTGTTGGACTTGCAGTGGATGGTGCAGCGCTCGAACCACGCCGTGGAGGGACCGAAGATGAAGTCGGTGGTGCCCTCGATGTAGCAGTCCTCAAAGTAGAGGCGTGTGTCGCCCATGCCCGTGTACACCGTGTCTTGGTTGCCCAAGAAGCGGCAGTTGATGAAGGTCAGCCGGTCGCCCTGCGTGTGTAGCGCCACCGCCTGTCCCAGCCGTGCGGCATTGTTCTCGATGGTGATGTTCTTCAGCGTGATGTCGTTGCCGTCGATGCGCAGCGTGTAGGTGCGGAAGGTGCCCATGCCGCCGGGGCGCTCGGGAGTCTTGATGTTGGCGTGGTCGTCGTAGGTGATGATGGTGTTGTCGCGGTCCTCGCCACATATCTCGATGTGCTGCAGCCACTGGGGGATGATGAGCTTCTCCTTGTAGGTGCCGCGCTTCACGAAGATCACCTTGTGGTAGTCCATGAAGGCTCGGCACACCTCGATGGCCTCGTCGACGGTTCGGAACTCTCCGGTGCCATCGCGTGCCACCACCAACGTGTCGGGATTGTCGTACTTGCCAGCGGCCTCTGCCCCGACGTTAACTGCCAACAGGGCAGTAAGCACAATGATGAAATACTTCATGAAATGATTAGATTACAACATTAGTTTTTTTCAACAACGAATTAAGACGAATTACACGAATTGCACAAATAATCATTTATTTCACAAATTATCTAAGAGTCTTATACTGTATAAACAGTAAATTCGTATAATCCGTCTTAATCCGTTGTTTATTATGAAAAGACGTGTTATTTCTTGTTGAAAGTGAGCGTAAGCTTGCCTATGAAGGCGGCGTGCTTGCCGTTCTGGTCAACGGGCACGGGCTGTCCCAGGCTGTTGTTGACATACTCCAGCTTGTCGAAATAGGTGTGTGAGTGTCCGCCTAAAACCAGGTCTACGCCGTCGGTGGCTGCGATGACGCGGTTGTCGGGATATTCGCCTTTCTCCCATCCCAGATGGCTCAGGCAGATAATGTAGTCGCAGTGCTTCTGTCTGCGCAGCAGGTCCACCATCTGGCGGGTCACCTCAATGGGGTCGAGGAAGCGCAGCGGACCGTAGTTCTTGGTGAACACCAGTCCTTCGAGCGGCGGACAGAGGGCGAAGACGCCAATCTTCACACCCTTACGCTTCAGCACGATGTAGGGCTTCACCAAGTCCTTCAGCTCGGTGTCGGCGAAGTCGTAGTTGGAGCACACGATGGGGAAGCGGGCTTGGCGGAAGATGCGAATCATGTTGTCGAGGCCAAAGTCGAACTCGTGGTTGCCAATGGTGACGGCATCATAGCCCATCTGGTTCATCAGTCCCACCTCCACGTCGCCCTCGTACAAGGAGTAGAAGGCCGAGCCTTGCGAGAAGTCGCCGCTGTCGAAGAGCAGCAGCTTCGGGTCGAGGCGGCGCTCCTCTTTGAGCAGGGCGATGCGCCGCAGGTAGCCGCCGCGGTCGGCCAGCATGGTGTCGGCCAGGTTGCGCCCCAGTGGCATCACGGTGCTGTGGGTGTCGTTGGTGTGCAGGATGGTGAGCGTCTTCTGCGCCCCTGCGGGGCAAATGAATAATGAACAGTGAATAATGAAGGCAGCCGCCAGCATCATCCATCTGCTCACCATATTACTTTCCTTTCTCATATTTTCCATTGTTTTAATTCATTATTCATTGGCGTAGCGCACTCTTCCCTCCACCTGTGCATCCACCTGCTTGCCCTGTGCGTGCATGGCGCGGAAGTAGTTCATGATGAGGAAGCGCGAGTTGTCTTTTTCGTCCTGTGGCGATTTCAGGTTAGTGCCATCGCGGAAGGCGGACATGCCATCGTTGCCCTGCGCGATGTAGTCGATGGTCACGACGCGGTAACTGCGCTGCGGGTCAATCTCCTTTCCATTCAGACGGGCAGATACCAACTTTCCATCGTGGGTGATGACCAGCTCCACGCCGTGGCTCACGCCTTCGCCATCGCGCTTGGCAATCTGCTGAAACAGCTCCTGCACCTTCTGGCCTGTGAGGGTGATGAAGGCAATCTTGTTCTCGAAGGGGGCAATGTCGTTGATGTCGCCGTAGGTGACAGTGCCCTTCGACAGGGCGGCACGAATGCCTCCGATGTTGTACACGCCGAAGTCGGCCGTCTCGCCATAGTCCTTGGCCGCCCACACCAAGATGTCGCTCAGCAAGTTCGAAATCTCGCTTTCGGGGCGCCGCTTGTCCATGTCGCGGGCCGCCACGCCCATCACGGGCTTCATCATCGAGTCGACCTTGACTTGATAGGGAGCGATGAAAGCCTCGGCACGAGCATCATGGTACTGGTCGTAGCGGTTGTCGACCACTAGTCGGCTGCGGCTCACGTTGGCAATCTGGTAGTGGTGGGCGCATCCTGCCATCACCAGCAACAAGGCGGGCAGCAGGAGCATTTTGAAGTTTGTTTTCATATCATTGTGGTTTGCGATTTACTTGATCATCAGCTTCACACTGCTCGTTTCGTTGCCGTTCACGCCCTGCAGGATGTAGATGCCGGGGGCGATGTCGGCGGGAATCTCGTAGTCGCCGTCGCGCAGGAAGCTTTGCGAATAAACGAACTGCCCGTTGGCGTTGAACAGTCGCACGGGCACCTGCCACTGTGAGGCGGCGGTGATGTGCAGGGGCAGACGGTCGCCGCGCTGCACCACGGTGCGCTGGGGCTTGATGCTGAAGCGGGCCACCTCGTCGTCGGCGGGCAGAGTGGTCTCCTCGATGCCGTTGAGGAACTGCGTGTCCTTCACGGTAGCTTTGTAGTCATACCATTTCAGCTGAGCCTTGGCCGGTTGGTAGACGTTCTCGCCCATTCGTAGGCGATAGTCGTAGTGGGCCTTGCGGGTCTGCTCGCCCAGGTATTTATAGTCGGTGTTGCACACCACGGCGATGACCACATTGTTGGCGGGATGCTCCTGTAATTTCAGCACCACCTCGCCCTCGCCTTCCACGGGTCGCGAATAGTAGACGTTGCCCTCCTTGCTGCGGTAGCAGAGCATGCACACCATGTTGTGGCCCAGGGGCTTGAAGTACACCTTCACCATGTTGCCCACGTCGCCCCTGACGTGCAACGGCACCTGGTTGGCACCGCTCCAGCCGGGCGTGGTGCGCCACTCGGGCTTCCACCAGTGGGCGCTGTCGACAGCGTCGCAGGGGTACATATTGGCGTAGGGAGTCACGGTCCAAGGCTCCACCTTCTTCCAGTAGGGACTCCACTCCTGCTCAATCTTGGCGCCCCAGTTGTCGTCGATGAGTTTTTTGCACGCCTTGCTCCACTGTCCCACGTCGATCATGGCCTGGCGGGCGCGGTATTCCAGGATGAGGTGCCGCATCTGGCTGTCGCCCAGGCTGTCGGCCATGCCTTCGAGCACGCGGGTCTTGCAGTAGCGCCATATCCAGGGAATTGCGCCGCGGCCCATGATCTCGCTCAGGAAGTGGGGGAACAGCTCGCCATACTGCACGCCGCCCAGCAGCTTGCGCCAGGTGCAAACCTGTTGGCTGCCGTTATACATGTTCACACCCTCGGCCGAAGGACCTCCGAAGCTGTCGTCGAGCAGCCACCCGCTGTAGCACTCGATGGGCATGAAGGGCGCAATCATGTTGCCGGCGCTGAGCCATCCCATGCTCTCAGGCTCCTTGCCGCTCTTGGCCAGCTCGGCCTCGCCCTGCAGCCAGGTGTTGCCGCCCTCGTGGAACCAGGCGCTCTGCTTGCAGCCCTCCAGGTCGGCAAAGGTGGCGTGAATGCCCTCGTGCACGCAAGCATTCTGCTGGGATATGCGGTCGCTGTAGGTGCAACTGGGGTCGAAGCAATAGATGGGGTAATAGCTGAGGAACACCATCGGCCACGAGCTGCCCCTGTAGTTGGTGGCGCTCTGCCATCCGCCTGTGGCGGTGTTGGGGGTGCCGGCATCGAAGCTCAAGCCGCTGCCGTAGCCGTAGACCTGACTGTAGTAGCCGTTGCGGGCACGCTTGTCGGGGGGCCAGCCAAACACATCGCGGAAATAGGCGAAGTCCTCGTCCATCTTCTTGGCCAGCAACACCATCGACGTGTCGCTGATGAGGGCGTTGGCATTGGGCCCCACGGCCACGCTCCACCACTCTCCGTGCTTCTCGCGCGCCACGTTCACGTTTTCGGGCAGACGACCCTTGGTGGGAGGTGGCAGGGCGGGATACTCGCTGCGGAAGTCGTAGTTGAGCGTGGGCGAGTAGGTGGGCCAAACGTAGTTATCTGTAGGGTCGTAGAGCGTGAAGGAGAAATAGGTCACTGCGCCGCAGGGCCGCTCGTAGCTCACGATGTATTCGCCTGGCCCAGTGGCAGCGACAGTCCTTGTCTGTGCCGTTCCGCCTCCTGGCAGCGTCCACGCCCACAGACCTTCTTCGGTCTCTACGCCGTCGGGCAGTTGCAGGGTGGGGGAGAGCACGATGCCCTCTTCCCATGCCATCACGCTGGTTCCGTCCAGGATGGCTGGGGTGCACTCGTCGCCCTCGAAGCCAAAGATGCGCAACTCTCGTATGCCGCAAGTCTTCTGCTGGCTGCGCACATAGATGCGCACTCGGTTGGAGGTGATGTCAACGGCTGTCGTGCTGGTGTTCTTGTCATCGGCCTCAGCCAGCGTGGGGCCTTGTTGCCATTGGTGGCCGTCCCACCAAGCGGCGTAGGCCTCCTGTGGCAGCTCAATCTGCTCGCTGGGCGCTGCCCAGTAGGCGCGAACCTCGGTGAAGCTGTTCTTGCGCTGCCACTGCAGCTCCACCCATTCCCATTGGCCCAGGCTGGCGGCAGTGGTGTGCCAGTAGCTACTGGCCGACATGCGGTTGTCGTTCACCAGCGCTGCCATGTCGGTATTCACCGAGGCAGTAACCTTTTCTGCTTTCGGGCTTAGGTTGGCTTGGCCAAAAGCCGATGTTGCGAGACTTGCCAAGAGGCAAATCACGCACGCTTTGATGACTCTTTTTGAGTTCATTGTTTTAATCGTTAGTTTATTGGTAGTTATCTGATGGCAAAATTACGATTTTTTTTGCTCATGCCCAAGAAAAAAGAGGGGAAAATGGGGCGCGGGGGGAAAAATACTTCGTCGGAGCACATCAAGCAACCCCCAGCTTTTCCGCGGTGGGGAAAAACTGGGGGTTGCCAAAGGTGAATAATGTTGGTTGCTGGCTGTTCGGGGCTTACTTGTCGGTCGTGAGCAACCACTCGCCGTCTTTTTTCACCATCTTCATCTTGTTGTCTTCGCTGGTTTCGTTCTCGTAGACCACTTTTACGGTGACGGTGGCTGTGCCTTTCTCCTCGTCAACTTGCTCGTCGACGATTTCATAGCTCTTCATTCCGCCTTTCTCGTCAACCTGCTGTCCCACTTTTTCCAGCATCTGTGCCATGGCCTGCTTCTGCTGGTCGGTGGCGTTGGTGAGATTCATGTAGCCTTTGTAGTCTTTGTTTGCCAGACATTTCACGGCTGCTTCGGCGACGCCGCGCGGAGTGTTCTCGTGGCTGCTGCCACAACTGGTCATCACGGCCATCATCATCAGGCACATGGTGAACATCACGAAAATCTTCTTCATTTTTTACTTGTTTTTTGTGTTAATATTAAAAATTTGCTACAGACTTCAGGAAGTCTGATTGGTAAATGTCGGATGGAAACAGGCAGTCTTGCTGCATGGTGGGCAGATTGATGTGGTGGCCGCGGCCTTCGGCCAAATCAACGCCCGCTTGGCGATAGGCGAAGGCCACCAGCTCGGTGCAGTAGAGACGGGTGGTGTCGCTGTCGTCGTAGTCGTGGTCGAAGAGCGTATGCCGCTGATAGGCTCGCCATGCGGTTTGGGCTGCCCTTGCGGCCACTGCGGAGTCGGCGGGGCGACAAACCTCGCCGATGCTGGTGAACTCGGTGGAGAAGAACCGCTCGGGGCGGTCGGCCTTCACGCGGTCGGGATCACCCTCGAAGTCGGGCTCGCCCGGCACGGCATGCACGATGAGCTTCACGCCGCAGGAATCGACCACGATGCCCGCATGCGAATAGTTGCCCTCGCGGTCGGCGAAGAGCACCACTTGGCTGGTGAAGCCGTCGCCACGGCGGAACACCACGTCGCCCGCCCGCAGCTCTACGGTGTCGGGAAGTAGACTATGTGCGCTCACGCTCTTCGGCGCGTCGGGCGCTTGTGTGCAGCTCAAAGCCAACAGCATCAGCAGGATAGGCGTCCAGTACTTTCTTCTCATCTCTTTACTCCTCACTCCAAAGCACCTGCACCAACGTCTGACCTACGGCACGCAGGGTGTTGCGGTCGATGTGCTCCATGTCGTCGCTTAAGGTGTGCCACGTGGGGCCAAAGCTACTCTGCTCGCATTCGGGATAGTAGGGGATGATGTCGATGCAGGGAATCTTGGCCACCTCGTTCACGGGTCCGTGGTCGTCGGTAATGCCGCCGCCGTCCTCCTTGGGGAAATAGCTGCTATAGCCCGCCACCTCGGCAGCGCGCCACACGCGGTCGACCACATGGGGCGCGTATAAGAGCGAGTAGCCCTCGCGGCAGAAGCGTGCCTGTTGGCCGCCCACCATGTCGAGCAGTATGCCGTAGCGTGCCTTGTAGCCGGGCTTGTGCGGATTGGCGGCCCAATGCTGCGCGCCCAGTGCCCATGAGTCGGGGTGACCGTCGTCGCCCCAGTCTTCAGCGTCGAAGCAGATGAAGTCCACGCCGATGTTGATGGGGAAGACGGTGGTGGGCGTCTCGGTGGTGATGATGTCGGTATTCTCGGCCAGCAGCCGTGCAATCTCGAGCATCACGGCCACACCGCTGGCGCCGTCGTTGGCGGCCATCACAGGCTTGCGATGGTTGTCGGGGTTAGGGTCGTTGTCGGCCCAGGGACGACTGTCCCAGTGGGCGCAGAGCATGATGCGGTTCTGCAGATCGGGGCGATAACTGGCGATGATGTTGTTCGAGAGCAGCGGTGTGCCGTCGAATCCTTTCAGCGTGGCGCGCTGCTCGGTAACGGTCATGCCGAAGCGCTCAAACTGGCTGACTATCCACTGCCCGCAACGCTCGTGGGCGTTGCTGTTCATGGTGCGCGGCCCAAAGTCGCATTGTGCCTGGCAGAAGGCGAAGGCCGAGTCGGCCGAGAACGTCGGTCCCACGGGCTGCGCCTTCGTAGTAGTGGGCGCGGCCGACTGCGTGGTATTCTTCTGCGAGCTGCCACAGGATGCCATGAGCAAGAGCACGGTTATGGTGGTGATGATTCGTGTCATAATGTCAATGGGGTTGCTTTTTTGTGTCGTGGCAATGGCATCTCAGGCTCTGGCGCTGGCTTCCATTGTTGCACCTGGCTCATCACGCGGAGGAAATTTCCGCCCCAGATCTTCTGTATGTCCTCGTCGCTGAAACGTCGGGCCAGCAGCTGGCGGGTGAAGAGCGTGAGTTCGCTGGCATCGGCCAGACCGCGCACGCCACCGTCGCCGTCGAAGTCGGTTCCCAGTCCCACATGGTCGATGCCCATCACGCTGATGGCATGCTCCAGATGCTCCATGGCATCGAGGATGGTAGCCGTCTCGTTGAGGCGCAGGAAGCCGGGATAGAGTGTGATTTGGCACACGCCGCCCTTCTTGGCCAAGGCGCGCATCTGCTCGTCGGTGAGGTTGCGGGGATGGTCGCAGAGGGCGCGGCACGAGGAATGGCTGCACACAATGGGCGTCTGGCTCACTTCGAGGGCGTTGTAGAAGCTGCTCTCGGCAGCATGGCTTAGGTCGACCATCACGCCGAGGCGGTTCATCTGGCGAATGACCTGCTCGCCCAGTGGGCTGAGTCCACCGTGGGTCTGCGTGCCCTTGGCCGAGTCGCACAGGTCGTTGTCGCCATTGTGGCAGAGGGTGATGTACACCACGCCGCGCTGGGCGAAGTGATCCACGCAGAGTACCTTTCCTTCCAGCGCCAGTCCGTTCTCGATGCCGAGCATGATGCTCTTGCGGCCGGCGAGTTTGTTTTGCCACAGCTCTTCGGGTGTGCGAGCAATGGCCAAGCGTGGATTGCTGGCCACGATGTTTTCTATACGGTCGAAGATGGCGTTGGCGTAGTCGAAGGGCGAGAAATGGGCTGCGTTCATCATGGGCAGCAACTGCTGCTGAGCCTCGTCCGACTGGGGGATGTAGGCCACCATGATGGTGGCGTCGAGCCGGCCCTCGGTCATCTTCGGCAGGTCCACGAGGATGCGCTCGTCGCGCATGGTGAAGTCGATGCCCTTTGGGAAGAGCATGGGCGTGTCGCAGTGGGTGTCGAGGGTGAGGGTGCGGTCGTGCACTTGTTGTGCTGTGCGATAGGCTTTGGCTTGCTTGACCAGCCATTGGAAAAGGGGGGCGCCCTCTTCGCCCATGCACTCAGGATGCCACTGCACGGCCATTACAGGCTTCAGCTCGTTGCTCTCCACAGCCTCGATGATGCCGTCGGCGGCGTTGGCCGTCACGCGAAGTCGTCGGCCGGGGTCGTTCACGGCCTGATGATGGAACGAGTTGACGTAGAGAACCGACTGCTCCTTATATATATTATATAATGTGGAGTCGGCCAGCACGTTGACCGAGTGGGTGGTCACATGGCGGTCGGCATCTTGCGAATGCTTGATGGCCTTGGCGTGCGACTCGGTGGCGATGTCTTGCGTCACCTTTCCGCCCAAGGCCGCGGCCAGCGTCTGCATGCCGCGACAGATGCCGAGGATGGGCATCTGCCGATTGAAGGCCAGACGTGTGATGAGCAGTTCGGGCAAGTCGCGCTCGGCGTTGATACCGCCCAATGCGGGCAGTGGCTCTTCGCCCATGAAGAGGGGGTTGATGTCGGCTCCACCGCTGAGCAGCAGTCCGTCGATGCGGTCGAGCGTGGCCATGATGTCGGCATCGTCGGCCAATGGGGGGATGATGACAGGTGTAGCGCCAGCCAGGGCCACCTGCTTGTAATAGCCTTCGGCCAGCTTGGCGTTCTGCTCACCATAGTTGGCCGTGATGCCGATGATGGGCTTACGTCCGTTTTCCCCGTACAAGACACCACTGCGATAGATGTCGGCCAGCTGAGCCGTGAAATCGTAGTGGTTCATGGCTCTTCAGTCTCTTTGAAATGAACGGGAATCTCGCGTTTGAAATTTTGCTCCAGCGAGATCATCGTCTCGGTGGCGGTCACTCCAGGAATCTCTTGCAACTGTCCGTTGAGCAGCTGCATCAGCTGCTCGCTGTCGCGTGCATAGAGCTTCACCATCATGGTGTAGGGACCCGTGGTGAAGTGGCACTCCACCACCTCGGGGATGTGCTGCAACCGGCGTGCCACATCCTTATACATGGACCCTCGCTCCAATGTGATGCCCACATAGGTGCACGTGTTGTAGCCCAGCGACTTGGGGTTGACGTCGAAGCCACTTCCTGTAATCACGTCGCCATCGATGAGCCGTTGCACACGCTGGTGGATGGCGGCTCGCGACACGCCGCATTCGGCTGCCACGTCCTTGAAGGCTATGCGTGCGTTTTTCGACAGGATGCTGAGTATTTTCTTGTCGAGATTGTCAATTTTTTCCATTTCTTGCTATTGGTTTACAATTAGTCAGCAAAAGTAATGAAAAAATATGGAACAAACAACATTTTGCGCATGTTTTTTACTAAAACATGCGCAAAATGTTATTATTTGACCCAGAAAGATGATGTGGCTCAACTACTTTTCGATGTTCACCAATTCTACATCGAAGATTAGTGTGCTGTAGGGCGGGATGTTGCCTGCCTGTCGCTCGCCGTAGCCCAGCTCCTGTGGAATAAACAGTCGCCACTTCGAGCCTACGGGCATCATGGTGAGCGCCTCGGTCCATCCACGAATCACTTGGTCGGGGCGGAAGGTGGCTGGCTCGGTGCCGTGCTTGCTCGATGCGTCGAAGACGGTGCCGTCGATGAGCCGTCCCTCGTAGTGCACCCGCACCTTGTCGGTCTTCTGTGGCACTTGTCCGTCGCCTTGCCGCAAAACCTGGTACTGCAGTCCGCTGGGCGTGGTGATGACGCCCTCCTTCTTGGCATTCTGTGCCAGGAAGTCGCGTCCGGCCTTGGTGAGGCGGGCAGTGCGGGCTTGCTGGTTGTACTGCTGTTTCTGCCTCATCATCTTGTCGGCCTGCTGGGCATTCATCACGGTGGTGTCGCCGCTAAGGGCGTCGGTGAAACCGCGGAAGAGCACCTGCTCCACAATGCTGTCGGGGGTGTTGGTGTATTCCTGCTTGATGCGCACCAGCATGTTGTTGCGCACCTGTCCGGCTATCTGTCGTCCGGCACGCAGCGCCACCTCGTGCGGGTCGTTGGTTTGAGCCACGGCCTCGTTGAATCCGCGCACGAAGTCGGCCATGTAGGCGGTGTCAACCTTGAGCTGCTGCTGCACGTATTCGAGCAGACCACCCGTCATCATCCATCCGGCCACATAGCTGAGCGAGTCGCTGCCGTTGGCCAATACCACGGGTGCGGGCACTTCCACTTGTGGCTGTGCCTGCTCCTTTTTCTTTTTCTTCTTGTCGGCCAGTGCGGCATTAAAAGAAGCACCCGCCACCAAGGCGGCGAGTGCTATAGCGAATGCTTTCTTCATGATTTGCCTTGCTTACTGAACGATGTCGAGCAGTTCAACCTTGAAGATAAGGGTGCTGTAGGGCTTGATCTTCTCCTGATCCTCGGGACCGTAGGCCAGGCTCTGGGGAATGTAGACCTCGTAGGTGGAGCCAACGGGCATCAGCTGCAGCACCTCGGTCCAACCGTCGATGACCTGTGTGAGTCCGAAGGTGGCGGGCTGGTTGCGCTCATAGCTGCTGTCGAACACCTTACCGTCGATGGTCTTGCCTTCGTAGTTCACCTTCACGTAGTTCTTGGTGGTGGGCTTTTGGCCTTCACCTTCCTTGATGACCTTATACTGCAGACCGCTGGCGGTGGTCTTCACGCCGTCTTTCTTGGCGTTGTCTTCCAGGAACTTCTCGTTCTTTGCCTTGTAGTCGGCATATTTCTCGGCGTTGTCCTTGTCGGCCTTCTCCCAGCGCTCAGCCTTGCGCTTCTTCATCTCCTCCTGCTGCTTGGCCATCTGAATCTCCTGCTGCTGCGATGTGAAGCGCTTCTGGATTTCGTCGGCCTGCTCGTTGGTCAACTTGGCTTCCTTGCCAGTGAGCAATTCTGAGAAAGCGGCCAGCAGATTGTTCTTCGACAGGTTCACGGTGCTGTCGTCGCCCAGGAACGAGCGCTTCATGTTGGGCATGATTTGCGAGTTCAGCTGGTTACCGATTTGCAGACCAGCGTAGTAGGCAGCCTTCTTCTTGTCGTCGCCAGCGTTGACAGCTTCCTGCACACCCTTGACGAAGTCGTTGATGTAGGCCGAGTCGACGCCAAACTGCTGCTCCAGCAGGTTGTACTGCTTCAGCTCATTGGCCAGCGAAATGCCGGCGGCATAGCTCAGCGAGTCGATGTCGCTCTTGAATTCAGCTTTGGGGGTTCCGGTGCCGCACGAAACCAACGTGGCGGCGGCAATGGCCATGGCGGCCATGAGATTCATTTTCTTCATGATGCTTTTTGTTGTTTTATTGTTGTTTGTTAATTAGATGACTTCAATCAGTTCCACGTCGAAGATGAGTGCGGCAAAGGGAGGAATAAGATTGCCGGCTCCGCCCTCGCCGTAGGCCAGGCGATAGGGGATGAAGAAGCGGTATTTGCCGCCCTCCTGCATCAGCTGCAATCCCTCGGTCCATCCAGCGATGACCTGCTGCAGTCCGAACACGGCGGGCTCGCCGCGCTGAACGCTCGAGTCGAAAACGGTGCCGTCGATGAGGAAACCCTCGTAGTGGCACTTCACTTTGTCCTTGGCGGTGGGGCGCTTGCCGTTGCCCTGGCGCAGCACCTGATACTGCAGACCGCTGGCGGTGGTGATGACACCCTCTTTCTTGGCGTTCTCGGCCAGATAGCGCTCGCCATCGACCTTGGCAGCCTTGCCCTTCTCGGCTTGGGCGGCACGCATCTTCTGCTCCTGTTGCTGGAAGTATTCGGTCACCATCTTCTGGGCCTCGTAGTGCGAAACCTTCAGTTCGTTGCCTTTCAGCACGTCGGTGATTGACTGTGCAAAATCGTCAATGTTAAGGAAATCACCGGCACCCATCTGCGCCAGCTGCTGTCCGATGCCCAATCCCAGGGCATAGCTCAGTTTGTCCATGATGTCTTTCTCTATATAAAAATATGTCTATGCTACAAAAATCGTGCAAAATTAGCAATTATTTCCGACATCCGAACGTTTGTAGCCCGAAAAATGGGTTTTTGTATGTTTTTTTATAAAAAATTAAATATCTAACTCCTTAGACATATTCCTAAGAGAAGGGTGGCACAAAAGCCCGAGCTGACCTTTTGAAAAAAGTCGTATGAGATTTTTAAGGGATGTTCTATAAATTAATTCATTAACGATCAAAAAGTTACTTGTACAATTCGAGAAAAAGTCGTATCTTTGCGGCGCAAATCGGGAAAAATGATGGATAAACCGACAATATACCGCAAGCCGATGGGCGAGAAC
>JAFZSR010000005.1 GCA_017619275.1 Prevotella sp. | reverse complement strand
TGCTTCATTGCATACAAAGTCTACAAGGAACTGCAACGCATCATAGCATTGCATGGCGGGATTAATCTGAGTGTGGACAAGGTGATTGACATTGCCAAGACCATACCCACCATAAAACTGAGTCTGCCATATGGTGACACAGAAAGAACAAAGACGTTATTCCTTACAGAAAAGCACCAACAAATAAGGCCTCTCTTCGATATCAAGGCCATCCTAGGCAAGAAACAGAATTAAACTAACAAGCGCACGCGCGAACAGGGTGACGCATCGCCGAAGTCAGGACATAGTCGCCACCAAAGCAGGACGAGTCAGAGTAGCCCATGTCATCAATATTCATGATGATGACATGGGCCTCTGTGTCTGTGCCGCTCCCATCATAGGCATGAGAGTGACGCCCCCCAAGAGTGAGAAGAGAGTTCTGTTTGTCGTTATTTCAGCGTTTCTTGTTTGCGGTCGGGATTATAGTAGCCGCTGACCTGCCGGAGGAATTTCTTCTTCAGCCGCCTGAGCAGGGCAGGCTTCTGGCGGGCGAGATCGGTGTGCTGCGTAGGGTCGGCCTGCAGGTCGTAGAGGGCCCAGTCGCTGACCACACCCAGCTCGTTGCCCGTCTCGTTGGTCTCAGGGCCACGATAGGGCGGCACCAGTGCATACTGACGCCAGCGGTAGGCCAGTCGTCCGCTGGCTTCCACCACGAGGTCGTCGCGGTGGCGCATCTTGTTTCCGAGGAAGGTGTCGAACATGTCCTTCGAGTCGAGCGAGTCGGGGACGGGCTGGTTGATCAGTCGTCCGAACGATGCCAGCAGATCCTGCTGTGACACGAGCACCGGACTGTTGACATGACGTGTGTGCCCTTTCCAATAGACGAAGAAAGGAACGCGTGTGCCGGCATCGAAGAGGCTGTACTTGCCCCCTCGCAGCGAGCCGTTGGGGTCGTGCATGAAACGGGTATCGCGCGAGCCGTCCTCATAGCCGTCGTCGAGCACCGGTCCGTTGTCGGAGGTGAAGACGATGAGCGTGTTATCCAGCAAATGGCTCTCTTCCAGCTTCTTGATAATCTGTCCCACGCACCAGTCGGCCTCGACCACCACATCGCCTCGGGGACCGAGTTGCGTGGAGCCTGCAAAGCGTGGATCAGCCGTGCGGGGCACATGAGGCTGGTGCAGGCCGTAGTAGAGGAAGAAGGGCTCGTTCAGCCTGCTTACCGAGTCGATGAACCAGCAGGAACGGTCAAGGAAATACTGGGCCATCTCGTCGTCCTTCCACCGTGCCCGCTCGCCCCCTTTCATATAGCCGATGCGGGGAATGCCGTTGACGACGGTATTCTGGTGACCGTGGCTCCACTGCATCTTCACCAGCTCGGGGTTGGTCAGCGCTGTGGGTTCGCCAGGGAAGGGCGTGTCGTAGTCCACGTAGATAGGGTCGTTGGCATCGCGTCCCACCACGTCGCCGTTCTCCACATAGACCGTCGGCACACGATCGACGGTGGCAGCGATGATGCACGAGTAGTCAAAACCTATCTCGCGTGCCCCCGGGGCTATGTGGCTGTTCCAGTCAATCTTGCCGATGCCCATGCCGAGGTGCCATTTGCCCACGGCAGCCGTGGCATAGCCTGCCTGCTGGAACATGCGGGGCATGGTGAACTGCTGGGGCGAGATGAGCAGCGGCGCATCGCCAGGCAGAATCTTCGCCTGTTCGTTCTTCCACGGATACATGCCCGTAAACAGGGCGTAGCGCGATGGTGTGGAGGTGGCCGAGGCGGCATGGCCGTCACTCAGACAGACACCCTCAGTGGCCAGGCGGTCGATGTTGGGTGTGTGGATGGTAGTGTTGCCATAGGCACTCACGTCGCCCCATCCCAGGTCGTCGGCCACGATGACGATGACGTTAGGCTTCTCCTGCTGTGCCAGTGCGGGCACTGCTGCCGCGAGTGCCGCCAGCACTGTTGTGGTGTTCTTTCTCATAGGCTTATCCTGTAAATGACGAATGCGTTGCCCGGCAGGGTAATCTTATCACCCTTGCTGACAGTAGTTGTCGTAGTGACTGTGCTGACAGCATGGGGCTTCAGCGGTGTCACCCGCTGTTCGGGTGTGGCAGTGAGGGTCAGAACTTCCGTCTGGCGATTCTTGAAGTTCTTGTCGGTTTTCAGTTCAAACGCCTGAGGCTGTTCGCTCAGATTGATGATCTTCACCACCATCTGCTTGCGCTGCAGGTCACGTCCTGCGGTGACGAAGAGCGTCTGCTCGCCTTCGCTGTTGGCCACGTCGAATACCTGATCCACGGGGTTGTCACGCAGCATCTTGCACAGATAGTAATTGAACGTGCGGGCGCTCACCGTGCTGCTGTTGAGTATCAGCGGCTGCATGTCGTTGCGGTCTATGGATTCCCAGTTACGCATCAGAGGTCGGTCGGCCATGATGGGGTTCAGGTCGCCATTGCGCTCCAATCCCATCTTGAAGATACCCTCGGCCAGGATGCTGCCAGGATAACGGCCCGACGGTCCGCCAACGCCGTTGCTCTGTATGCCCAGCTCGCCGATGAAGATATCGATGCCCTGCCGCTTGTAAACGTCGTACTTATGGAAGTTCTGCACCGCCCAGGGAATGTCCTTGTAGTAGTGCTCGTCGTAGATTTCCAGCTCGCTCTTGTCGATAAACTCGTCCATGAAGCGCTCTTTCTCACCCTCAGTGCCCAAAGGACTGTTGGCGATGAAGCGCAGCTGGGGATAGCGCTGCTTCACTGCCGAGTAGATCTGGTGGTACTTCTCGTAATAGACAGGACCGAAGTCCTCGTTGCCTATCTCGACATACTTCAGCGGGAAGGGTTCGGGATGTCCGTTCCTGGCACGCTCGGCACCCCATCGGCTGTCGGTGGGACCTATGGCATATTCGATGGCATCGAGCAGGTCGTTGATATAATAGTTCACGTCGGTCTCCTTGTGGAAGAAATTCCGCTGGTCGTCGCGGTGCACCCATTCCGTGCAGGCCATGCCCGTCGGGGTGACATACATGGCATCGCAGCCCATGTATTCGCATAGCTCGTAGAACTCATGGTAGCCCAGTCCGTCGGTACGGTAGTGAGGCTCCCACTTGCACCACTGTCCAGGCCTCTGGGCTATGTCGCCGATGGTCTTCTTCCAGTGGTACATCGTCTCCTCGTTAACGCCATGGACGATGCAGCCGCCAGGGAAGCGCAGGAAGTGGGGACGGTAGTCGATGAGGTTCTGCAGCACGTCGGCACGGAACACTGAGCGTCCGCCGTCGTAGGTGTCCGACGGGAACATCGACACCATGTCTAACTGGAAGCGTCCGCGCTACGAGGGAACGATGGTGAGCATGCCGGCAGCAATGTTCTTTGTCGGCACGAGTTCACACTCGTATTTCGTCCATTGTCCTTTCCCGATGGTGAACGACTTAGCTTCCGACACGGCCCGTCCCTCCTCGTCGGAGAGTCGGAAGGCGACGGTACCCTCGTAGCCCTCGCTACGGGCATAGAACGACAGGCGGCAGGCCACGCCCTGCTTGAAAGCCATGCCGTTGTAGCCCTGGTTGTGGATGGCGGCACGTCCCAGGTCGTTGCTGATGACGTTGACAGCCATCGAGTGCGGGTTCTGGTCGTTCAGCGGGTGTCGGTCGGTGCAGGTGATGCGTATGGGACTGTTGGACAGCGGTGTGGTGACCCATCCCACCAGGGGGTCTATCTGATAGACGCGCTTGTTGGGGTGCCCAGGATTGGGCACGTCCTTATACTGTCCGTTCTCGATGACAAGTCCTCCGGGGAGGTTGGCTTCCTCGAAACCACGGTTGCGTACCATCTCGGCATAGAGTCCGCCCTCGCCGATGTTGCCTATCTCCTCATAGTGCCAGCCATAGATCATGCGCGACACCTTCTTTGCCTTTGTCGTGGTGATGGTCACACTATGGTTCTGGGCCTGGATGCCAGTGGCCATCAGTGCTGTCAGCACTACGGCGGTAAAACATTTGTTTGTCTTCATATCATTGTGTTTTTTTCGTTACTCTCTTATAGTCGATGGCGAAGCGTCCCTTCCTGAACTTCATAGGCACCACGCC
>JAFZSR010000032.1 GCA_017619275.1 Prevotella sp. | reverse complement strand
TCTGTGCAAAAGCGAGAGTGCTTGCCAGAAGGAAGAAGAACGACAGCATCAGCCGGCGTGTCAGGCCTTGAGCTGAAAATGTTTTCTGCTTTTCCATTTGCGAATGATTTTTTTGTTAGTACTTAGGTTTTTGAATCAATTACGATGCAAAAGTAGTAACTAAACGCACAAGGAGTTAACAAATATCGTTCTTAAACGTGTAAAAATGATACACGAAACAATCGTTGACAACAAAGTCATATTTGTTGACTCTTCTTTGTTTATCGGCTTTCATGGCTGAAGGCGTTGGATGATGACAGTATTTTATGCTATTGGTGAAACGAATGCAATGCCCTGACGCAGACAGAACATTGCTTCGGAGTCCTAAGAGCATTGCTTTTGGGCTCTGGGAGCATTGCTTTTGGGCTCTAGGAGCATTGCTTTTGGGCTCTAGGAGCATTGCTTTTGGAGTCTGGGAGCATTGCTTTTGGGTGCTGAGAGCATTGCTTTTGGGAGACGAAACCTATGCTTTAGCAGGTCCAGGGGATTGCTATCTGAGAATTTCACTATCGTGGAGCTGTTGCTTTATGATAGTAAAAATATCACTTCACCTTAGCAAGGTGATGGCGTTACTAAAGTGAAGTGACCGAAAGACGATGGTGAATCAGCTTACATGCCTGTGCGCAGGTCGGTGGGGTATATGCCGAACTGTTTCTTGAAGCAACTGGAGAAGTAGCCTGGTGTGCCGAAACCCACTTCGTAGGCTATTTCGCCCACGGTCTTTGTGGTGGACTGCAGCAGTGTATGGGCGCGCTGCAACCGCATCTGTCGCAGCAACTCTACTGGCGACAGACCAGTCAGCGCCTTCACCTTTCTATATAATTGCACGCGGCTGAGGCCGAGTTCGTCGCCCAGTTCGTCCATTTTCAGGTTGGGGTTATGCATGTTCTTGCGGATAGCCTCCTTCAGGGCATCGGTGAAGAGCTTGTCCTGCGTGCTGAGTTTGACGGTCTCTTCTTCTTGTCCCTTGCCCCTTTCTTCTTGATTGTCGAAAAGTTGCTGACGGCTCTTCAACAGGTTGTAGATGCGAGCTACAAGCACGTCGGCAGCGAAAGGCTTTGTCAGATAGGCGTCGGCTCCATGCTCGTAGCCCTCTATCTGCTGATTCTCCTCGCTACGGGCAGTGAGCAAGATGACGGGTATGTGGCTGGTGATGGCATCCTCTTTCAGATGGCGACAGAACTGCAGACCATCCATAACGGGCATCATCACATCGCTTACCACCAGGTCGGGCACCAGTTCGCGGGCTATGCGTAGTCCGTTTTGGCCGTCGGCAGCCTCCAGCACATAGAACTTGTCGCCCAACAGTGTGCGTAAGTAGAGGCGCATGTCAGCGTTGTCGTCGACGATGAGCAGCGTGGAGAGCTCCTCGGTGTCCTCCTGCTTCAAGAGGCTCAGTCGGCCTTCCTGTAGTTGCTGGGTGTCGGGTGCTGATTGCTGGGTGTTGAGAGCGGGTGCAGCATTCGTGTCGCTCACCATGTTAGCCATTTCCTTTCGGAAGTTCAGCACGCTGGAGACGAGTCCCTCCAGCTGTGCAACGTTGCGCCCCACGATTTCTAACAGCGAGTGGTCGGCATCCTTCAGCGAGTTGGCGTCGAGCAGTTTCTTCACAGGACCGGCGATGAGCGTGAGCGGTGTCTTCAGTTGGTGACTGGCATTGGTGTAGAAGCGGGTCTGCTCCTCGTTGAGTCGTTTTTGCTGTTCGTGGGCCTTACGCGTCTCAGCAGCGGCACGGCGCATTCTGCCGATGGCTCGCCAGAAGAGCAACAGTGCAGCCAGCAAAAGCAGGATGCTCACAAAACTGGCTATGAGCACTCGGTGCTGGGCGTTGTAGAGACCGAAGTAGTTTTCTAATTTGTCCTGAATGGTGATGAGATCGTCGTTTTGCTTGATGAGCTCTCGGCTATTCATGGCAATGATGTTGGCATTGTCGGGCGTCACGAGCACACTGTTCATGTAATTGGTGCGCTCGTAGGGTTGCTGGGTGAGGATGTTCAGCGCCAGATGGATAATCTCATCACCGTGGGTAGGATAGACGTAGGTGCCGGCGAGTTTGCCTTGTTGCACATAAGCAATACCCTCGTCGGGCATGCCGTCGATGCCCAGAATCTTCACCTGTCCCTGTAGCTTGGCCTCGCTGATGGCCTTATAGGCACCCATGCCCATAGCATCGTTGTGGCAGAAGATGATGTCGGGCGTCTGTCCAGAGGCAATCTGCCGGCGCACCACCTTATAAGTGTTCTGGGCATCCCAATCGCTATTGATGCAGACATAGTCGATTTCGCTATGTCCCTTCATGGCCTGGGCAAAACCCTCATGGCGCTCTTGGGCGGGTGAGGTGGTCATGGCTGCCGTCACCTCGAGCACGCGAGGCTTGTGGCCACTGATTTCGTGGGCCAGGCTCACGGCATACCGACCCACGGTGGCACCGGCTTCGACGTTGTTGCCGCCGATGAAGGCTGCGTAGTCGTCAGTGTCGGCTTTGCGGTCGAAGAAGATCACGGGTATGCCCTTCTCCTTGACGCGGGCAATGGCTTCAGCCATGCGTGCCGACTCGGTGGGAGCCACGACGAGTAGGTCGATATCGGTCTGCGAAAGACTATCTATCTGGTGGATTTGGCGCTCCGGGTCGTCTTGTGCGTCGAAGATACTTACGAGCACGTTCTGTTCGTAGAGGTGCTGTGCAGCTAGCATCTCACGATTCACCTTCTCGCGCCATTGGCCCGAGGCACATTGCGACACGGCTATCTTGTAATTGTTGTTGCTCGTGCAGGCAGTAGCGATTGCCCAAATGGCAAGGAAGTAAAGACATGTTTTGTGCATGGTTAAATCACTATTTTCGGTTTCGAAGGCAAAGATACAATAAAAAAGTGAGATATGGTAAAAAATGGATTAAAATAGTTTTAAAAAAAGACTTTGTTTGACAATTCTCTTTGAAAGAGCAGCAAAAAAAGTGGACTGACACGCGCCAGCCCACTGATTGTTATAAATGCCATCTTGTTTTCTATTTAATCAGGACATCGAGTCGGATGGTGAGACCTCCTTCCGCTTCTCCAATAGAGGGAAGGTCCTGCCGAGTGTTGTTGGTGGGAAAAAGGGGATAGTTGATGTGCTGGAGGCCCTTGGGGGTGCCGGCCGAAGGTGTGAAGGTGACGGTAACGGGTTCTTGTCGGTCGCCGTCATCACGATGCAGGAGCACGACGGTGCGCTGCTTGGTTTCACCAACATGCATGATGCCGAGGTCGAAATGGTCGGTGGAGAGACGGAGAGAGTCGCTCACGCGGATAGGAAACTGGCGGAGAAGCGTTTCCTCAGAGGTGATGCAGGTGCCCTCCAGTGATAGTTGGAGGGTTTTACCTTTGCCCTCCCCGGCAGAGAGGGGGGTATAGATGATGGTGGCGGTTTCCTCGAAGTCGCCTCCTTTGCCTTGGGGATTGAAGCGGAGAGTGACAGAATCCTCCTTCTGGCCTTCCAACTGGCGAGGGGCCTCAATCGAGGTACAATGGCAGGAGGTGTAGGTCTGGGTGATGGCAACAGGCTGGCTGCCGGTGTTGCGCAGGAGGAATGTGTGCTCCTGCACACCGTCAGCCTCTTGGATGGTTCCAAGAGACACGGTGGCTAGTCCTATAACGATGAGGGAGTCGAGCATGAGGAATAATGTGAAGCGCCGCTGTGGAGTTGAGACGTTGAGACGTTGAGAGGTTGAGACGTTGAGGAGTTTCTATTTGATGACGATTTTCTTTCCGTTATGGATGTAGACGCCCTTTGGGAGAGCACCTAGAGTCTGGCTTCCATTTGCTACCTTGTGACCGCAGAGGTCGTAGACAGCTGAATTCTCCATTTTCCATTCTCCATTTTCCATTTGCCGAATCCCACTTGCCTCCTGCTTGGCATCAAGGGTCCAGGCGCTAAGCGTTGCCTGGGTCTGAGCGGTGGCAAAGGCTTCGGCTTCAACAGCAGCGGCATCGGTGGGGAAGAGGCGCACGGAGAAGGCCCAGCGGTCGTTGACGAAGATATCAGCGATAGAGCCGTCGAGGAAGAGGTGAAGTGTGAGTGTCTCACCGGCCTTGAGCTTCTCGGGCAGCGTGGCGGTGTAGGTGCCATTGTATGCGCCACCGTCGTTGCTGACGCGTTGCAGGGCTGTGAGGTCGAGGGTGATGATGCCGCGGTCGGCATCATAGCATAGTGTGGCCTGTTGGCTACCCGACTTTAGGAAGTGGAAGCCCATCTCGCCCGATGCGACGGTGAACTCGCCACGAATCTCCAGTTGGCGGCCACTGACGGGAGTGAGCGACTGCGTGCCTTGCAGGGCAAGTGTCTGGCTGAATGTAGTTGTGGTGCGCATAGCGCTAAGTCCGCTATAGGGCTTCTGCACCAGTTGGCCATTGGCATCGACCGAGAGTTCGCGTGGCAGGGAGTAGTTGTGCGCCCATCCCATCTCGTAGTTGGTCTGAGTGGGCAGTTTGTCGGGCACGATGCCAAGCAGCAGCGTCTTACCATCCTTCTGATAGATGGTGGGCGAGAGCAATCCGAAGCCGTCGCGGCTGATGCCACCAAGCTCGAGGTACTGAACGCCTGAGGCGTCAGGGGTGAAGCGACCGTCGGCATCGATGGTGCCTACCCAGCAGAGTGTGCGTACGCCTACACCCGTATTAAGAGGTGTGCAAGTGAAAAGGTAGCGGCCGTCGCCAAGCGGTGTGACATTGGGCATCTCCCAGAACGTGCCGTGCTGGTTTTGGTTACCGCCTTGGAAGAATATGCTGCCATCATTGGTCCACGAACCATTCACAAGGCGATGAAGGGTGCAAGCGCCCACGCCGTTCTTGCTCGTGCCGACGATGATGTATTTCTGTCCGTTGGCTTCGAAATAGTAAGGATCGCGGAAGTCGTCGCTGAGTCCTGAGGGGCGGCCGTCGATGACGACACCCTGCTTCTGCCAGCCGATGAGTGAGGCATCGGTGGGCGTGGCCTTGGCAATGACTGCGCGGGCGTTGTCGACAGCCGTATAGAGAATGGTCGGCGTGCCACCATCGTCATAAACGCAACCACTCCAGCAGCCCTTGATGTCGTAGGCTGCACCCGGAGCAATGGCAATGGGTTCTTCGCGCCAGTCGTAGAGGTTAGCACTGGAAATGTGCCCCCAGTGCAGACGGGCCATATAGGGGCCGTTGGCATTCTTCTGGAAGAACACATGGTAGCGACCGTCGGCATAGGTCATGCCGTGGCTTTCGTTGGTCCAACTGCCTGAAGGCATACCGTGGAACTGCGGACGCCAAAGGGGGAGTTGAGAGTTGAGTGAAGAGAGTTGAGAGTCTTCGCCGATGCCGTAGCGCGACAGAGGATAGTTGAAATCGGGCTGTTCGGCAATGGTCTCGGCAGCGGGCTTTTGGGCCTCGTTATAGAAGGCGATGTCGTCGATGAGACCACAGAAGGTGTTAATCAGGAAGGGGCCCGATTTCTTGTCGGTGGCATCCTTGCCAATGAGGAAATCGGTGTTGCTATGAGCAACGTCGGCACGGCTCATGCGACCAGTCCCGATCTGCGTGCCATCGAGATAAAGGGTGGCGGCATTCGAGGCCTTGTCGAGTACGGCAGTAAGCGTGTGCCACTGGCCACAAGGCAGCTTGGTGTCACCGACGATGCTGAGGAGGAAACCGCTAGCCGACCCAAAGCGCAAACGCAGGTCGCCTTGCGAGGAGAGCTCGAGGGCAAGTCCTTTCTTCGCCGTTTCGTCGAGGTTGCCACAGATGGTGGCGAAAGTAGGTGTCGCCTCAGCATCTTCGACACGCATCATAGGATAGGTCTCGGCGGCCAACACAACGCTCAGCGTGAACGCGGAGGTGTTGAAGGTGCTCACGGGCAGTGAAGCCTTGACGTAGTTGCTGTAGCCGTCGAAGCGCAATGCCTCGCCACTAGGGCTGGCAACGTTGCAGGCAGGCAACTGCGAGACTACATTGAAAGACTGACCACTGACACTCTCGGTGATGGCACCGCCGGCATTGAGCGACATGTCGAAGTGGGCAACGGGTGTTTGGGCAACGGCGCTGGCAGCAAAGGCAAGCATGACGGCTGCCACAATCTGGAAATAATGTTTCATTTTCATGAGTCTTTAGGTTTCTATCATTCTGTTTTCGGTTGCAAAATTACGTCATTTTGCTCGTCTGCCACTTAAAATTTGTTTCAAATGATGCAAATAATCGTTCGTTGAGTGGGAAAACAATGCAAAACATCGTTCGCCCTACCGAAAACGTATCAAAAAAGTGCGGCATGCTGCGAATTGCACCTCGCACATGCCGCACACGAAAACAGAATTGCTACCTTAAAATGATACCTATTTACGTACTAACTTTCAAGTTATTTCAGATAGCCAATGCAATTGCTGGTGAAACGCTCCAGCTGCGATTGCTTCTCGTTCTGTCCACCGATGTTCCACTCGTAGGCTGCAAGGCCCACGGCGAGGATGCGACCGGCGAAAGAGGTGGTGGGAGCGAAGTCGATGATGCCTGCGCAGCAGTAGTCGACAACGTGGTTCCATGTGCCGAGAACCTCGCTATTGGTGAGCTCCTCCCATGCCTTCACGACATTGGGATTGGGAGCGAGACCATAGGCGTTGAGGTCCCACATGCAGTTGTGGTCGCCCTTCACACCGGCACCTTCGAAACAATAGATCGGACGCTCGTAGAGACCCGAGACGTAGTCCATGCCCCAGTAGATGTCGTGGCCGGAGTGGTCGTAGATCTGCCCCTCGGCATTGCCGATGACGGGTTGCGAGCCCCAGATGTCGTTGTTCTGTCCACCCTCGCCATTGCCATAGATGCCGGGAGCATAGGCGTCGGCGATGCGGCCTACGGCAACGGTGAGCTGTGTGGCGTGGTTGGTGAGGAAGAGATTGCCACCGTCGGCGGTGTAGGCCTTCAGGGCATTGATGACATCAGCCGATGCCAGACCGCCAGGCAGGTTCTGCCAACCGCGTTCGATGCCAATGCGGTCGCACATCACCCAGCACATGGGGTTCTGCTCGATGTCGAGCTCGTCGGCCTTGCTGGCTGTGAGCAATACGCCCTTGCCTTGGTCGACATAGTTCTTTGTGAACCAAGCCACGGCGTCCTTTTCGTCGGCGCTCTGTTCATAGTCGTCGGCAACGAGCATGGCCACCTTGGTCTCTGCCGTCTGGCTGACGTAGCCGAGGCAGTTTGCCGTGAACTTCTCGAGCTGATCCTGGCAAGAGTTCTCGCCACCGATGTTCCACTCGTAGGCGGCAAGGCCCACAGCGAGGATGCGACCTGCGAAGGTGGTGGTAGGATCGAAGTCGATGATACCGGCGCAGCAATAGTCGACAACATGGTTCCATGTGCCGAGCACATGCGAACTGGTCATGTCCTCCCATGCCTTCACGACGTTGGGATTGGGAGCGAGACCATAGGCGTTGAGGTCCCACATGCAGTTGTGGTCGCCCTTCACGCCTGCACCCTCGAAGGTGTAGATGGGACGCTCGTAGAGACCGCTCACAAACTTCATGCCTCGATAAATGTCGTGGCCGGAGTGGTCGTAGATCTGTCCCTCGGCATTGCCGATGACGGGTTGCGAGCCCCAGATGTCGTTATTCTGTCCGCCCTCGCCATTGCCATAGATGCCGGGAGCATAGGCGTCGGCGATGCGGCCCACGGCAACCGTGAGCTGTGTGGCGTGGTTGGTGAGGAAGAGGTTACCGCCATCCTCGCAGAAAGCCTTCAGTGCGTTGATGGTGTTGGCCGATGCCAGATTGCCTGGCAGGTTCTGCCACCCGCGGTCGATGCCGATGCGATCGCACATCACCCAGCATGCTGATTGTTTCTCAATGTCAAGGTCGTCGATGGTAGCCGGGGTGAGCAAAACGCCCTTGCCACGGTCCACATAGTTCTTCTTGAACCAGTCGGCAGCGTCTTTCTCGTCGGCAGAGCCGTTCTGGTAGTCGTCGGGCACGAGCATGGCCACCATGCCTGCGCTCTTCTGTGCCTCATACTGAATGTTGAAGCGAACGGTCTGGCCTTCCGACACGCGGCCATCCTCGTAGCGAGCCTTTACGGTGTAGGCCACATCGACATTGGTGGGAGCCTTTTTGATGAAGTAGCTATTGATGACTTCGTCGATGTTGGTGACATCGATGTTGTCCTTGATGATCTGAATGCCCGACTGTCCCTGCATGGTAGGATTGTCCCAGCGCAGAGTCACCTGACGCTGTCCCTGTGTGTAGTCGGCCACGAGATTGCGCACGGCTTCCGAATAGGTGGCTTCCTCAAGTTCTACGTCGGAGCAGGAAGTGAGGGCTGCGACAAAGCCGCAGCTTACGGCGAAGACAACAGCCGTTTTCTTGATAAATTTGGTAATCATAATTATCAATTGTTAATTATCAATTTTCAATTTTAGTATTGCTTATAGAGTCCGTTAGAGTTGTCGATCTCAGCCAGAGGCACGGGCAGGAATATCTCATTGGCACTCACCGAGCGGCCTTGATAATAGGGGCGCAGCTTCGATTCTTCGCTCATGTAGGTGTTCATGGTGTTCATGAGGTAGTCCTGACCCCAGCGCACGAGGTCGAACCAGCGGTTGCCCTCGAGGGCGAGCTCCAGACGGCGCTCGAAGCGAACGGCCATGCGGGCACGTTCCTTGGTCCAATAGAGGTTGCCATCCCAGTCGGTGGGATAGAGTCCTACGTAGTAGTCGGCTTTAGAGGGGTCGAGGTCGACGGGTGCATAGCTGCCATCGACGCTGTTGGCGGCGCGCTGGCGAACCTGGTTGACCAGGGCTCGAGCCTCGACGAGGCCTTCGTCGGTAGCGGCATTAGTGCCAGTGGCCAGCTCGATGAGGGCCTCAGCCTTCAACAGAAGAATGTCGGCATAGCGAATGAACATGAAGTTCAGCGCGTTGCAACCCCACGGCCATGTGGCGAGGGCATCCTCGGGAGCAGGCCAACCCTTCTTGTTGGAGAATTCTCCATAGACGTCGTAGGCACGGCACCAGCCTTGTGTGTAGGTGTGGCTGCGCCAGGGGAAGCCGATGCGGCCGACGGTGAAGTCGAGGCGCGGGTCGAGGGTTCCATCGTAGTTCTCGGTGACGTTGACGCGGTTGAAGGTGCCGTCGAGCAGGGGCAGGCCAGAAGCGGGATCGGTGCGGAAGGCATTGACGAGGTTCTGCGAACCATAGAAGAAGTCGTCGCCCGTACCATAGAGGTTGCCGTCGCTATAGGTGCAGTTCAGCAGGTTCGACCAGTTGATGTGTGCATTGTCGTTGGCTGTAGAGCATTGCAGGGCAAACACCGACTCAGAACCATTGTTGAAGGCAATCTTCGAGAGGTCGCCGAAGTTCTGGTAGAGGCTGTACTGGCCACTCTTGATGACGGCATCGGCATTGTCGCGCACACCCTCCCAGTCGCTGGTGAAGGCACATACCTTTGCGAGGATGGCCTGGGCAGTGGTACGGGTGATGCGTCCTGCGGCACTCTTCTGTGCGGGTAGCACGTCGATGGCTTCGCGCAAATCCTGCTTGATGAAATCGAAAATCTGCTCACGCGTGTACTCATCGTTGGGCTTTGTGTTGACATCCTCGCCCTCCTTGAAGTAAGGAATACGGTTGAAGATGCGGATCAGGTCGAAGTAGTACCACGCACGGAGCGTCTTCAGTTCGCCCATTACCTGCTCGGCACCAGCAATCGAGCTGGCCTGCTGCAGGGCAAGCATGGCATTGTGTACGCGCGAGATGGCGTAGTAGTTGTTCTGCCATTTGTTCAGGCAGGAGACGTTGTCGGAGTTCACCTCGCTCACCTCGAGCAGATGGATGTTCTCCTCCATACCCGTGCCGCCACCACCTTTATAGGCATCGTCAGAGCGTACGTCGAAGATCCAGTTGGTCGACGGGCCTGCAAAGGCCTCGTTGTTACCATAGAAGTGGGCTTCCAGGCCAGCATAGGCCGATGCCACGAGTCCCTCAACAGAGCTGTCGTCGAGTTGCTCAGCCGTGAACTGTCCCTGCGGCACGGTGTCGAGCATGTCGTCGCAGGAGGTAAGGGCAGCTGTCATACAGCAGCATACAGAACCTGCCAATGCAATATTCTTGATATATTTGGTAATCATAATTATGAATTATTAATTGTTAATTGTCAATTAGAATGTGAGGTTCAAACCAACGGAGAAGGTGCGTGCACGCGGATACGGGCCGTTGTCGACGCGGGCACCATAGGCCGAGAGAGGAACTTCAGGATCGAGTCCGCTGTAGCCGGTCATCGTGAAGACATTCTCCACCTGGCCGTAGATACTCATGGCTTGCAGACCGATGGTCTTCATCCAGGGCTGGTCGAAGAGATAAGAGAGCTTGATGTACTTGCACTTCAGGTAGGAACCGTCCTCCATGAAATAAGTCGACATGCGGGTTTCGTTGTTGTCGTCGATGGTTGTCAGGGCAGGAATGGTGGCCGATGGGTTGTTCTGTGTCCAAGCGCTCAGTGCATCCTTGCTGCGGTTGGTGTAGAGGTTTCCGTAGGTCATGAATTCCAGCTGCTTGCGTGTGCCGTTGTAGATGTCGAAGCCGAATTCGCCCGAGAAGAAGGCCGAGAGGCTCCAGTTCTTATAGTTGGCTGTCAGCGTGAGACCCATGGCGAAGTCAGGATTCGGGTCGCCGATGATGCAGCGGTCGGCCTCATTGACGACGCCGTCGCCGGTGATGTCGCGATAGATCAGTCGGCCTACGCCCTTACCTTCTTGGATGGCGTGGTTAGATACCTGGTCTTCGGTTTGGAAGATGCCGTCGTTCACGTAGCCATAGTAGACGCCCATGGGCTGTCCTTCGATGAGGCGCCAGTCGCCACCGATGACGCTCACCTCGTCGTTAAGCTTGACGAGCTCGTTGCGATACATTGAGAGGTTGAAGTTGCCGTCCCATGAGAAGTCGCCGTACTGCGGAGAGTGATAGCCGAGGTTCAGCTCGAAACCATGGTTCTTCATCGTACCGGTGTTCATAAACTTAGCTGCATTCTCACCAGCTACGGAGAGCACTGGCGGGATGGTGATCATGTCCTTGGTGTTCTTCCAGTAGTAGTCGAGTGCGAGTGAGACGGCTCCGTCGAAGAGGAAGGCATCGAGACCGAGGTTGGTCTGCGTGGTGGTCTCCCACTTCAGCTCGGGATTACCCGTCGTGGCCACTTTGATACCACTTACCACGCTGGTGTTTGTGCCACCGAGGTCGTAGGCACCATTGCCGAGGTCGTAGGCATAGGTGGAGAAGGCGGCATAGTTGTTGCTGATGGCGGAGTTACCATTCTGACCCCATGCCAAGCGAACTTTTACGTTGTCGATGAAAGAGTTCTTCTTCCAGAACTTCTCTTCCGACAGACGCCAGGCACCCGAGAAGGCGGGGAAGATGCCGGAGTTGTGGTTCTTGTGCAGACGCGAGGTCTGGTCGCGACGCAGCGTTGCTGAGAAGAGGTAGCGGTCGGCGAAGTTATAGTCTACCTTGCCAAAGAGCGAGAACAGAGCCCACTCCTGCTTGCCGCCACCATTGGTCATCGTGCCCGAACCGGCACCAATCTGCATGTAGTCCTTATCCTCAAAGGCATAGTCCTTGCGTGTGGCAGCGAGGTCTTCAAACGTATACTTGATGGCCTCCGTACCTGCCAGTACGGTAAAGTGATGCAGGGTGTTGATGTCGAAAAGATAGTTGGCGGTGTTGGTCCATGTCCAGGTATCGCCCTGTCCGTAGCCGCTGCTCACGGCACGGTTGGCAGTGTCGTCACTGGGACGCACGTTGCGGGTAAGCGTCTTGTTGAGGAACTGCACGTGCTCCACACCGATGTTGCTCTTCAGCGTGAGACCCTTCACGGGCATGATTTCCAGATAGCCATTGCCGAAGATGCGCCACGAGGAGTTCTGGTTGTCGCGCATGTTGTAGAGCGTCTGCACGGGATTCTCGATGTCGCTTCCCAGCATGGCCACGGGGTCGGTATAGACACCAGGTGCCGAGAATACGGGAATGGCGGGGTGCTGGCGCATGGCCGTGTAAGGAATACCACGGTCGCCATTGGTGTCGGCACCACGGTTGTCCCATTTCGCAATCATCAGGTTTTCACCCACGCGGATGTACTTATTAAAGTTATAAGTAGAGTTCACACGGGCGGAGATGCGCTTGTAGAACGTGTTGGTCATCAGACCATTTTGGTTGATGTAGTTGGCAGATAACAGATAGCTGCCCTTCTCGGAGGCATTTGAGATGCTAGCGGAGAGATTCTGCGTCCAGGCAGCGCTGTAGACTTCCTTCTGCCAGTCGGTGTCGGCGGTGTTCACACCGTTGACCGAGCTGACCAGCTGAGGCACGTCGCCAGTGCCATAGAGCGAGGCAGCACCCACAGGAGCGATGCCGTCATTGGCACAAGCCTGCCAGTAGGCCTGTCCCCACTGGGCTGCCGACAGCATGTCGTAGCTGCGAGCCACGGTCTGCAGGGCTGCGTTGTAGTTCAGGTTGATGGCCATCTTGCCATCCTTGCCTTTCTTTGTAGTGATGATGATAACACCATTAGCTGCGCGTGAACCGTAGATACTGGCCGACGAGGCGTCCTTCAGCACTTGAATCGACTCGATGTCGGCGGAGTTCAGCGAGTTCAGGTTCTCGTTGGTTGCCACACCGTCGATGACATAAAGCGGGTCGCAGGCGTTCACCGTGCTCATACCGCGCACGCGGATAGTCGAGCTGCCACCGCCAGGGGCTGCATCGGTGACAATGTCGACACCGGCCAGCTTACCCTGCATGGAGTTCAACATGTTAGGATCGCTCTCAGAGATGGGGCCTTTCATGTCCATCACCGAGACGGCACCTGTGAGGTCGGCCTTGCGCTGCACCTGATAACCAGTGACAACCACCTCGGTGAGTTCTTTGGCGTTGTCGCTCATGGTGATGTTCATGCCTGCCTGTGCGGGCAGTTCCTGCGTCTCGAAACCGATATAAGAGATAACGAGCGTGGCGCCTGGGGCAGTCTTCAGGTGGAAGTTGCCGTCGATGTCGGAAATGGTACCGTTGGAGGTTCCCTTTTCCATAACTGTAGCGCCAATGATGGGTTCGCCTTCGTTGTCGATGATAGTGCCGCTGGCTTCATTCTGTGCAAAAGCGAGAGTGCTTGCCAGAAGGAAGAAGAACGACAGCATCAGCCGGCGTGTCAGGCCTTGAGCTGAAAATGTTTTCTGCTTTTCCATTTGCGAATGATTTTTTTGTTAGTACTTAGGTTTTTGA
>JAFZSR010000031.1 GCA_017619275.1 Prevotella sp. | reverse complement strand
TGGAATGGATTTAGCGAACACTTGCAAAATTACTGAAATTCTTTGAGGTGTGCAAATTTTATCGGCATTTCCTGAGGGGGGAGGGGGCAAAAAGATGTGTATAAAGAGTAGTTGAAGGGAGGGGAGTGGCTGCGCGTCGTTTATCCCAAATTGGTCTTGATGACCGTTATGGGTATATCAAACACTCAATGCCAGAAAAAAGCTGCGCGTTCTATTAAGAATTCTTCTTCTTCATGACATACCTAATCAGGAGGAAGTTGATGGGAATGCAGACGGCGAGTACAGGGATGATGGCTATCTTCTTGTCGAGGCCGACAACGGAAACGTAGAAGTTGAGCAGCAGGAACTGCAAAAGGAAGTTGATGGCATGACTGGCAAAGAAGCCTAGTCCCCGTTTCTTCGAAGCCTTCACCCTGAAAGTGAAATAGGTGGTGAGCAGGAAGTTTACCACCAATGCCAGCGCATAGCTGACAAACAGTGCCAGGTTGTGTCCGATATGGCCTGTCAGAAGTAAGTAGAAAACTATCTGGAGGATAGCGGCAATAGTTCCGACGATGCCAAAGCGTATGATTTCGTAGATATTCTCTTTGTTTAGGAATTCCTTCATGCCTGCTCTCATTTTACTTTTCCACGCTTCCCCCACCCAATGCTCTGTAGAGGCCGATGGCTGCTTCGATCAGGGTGTACTGGTTGCTGAGCAGCGAGAGTCGGGCTTCGAGCAGGGACTGACGTGCGAGGAGCACTTGCAGGTAGTTCACCTCGCTATCATATTGCATGCGCAGTTCGGTGGCAGCGAGTACTTCCGTGAGCTTCTCTATTTGTTGGGTGTTTAAGGCAATGGCCCGCTGGGCGTATTGCTGGCTGGCGAGGATGTCGTTCACCTCCTGACCTGCATTCAGTATGGCCTGACGGAAGGCTATCTTTGCCTGTTCTTGCTCGGCCTGTGCCTGACGGACGGCTGCCTTCAGCCGACCATTGGCGAACACGGGTTGCGTCAGCGAGGCCAAGGCCCTGGTGAGCAGTCCAGCAGGAGAGACAACCTCACCGATGTCGTTGGTCCAACCAATGCTGCCCGACAGGTTCAGCGAGGGATAGAGTGCTGCCCGTGCCTCGTTGGTGGCGTAGAAAGCGCGTTTCAGCTCGGCCTCTGCCTGACGGACATCGGGGCGGTTGCGCAGCATTTCTGCTGGTAATGAAGAATGAAGAGTGGGGAATGAAGAATGAAGAGTGAAGAATGAAGAATCTCCATTTAATAAGATGTGTCCGCAGGGGCGGCCAATCAGTGTGCAGAGGGCATTCTCGGCTTGGATTCGCTGCAGGCGAAGTTCCTCAATGGTGGCCTCGGCACTGAGGCGGCCAGCCTCGGCTTGGCTCACCTCGTCGCTGGTGGCCTCGCCCACATCCATAAGGATATTCATCGCACGGATGCTCTCGTCCCAGCTTTCTAAGATGGCACGGGTGTCGGCAATCTGAGCATCGTACATCCACAGCTGGTAATAGGCGGTGGTAATGGTAGCAACGAGTTCCACCTCGACGGCCTGCACATAGGCCATCCGCTCTTCCAGACTGGCGGCGGCAGCCAACTTCGCGTTCTGCAAACGGCCGAAGATATCAATCTCCCAACTGGCCTCTGCCCCGAAGGCGAAGGAGCTTTGTGTGAGTGCACCGCCCCCTTCCTCGTCGTCACTGCTTCCACTATTCTTGAACCTAGAGGTTTGACCGTTGGCACCGAGTTCGAGCGAGGGGAACAACTCGCCTTTGGCATTGCGAAGCGCAGCCTTAGCTGCATCCACTTGCAGCTTGGCGATGTTCAGGTCGCTATTGTGCGCCAGCCCCTCTTCGATGAGGGAAACCAACTGCGGGTCGGTGAATATAGTTTTGAATGAAGAATGAAGAGTGAAGAGTGAAGCGCTTGACCTTTGGTCGCTTGCTACCGAAGGGACGCAAGAATCTGCTTCCACACGGTTTTCTGCCGCGGTAGCTAATTCTTCATTAATGCGTATGAGTCCATCGGTATCTATCTCCTGTGGTTGATAGCGGGAATAGGTGGCACAGCTGGTTAAAAGCAAAAGGGCAAAAAGGCAAAGAGGCAGAACTTGTTTACCCCTGATGCGGCTGGGCATGTATTTCTCCTCCAGACTCTTGAATAATATGAAGAAGATGGGAACGAAGAACAGGAGCGACAGCGTGCCTAGGGTCATGCCGCCGATGACGCAGAGTCCCAGGGAGATGTTTCCCATAGCCCCGGCACCAGAAGCGAAGGCCAAGGGCATTAGGCCAATAACGAGCGTCATGGCTGTCATGATGATGGGGCGCAGACGGGCCTTGGCGGCCTCTAAGGCGGCCTCGCGGATGCTCAAGCCCTGTCGGCGGCGCTCTGTGGCATACTCCGTCAGCAGGATAGCCGTTTTAGAGAGCAGGCCAATCAGCATGATGATACCCACCTGCATATAGATATTGTTCTCGAGTTCGAAGAACAAGGCGAAGACGCAGCTGCCCACCAAGCCGAAGGGGATGCTCAGCAGCACGGCCAAGGGGATGAACAGGCTTTCGTAGAGCGAGCAGAGCACCAGATAGATGAAGACGATGATGAGCACGAATATCCAAATGGAATTATTGGTGGTCTCAGCTTCCTCGCGAGTGGTGCCTGTATATTCGTAGCCATAGCCCATAGGCAACGACGTTCTGGCCACCTCCTCGATGGCCTTGATGGCGTCGCCCGAGCTGTAGCCGTCGTCGGGCTCCACTTCCAGACTGATGCTGGTGAAGAGGTTGAAACGGTTGAGCGACTGCACGCCGTAGCTCTTCTTCAGCGTGGCCAGCTCGGTGATGGGGAGGAAGTGCGTATTCTCGTCGTCCGACACTACAAAGATGTTGTTCAGATCGTCAGGGTCGGCACGCAGCTCCGGGTCGGCCTGCAGCATGACATGGTAGAGACGTCCGAAGGCATTGAACTGCGAGGCGTAGTTACCGCCTATGTATCCGTTGAGTGTGCTCAGCACCGCTGAAGGCTCGATGCCATAACGCTTACAGATGGCGGCATTGACAGAGACGGTGTACTGGGGGAAATTTACCTCGTAGTTGTTGTACACCTCGCCTATCTCTTCTCGCTCGCTAAGCGCCTGGGCGAAACGGTCGGCTACCTCCTTTACATTATTGATGGAGTCGCCCTCGAAGTTCTGCACGTTCAGCTCGATGCCGCTGGAGAAGCCATAGCCGGTGACAGTGGGCAGGGGGAAGCAGAACATGCTGGCCGTCTTGATGCTGTCGATTCGCTCCTCTATCTTCTCAAGCACTGCGTCTATACGGCCCTCGTCACCCGAGCGCTCGTCCCAGTGCTTCAGCTTAATGATGAGAACGCCAGCATTGGCACCATCGCCGCCCAAGATGTTCCATCCAGCAATCGAGGCCATCGACTCTATCTCGTCTATGTCTTCGATGGCCTTGGTGGCCTTCATCACAGCCTTTTTCGTCTGCTCCAGCGTTGAGCCGGCAGGGGTGGTGATTTCTACAAACACATTGCCAGTGTCCTCGTCAGGAATCAGACTGGTAGGAATCATGCGCAGGCAGAAGATGGCCAGCACGATGGCAGCCACAGTGATGGCGGCCGCCACCCATTTATGGCGCATAAAGGCCGAAAGGGCGCCCTGATATTTATCCCTCAAAGTATTGAAGGCGGCGTTGAAGGCAAGCTTAAATGAAGATTCTTCGTTTTTCTTGGGTTTCATCAGAAGGGCGCACAATGCTGGCGACAGCGTCAACGCGTTGATGGTTGAGAGTGCTACGGCTACGGCCATTGTCAGTCCGAACTGCTTGTAGTAGGTGCCGCTCAGGCCGCTCATGAACGAGGTGGGGATGAACACACACATGAAAACCACGGTGGTGGTGACGACAGCCGTGCTAATCTTGCCCATCGCTCCCAAGGTGGCCTCGTAGGGTCGCCGCTCGCCCGTTTCAAACTGGCTCTGCACGGCCTCCACCACGACGATGGCATCATCGACCACCGTACCAATAACCAGCACCAGGGCAAACAGCGTGATGAGGTTGAGCGAGAAGCCTGCCACATACAGGAACGCAAAGGTGCCGACGAGCGACACGATGATGGCGAAAATGGGTATGAGCGTGGCCCTGATGTTCTGGATGAAGAGCAGCACCACCAGCACCACCAGCAGGATGGCCTCCATCAGGGTCTTGTCGACCTCATTAATTGATGCATTGAGGAAATGGTTGGTGTCCAGCAGCACACGGAACTCCAGCCCTGCGGGCAGCTGGGGCTTCAGCTGCTCCATCAGGCGGTCGATTTCGTGGTTCACACTTCGTGCATTCGAACCTACCGACTGCGTCAGGATGGCCACCACGCCATTGTGAGAGTTCACCCAGCCGTCGCTGGAATAACTCTCGGTGCCCAGCTCCACCCGCGCCACGTCTCTCAGCCTCAGCTCGCCGCCATTGGGTATGCATTTCACCACGATATTCTCGAACTCTTCTGTGTTGACCAGACGACCGCGATACACCAAAGTGTGTTGGAACGTGTTCTTCGAGTCTTCGCCTAGGGTTCCAATAGCAGCCTCAATGTTTTGAGAGTTCAGCGCATTCTCAATGTCCGACGGCTCCAGCTCGTAGAAGGCCATCCGCTTGGGATCCATCCAGATGCGCATGGCGTAGATGTTGCCCAGCAGCTGTATGCGGCTCACGCCCTTGATGCGCTGAAGACGCGGGCTGATATTGATGTTGAAGTAGTTCGTGATGAAGTCGTTGTCGTAGCGGTTGTCGGGGCACTCCAGGGCGATAACCTTCAAGTAGCTGCGCTGCTCCTTCTCCACGTGTATACCCGTCTCAATGACCTCGGCGGGCAGGATGCCCTCGGCCTCGCTCACGCGGTTCTTTACCATGACAACGGCCAAGTCGGGGTCTACGCCCGCTTTGAACACTACCGAGATGAAGGCATTGCCGCTGCTCGTCGACGACGAGCTAATGTAGTCGATGCCGTCGACGCCGTTGATGGCTTCCTCCAGGGGGACGATGACGCTCTTCTGCACAGCGTCGGCACTGGCACCAGTATAGTCGGCGCTCACCTCCACAACGGGGGGCGCAATGTCGGGAAACTGCTCTACCGGCAGGTTCACAAAGGCAATCATGCCCATCAGTGCAATGACAACAGCCATTGCAATCGACAATATCGGACGGTCAATGAAAAACTTGCTCTTCACCACCTTTTACTTTTTTACCTTTACTTGCATTCCGTCTCTCAGCAGGCCGGTCCCCTCGGCAATGATGATGTCGCCCACCGTAAGGCCGCTGGTCACGACGAAGTTCTGCCCGTCGTGGTAGGGCATCACCTCTATTTCGGTCTGGCGGGCTTCGCCCTCTTCCACCTTGTAGACGAAGATCTTGTCTTGAATGTCGAAAGTGACCTCTTGGGGAATCACGATGGCATCCGTCAGATGATAGGGCAGGTGGAGCGTGGCGTTGCTGCCGTTGCGGAACAACATCTCGGAGTTGTCAAACGAGGCACGCATATAGACGGCTCCCGTTCCTTCCTCCACATTGCCGCTGATGGCGTCTACGTGTCCGCGGTGCTCCATCTCCTTGCCCCAATAGGTTGTCAGTGTCACCTCGGGCATGTGCGCAGGCAAGTCTTTGATACTGCACTCATAGAACTGCGTGAGGTCGTAAAGCGTCTTCTCAGACAGGCCCAGGTAGACATAGATGTTGCTGGGATCGGAAACGGTGGTCAGCTCCATCTGCATTTCGGGGCCTATCAGCTCGCCAACGCGATAACCTATCATGCTCATCACCCCGTCGGAAGGGCTTTTCACCACTGTGTACGACAGTTCGTTCTGTGCCGTCTTCAGCTCAGCCTCTGCCTCGGCGAGCGCTGCCTCTGCCTCGGCTGCTTCATTGCGAGCCTTAGCCAGGTCGAAATCGCCAATGACATGCTGGGCAAATAGGATTTCTTTCCCTTCCAGATTCTTTGCGGCGGTGGCCCGTTGAGCCTTGGCACTACCCACCCTTGCCCGGGCATTATCTACTGCAGCCTGATAAGGCACCTGGTCTATCACGACGAGGGGTTGTCCTTTTTTGACGTGCTGCCCCTCTTTTACGCAAATCTTCGTGATTCTGCCGCTCACCTCGGGATAGATGCATGCCGTCTGCCTTGTTTCTATGGCCTGGTGCCTGGCTGCGCAAGCTGTTTGTGAAAAATGTGGAGGAGGGTGCCCCTATCACCATCAGCAATATCCTGATGGCCGTGACGTTGCTCCTCATCAACAATATCATTTTTGATGCCCAGGGCGAGCGTGGACTTTTCTTTTGGTCCATTTGCCTGCAGATGCTCCTGGTGTCGATTGTTTTTATCAACGGCGTGATGGAGGCCCTCTTTGCCATTGGCGGCGTGATGGTGGGTGAGCACGATTTGCGGGGCTTCTCGTTGCTGGCGCGTAAATCGCTGCTGACAGCCGGCGTACTGGTGTTGCTGATGATGGTGCTGATGTGGATTCCCGATGTGGTGGGCATCATGTTCGGCATCGAGGAAGCCCAGGAGCTGGCAGCGCTCAACCAGGTGCTTCGCATCTTCTCGCTGTTGCTGTTGCCCTTTGCGCTCACACTCACTCTGGTGGCCGTTTATCTGGTGCTCGAGCGCATGGTGCTCAGCGTTGTCATTATTGTCGGTCAACTGGCCATGTTGGTGCTCATCGTATGGCTGTTTGCGACGAACGTCCCCGACTACGTGTGGTATGCCTTCCCTCTGGCAGCGTTCCTTTTCCTCGGTGCCCAGGTGGTCTATTCTTACGTCAGTAGCCGCCGTCAGAACTGTCGCGTCTCTGGCCTCACGCTGATACCTTATAGCGAGGGCGGGCACTTGCTCGACTGCTCTGTACAATATCATCTTGAAGATGTATCGACTGCCCTCAACGAGATTGTGGCGTTCCTCGAGGAAATGAAGGTTGAAAAGGAAGCCGTCTTCGACCTGCATCTCTGTCTGGAGGAGCTGATGATCAACATCGCGAAGCACTCTACAGGGCGCGTGGTGCATCACTCGTTCGATGTGCACGTCTTTGTAAAAGATCAGCACGTGCGTGTGACCCTGAAGGACGGCGGACATCCCTTCGACCCCATCCAGGCGGGCCACGCTGCCAAAAACAATCTGGCAGATAGCGACGATGCCAAATTCGGTGTGTACTTAGCTGCCAACATCATTAAGGACATATCTTATAAATATATGTATGGCTTGAATGTCGTTTTAATAAAAATATAGAATGATGATTCTGTTGAGTTTTGACACAGAGGAGTTCGACGTACCCCGCGAGCATGGCGTTGACTTCTCGTTGGAACAAGGGATGGCGGTCTCGAAGGTAGGCACCTGCCGCATCCTCGACGTTTTGAAGGACAACCAGGTGCGAGCCACATTCTTCTGCACGGGAAATTTCGCCGAGAATGCGCCCGAGGTGATGCAGCGCATCATGGACGAGGGGCACGAGGTGGCCTGCCACGGCGTTGACCACTGGCAGCCGAAGGATACCGACTTCGCACGCTCGAAGGAGATTGTGGAGCGCTGCACCGGACGCACAGTCTATGGCTACCGCCAGCCGCGCATGTTCCCCGTGGTGGAGTCGGAAATCAAGCGTGTGGGCTATCGCTACAACTCTTCATTAAACCCGGCATTCATCCCCGGGCGCTATATGCACCTCAGGGACCCACGCACGTGGTTCATGAAAGACGGCGTGATGCAGATTCCCGCTTCCGTCACACCTCTCATCCGCTTCCCGCTCTTTTGGCTCTCGCTGCATAACCTGCCCCAAGGACTCTACCACTGGATGGTGCGCCGCGTGCTGAAGAAGGACGGCTATTTCGTCACCTACTTCCACCCCTGGGAGTTTTACGAGTTGAAGGAGCATCCCGAGTTCAAGATGCCGTTCATCATCAAGAACCACAGCGGGCAGCAAATGTGTGAGCGGCTGGACCGTCTTGTCAAGATGCTCAAAGAACGCAACCATGAATTCATTACCTACAACGAGTTTGTGGAAAGGAAATCGGAATAACGAAACATCGAAATAACATGATCACATTAGCTACCGTATCGCCTTGCTATAACGAAGAGGCGGTGCTCCGTCACTCCGTAGACCGGCTGACGGAACTCTTCAACCGCATGATTGCCGACGGACTCATCTCGGAGAACTCGATGATGGTCTTTGTCAACGACGGCAGCCGCGACCGCACGTGGGAAATCATCGGCCAACTACACGGGGAGAACAAGTTCGTGAGAGGCATCAACATGTCGCGCAACGTGGGGCATCAGAATGCCATCATGGCTGGCATGATGACTGCCCGTGATTGGGCCGATGCCGTGGTCACCATCGATGCCGACTTACAGGACGACATCGAGTGCATCCCCAAGATGGTGAACCGCCTCAACGAAGGCTACGACATCGTGTATGGCGTGAAGGTGTCGCGCCAGGGCGACTCGTTCATGAAGCGCACCACGGCACAGGCTTTCTATAAGATACAAAGCTCGATGGGCGTAGAAAGCGTGTACAACCATGCCGACTTCCGGCTGATGAGCCGACGGGCGCTGGATATGCTCAGTGATTATAAGGAGCATAACCTCTACCTGCGCGGCCTGATACCAATGATAGGGCTGCCCTCTACCACCGTCGACGATGTCATCAGCGAGCGCTTTGCTGGACAGTCGAAATATACGCTCGGCAAGATGCTGCATCTGGCCTTTTCAGGCATCACGGCGTTCAGCGTGCGCCCCATGCATGCCATCTTCTACATCGGTGTAATCTTCCTCCTCATAGCCATCGGCATCGGCATCTATGTGGCCTATTCCATCATCAAAGGCACGGCAGTGTTAGGTTGGTCGTCACTCATTCTGTCCATCTGGTTGGTGGGCGGATTCATCATCTTGTCTATTGGCATCGCTGGCATGTATATCGGCAATATCTACACCGAGGTAAAGCAGCGCCCGCTCTATCATATTCAGGAGATATTATAATGAGCGAGTGGCGACTTTCAAAATTTTGGTAACGGTTTTTTGAAATTTGGTAACGAGTTTTTGAAAAATCTCATACGAGATTTTTTCTGAACGACTAAGTGTTTAAAAATCAAGGGAAATCAGGAAGCAGAAAATCTTCCTCATTTCCCTTGTTTCTTTCCTCAGTTATCGACCCATGATTGGCTTTAGGTCATAGCGCAAGTTGCTTATTCAATTTTCTTCACTTGCTGCCCTAACTCCGTCTCTGCCTTCACCAAATTGATGCCTGCGGGCAGGGTGAAGCGGTAGGTCGGCGCGGCCGGTTCAGAGCTGTGCAGGATTCTGCCGCCCAGGTCGTAGGCCGTGACGCGTGTCAGCGGTTGTCCGTTGTTAGAATACACGTAGACGATGCCTCCCTCTTTCACAATCTGGATGTCGCTTTCGTTGAAGGTTTCCACCGCATCGGAAGTAACGATGAAGAAGCGGTTTTGCGTGGAACCAGGCACTCGCACGCTGCTGCCGTTGACAAGCGGCGTGAACGTCTGCAGATAGGCATCGTAGAGCTGCAAGTCGCTGCCCACGCTTTCCACTCCATAGAAGGTGAGGGTGGCGGGGTCGGTGCTGTTGCTGATGATGCCGAGCGGCAGACTCCTGAAATGGTTCAAGTGGTTGATGCTGGTGGCCAGACAACCCGTGAGTGTGTAGACCACGGGGATGGCCGACGAGATGTCGCTGACGAGGAAGGTCTCGAGGTCCTCCTCTGGGCGGAAGGTATTGCTGGCGTCGGGGCTGACCATGACGCGGGCCTCGCTGACGTTTCCATCGCGCTGAGCACGGATGGTAAGGTACTGGCGCGATGGATCAGTTTCGGTGCTGGTGGAGGAGGCATTGGTACGTGCGGAAACCATCATGTCGGTGGTGAAGGTCACGGTGGTCGCGTTCAGGTCACCTCCGTCGGCGGCACGCACGAAGAATCCCTGGCGGGCTGGCACCACTTGCAGACCTTGGAAATTGCCATTCTCGTTTCTTCCATTGATAACCACGTCAGTCCATTTCCATTCCGATGGTGTTAGATTCGCATCAGTCTTGATCTCACTATCCTTCAGCACCAGGTAATAGGGGGCCAGTTTGGTGTTTTTGGCGAAGAACTTTTGCATGTCGAGTCCGCAGATGAAGGGGTTGCAGGCGAGGAAGAAGCCCACGCTGCCCATTCCTTCGTTCTTCAGCGTCACGGAGTATTCCTTCGGCTGCGGTTCGGGCTCAGCCTCGGTAGGATCGTCGAGGCGCAGGTCGTCGGAGCGCAGACGGCCACGATTGTTCAATTCGACGTAGTTGTTGTCATTGATCTTGCTGTACCACTCAGCATCTGTTGGCCAGGGACGGTTCTCATCTTTTATATACACGCGTACGCGACGCTCCAGCGCATAACCCTTGCCCCAATCCCAGATGTCGTAGTAGTAGTCTTCCTTGGGCAGGCGGAAGACGGTCTTGATGGCATCGTCGTTATGGGGAGTCTTGAAGTGGTTGATGGGCATGACGCTGAAGCCACCGCCATCGTAGGGAACGGTGTGGTCGTTATAGGCTCCGCTCCATGCGCCGCGTATGGCCACGTTCACCTTACTGTCGCCCATGGGCTTATAGGCCAGGCGGTTCAGGTAGTCGCTGGCATTGAGGTCTTCCTGCCAGGTATAGCCCGCTCCCTGTCCTTGCCACTGGCCTTGGCCGTCGTCGCCAGTGTTGGTGTCGGTCTGGTCGCCATCGGCGGCGAGCCACTGGGCTCCACGCTCATAGAGTACTGCCTTAGCCTTGTCCCAAGCACGCTGGTAGACGGCGGGTGCAAAGCGGTCGTAGCCTAAGTTGTAGGTGTCTGCACTGATGAGGCTGCCCTGGGCGTCGTAGTGCTTGATGCTGCCAACAGGCGGGTTGTCGAAGGTGATGGGGTCGAAGTAGGTCGTCTCCTGACGGGCGCTGTAGGTAGGAGAATACCACTCGCCCGAGATGGTGTTCTTCAGCGGCGAGCCTACCAGGTGCCAGATGTCCTTGGCAAGCGCGAACTCCACCCATGCTTTCTCGTAGTTGAGCCACTCGGCATGCAGCAGCTCTGTTTCGGGCTGGAAGACGATGCCGTCGCAGACGTTGGAAGTGTAGAGTTCGGTGACGATGTCGCCCTCCTGACGCACATTGGTACCTGGATTGTATGGATTGTCGGCATTGTTATCTTCGTCATCCTCGTCGATAGGCCAGGCATGGCCTTGGAAGTCGTAGCGGATAAGTGCCGACGATGTCTGGGGGTCGAGTGCCGGGAATCCTGTCTTCACGCCGTTGACAACCTCGTCGCCATGATCGTAGAGCACGGGTGCGGGTGCGGTCTCGTCGGTCATCATCAGGATGTTGGTGCAGTAGAGTGGGGCATAGCCGCGCCGTCTCTGTCGGTCCTCGGCGGTGATGTAGTTCACCTTTGGCGTGCCGTCTTCGTTGGAGGCGGCCTCGTCGATGGTGCCGTCGTTCTTCACATGTCCGTTCCACAGATAGGAATCCTTCAGCGTGGTGCCGTTGGCGGCATACAGCTCGTCGTAGTCGGCACGGCGCCAGTTGTCGTCGTTGCTCCAGTCGGTGTTGCCGGCCCCGCCAGTCCACACCTCATAGTCGGGCACAATTCTAATGACAAAGGCACTATAACCGTCGCATCGGGTTTCGAGCGGATCGCCGTTGAAACGCTCGGTGAAGGGGAATTTCAGCGTGTAGCTGTAGCCCTCGCGCACCTTGAAGTTGTCGTTGAAGTGCAATACCAACGCCTCTTCTGGCGTTTCTTCATTGTTGCCATTGGTTCCATACAGATAGTCGATGGTTCCCACCACGGCACCGTTGAGGCTGTTGTAGTTGCCCACGATGAAACGCTCCATCTCGGTGTCATCGGTGGTGGTGAGCAGGATGATATCGCCCTCGGGAGTGCCCAGATTCTTGATGCCTTCAGCACCTTGCGATGGTGCTTGTACGTTTCTGATGGGGATGTGCAGCCGTGTGTATCCCTCGTTGCGCTCGTTCACTTGCTCGAACTGCTTTTTGGCTATACGCACGCTGAGCAGTCCCAAGCCGTCGGGATAGGCCTTGTCGGGGAAGCCGATGTCGATGCGTGGAGCCACCTCGCCCACTTTCACCTTCAGGGGCTGTGGCTGGGAGCAGCTGAAGACAACGCCTTGCGACCCCGTGTTCATATCCTGTTCTATGGGCAAGGCACACATATAGGCATACTTGTCGTCTCCCTCCTGTACAAGCTTTACATGTTCTTGGTCGAGGAACAGGTTGGCCACCCTCGACCTGAGGTAAATCAGCGGGCTGCTGCCGTCTGCCGGGAAGGCCAAGGACTTCAGGTAGTCTACAATCTCTTGTGTAAGAGTGTAATCCTCATAATTTGAATTGGTGACAGGAACTTCGAGGTCGTCGAGCGTGGTGGCGTAAGGATAGTTGTAGCGCAGGCACTTCAGGGCATGCTGTAGCGTGATGCCATTACCATTACTCTGCGAATAGAAGTTGTCTAACGAGCCAGAAATGTCCTTGGAACCCACCCACCAGTCGAAGAAGATGTTTCCATTCACGTCTTTCACCAGTTCGCCTGTCTCGGTGTCAAGATAGTAAGACTCCAGCTGGAGGGAAACGGTCTGTATGGTGTTCTCGCAATAGGTGACTTCGTTCAAGTCCTGTTTACCCACCTCGCCATCCACCTCGATGAAGGGCAGCAGATAGAGCATGGTGCTCTTGGAGCAAGTGCTGAGCACATTGAAATGATAACAGAACTGGCCGATGTCTTGGTCTGTAAGTTTATTGTCAAGCAGAGCAACCAGAAGTTTATAGTGATGGTAGTACTCAAAGTTGTTGATGTTCATCTTGCCATTGATGATCAGCTTCTTCTTACCCTCCTCTTCTGCATAATACACCGTTCCCGCAGGGTCGTTGCCAGAATAGAAGCCGGTAAAGGTATAGGGCGTATGGTAATCTTCCGAATCGAAACGGTTGCTCCATTCAAAATTCATGTATGCCGCTATCTCATTATTGTTTGCGTCTACCGTCTTCATGAGGGCGCCATCAAAAATGGTACGATAGTCGTTGAGGTATGCATCGGCGTTCAAGGTTCCTGCATCGAGCATGGCATCAAAATCTTCGTCGGTATAGGTGCGGCCATCAATGCGTTCTACGGCAGCCTTCATCTCGGTGTAGAATTTGTCCCAGTCAAGATAGGCAAGGCCGATGTAGGAAGTTTTCTCCTCCTCGCCTTCCTTCCATTCCCATGCTGTACCACGCGAGAGAACCAGGCTCTCGTAGTCGTTGGCCAGTCGAATCACCTCCATTTCTCCGCCGCAGAGGGGAAGATAGGTACCAGCTTCAATGGTGGGGAGCTTGGAGAAAATCCAGATGTCGTCGAGCATGTAGTCGCCGCCTTCGGTACTGGTGGCGTTGTTGTCAATCTTCAGATAGTAATCGCGAGAGCCGTCGCCGTAGAACTCGAAGTAGAACTGCTGCCATATCCAGTCGCCTGGCTTATTGCCATTTTTATCAACGACGGTCACCTTATTATCAGTTGGATAAATTGTGTTGCCATTGGCTCGGCGAGCAAAATAGGGAAGCTGTCCAGGACAGAAACTATAAACCACGTCTTCTGAGATGAGGTTGTCGTCGTCATCATATTTGCGTCCCATCACGGTGAGTATGACGCTACCGGCCGAGTGATTACCCCAAGCACCATCGACTGATGCTATCCAGCCCGTACACATCAGCAGGGAGCCTTCGCAGAAGTCGCCCGCAAACGACACGGTAGCCACTTGGCCAGGCAAGTCGGAAGCATCTACGAACAGATAGCCACGGTCGTAATCATCAGGGTAGGCGATTCCCGTATAGTCGCTCACACTTTTCAAAACATAGTTGGCGCTACCGTTAACATTTGTCTTATGTATGCGACCTACGCCAGAAGTACCCCATCCTGCTGCTATTCGTGGATCCCAATTATTATTCGTTATTCGACGGGCAAAGGCATAATTAGTGGTACTGTAGTCGAGCGGCAGGGCAGCCATAATGGTATCCATCCCGCTTCGGGTGGGCGAAGTAAAACCATATTCGTGGTGGTAGTCAAAGTTCAGGTAGGCGTGCGGTTTGCCGCACTCTTCGCGTAGCGCTTCAGGCGATCGTTCGGGATAGACGGCTTCGTTGCCCACAATGTCCATATAGGGCAGCGTCTGGGTACCAGCGTCGAAGACGAGGGTGAACTTGGCAATGTTGTAGCGGTTCTGGTTGCCATCGGCATCGACGGCGTAGACCAAGATGTCAATAGACGAACCCGCAGGGACTTCGCGACTATTGGGATAGCTAAACGAGATTTGGCGACGACGCTTGTATTCCGTTTCCGTTACGAAGTCGCCAATGCTGGTAGCCTGTGGCAATGTGGGAAGAGTGAGGTCTACCTGGATGCCCGAGCCGTGGTCTTCTGTCACGATTTCGTAGTACTTGTTAGCATTATTTGAGCCCACTCCCACCTGCACCAAGTTCTCGTCGGTGCGCTGGCTTTCTTCACCAGTATAATTCTTATAAATCCAGTAGTTCTCCAAGTCATTGGCCAGCGGCACATATTCCTTCAACGGCTTATTATCATCCGTCCTCATCAGCCCCTGCGTCTTGTTTGAGAAGTGGATGGTACGCTCTTCCAACCAGTTGTCGCCAGTCTTGGTCACCAGTTCGTTGGCCATCACCTTGGCATCGATGAGCGTCCATATCTGTCGCAGGCTCAGCGTGGGCTCTGTCAGGTTGCCACCCTCGGCAGCCGTAGTGGCACTGCCGTTGGCATATCTGAGGTCGTTTTTATAGCCGTCGCCCGATTTGTCGTAGCAGAAGTCGCATGCAATAGTGACCTGATCCTCGTTAGTAGGCAGACGTCCCAGCAACGATAGTTTGATGAACATGTTGCGTGCACCGGCGGTTGTCGTCTTACTCAGGTTCACACCGTCGCTGTTGGTAAGTGCATTGCCCAACACCAAACCGTTCTTGTAGACGTAGGCGTCGTTGTCGTTGAAAGGCATGAAGTATTGGTGCGTCAGCGGTTTGTCGGTATTGTAGAGATACAAACGCTGGTAGGCTTTGTGGTACGAGTCTGCTTTTGCCTTACTGGTAGTGAGGTACAGTCCAACAAAATCACCCTTCCTGACGTAGCGGGTGAGCCGGTATTCCGGGGTGTTCTGGGTGCTGATGGTGGTGGTACCATCGGCAAGAGTCCTTTCAGTCATGCCGATACCAGGCTGTAGGAATTCAGGTGGGAAGGCTCCAGGTTCCATTTCGTTGGCACGATCCTGGAAGAAGGATGGCTTGTGGAGTATTTCGAACTCCTCAGTACTGTCGTCGAACCAGGCATCGTTCGATGTCACTTCGCGGAAGTAAATGGCCGCATAGTGCTTATCGTCATCAGTGAGACTGGTGATGGCCTTCTCGATGAATCCATTGCCGGACGGTCGGAACACATTGTCAGTATCCAAGCGCTTCAGCATATAGCCATAGTCACCTTCTACAAGGGTAAATCGCGCAGCATTGTCGGCGACGCTTGTTACCTGGTAACGTTTGGTGGTGGTGTTATATGAAATGTAACGTCCGAACTCGTTCTGGAAACGGTAGTAGAAAACTTCATCACCGCCTTCTATCGTCGATGTTGGCTCCAGCGCCGTCCAGGCCATGCCGCCATAATTCGCGGCATTTCCCAGCAAGTTGCAGTCTTCGTTGCTCTCCATTTCTAAGTCGTACATGCCATAGAGCAGCATATTGTCGAAATAGAACACGTATTTCTTGCCCTCAGTTAGATGGGAAGGTATCTTTTCTGCTCCGAACCAGCTGGTTGGCTTGTTCGGGTATTTAGTTTCAGTAAAGGTAATGTTGCGGTTGTTGCCAACTGGTTTGGTTGCAACAGTGTATCCACCGTAAAAATTATTATCGTCAGTTAGGCGGGTAAGCTGCCATCCTCCAAGGCCGAGCGTCACTGTGAAACGGGCAGCCTCGCTGGCTTCGGTGGTCGTGACGTACTTTGAGTTAGCGGTGTCGTATTTCAGATATTGTGAGCCATACTTCAGCTTGTAGACTTGGTTGCCGCCTCCGTCAACGCCATCACAGACTGCCTTTCTGGCGCAGATGGGCACGTCGTGGAAATACAGTTCATACCATCCGTCGCAGTCCATAGTGGGCCTTGCGGCATCGACATCTGCGGGCACGTCGGCCTCCTCGAACGAGAAATCGGTTCTGACATTATTGCCCGAGTTGGTGCGACTGCGGTTGTGGTAGGTTTCGTAGAATTCGTCGCCGGTAGCCATCGTCACCTTCACGTTGGGCGTATCGCCATTACGGCACTCCAAGTGCCAGCCTGAGCGCTCGGCACGTATCTCGAACTGTGCTGCTTGCGAGGCAGTGGTGGTGTAGCCCAAGGTGCCATCATTCTTACGGCAGACATAGCGCCCCTTGTCGTGCTCCAACAAATAATAACCATTGGCATCGACATGAACCTTCACCAGCGTCTGCTCAACGCCGGCGAACTTCAGTTTGTACCATTTGCCGTCTTGCATCGTGGGCACGTCCTGCGTCATGGGGTCGTCGTTGCGCACGAAATCAAGAAAAAAGTCGTTGCTTGTTAAGTTTGTTGCTGCATTACTAGAAACACTGTAGAGGTACTTGGGATCAGCGTTACCGCTACAGGAAAAGGCTCTGGCTGCATTAGCCGCGTCTGTCAAGGTCATCATGTGGTCGGTCGTTCTCGTGCGAACGATGAAACTGCCGGCATTGGCCTCTAATGAAACTACGGAATACCGATTGTTGCTTATAGGCGTACCCATGTAGAGGCCGTTGCCGCTCTTGATACGGTAGCCATTGCCACTCTGCTCCATTGTCCACGTCATGCTTCTCAAGTTAGGCGTCCACAAGCAGGGGCTTTTCGCGGTCGTGCCACTACTGACGATGAGCGGTGGAGGGGTAATGCTGTTGTAGGTGTCGGTATCGGCCATGCCCATTTCATGGATGGCGCGGCTGAAAGTGGAAACCATGAACCTAATGAAATATTTCTGACCGGTGGTGGGCTCGTAGTCGGCCAGTTCCAGCTCGTCGTCTCTGGCTGTCAGGTCTGTCGAGGCAATGACGGGTGAGCCGGTAGTGTTCACCGTCTCTGCCCGCATGATGTACTGGCTGTCGCTGCCGTCGGCGTTCACCACGCGCAACTTAGGACGTGCATCGGCATTGGTGTAGATGCGGAAGCGCGTGGCCTGATTGCGGTTGGTAGTCGTCTTGAAGGTGGTTCCGTCAAGGACGATGTAGTTGCCTTGCAGGTCGCGCAGCCATCGGCGCCCTACCCACGTCCATAGCCGGTTTTTGGCAGCGTCGGTGTCGGTGGTGGGGTTGCTGCCTCGCAGGGTCATTGTCAGTTGGTTTCCCACACCGTTGTCGGTCACCACGCGATAATCGTTTATGCCTACACTGTTACGGTTGGTGAAACGAATATAGAAGGCGTTGGAGGCGGTGGTTTCTATGGTCGGGGTGACGGTGGTTCCCCCGCCATAGCCTTCGTTTCCTGTTCTTTGTATGAGGGCGATGGTGTTTTTCGGAATCTCCATGTCGCTGTCCTCAATGAGGTTTCTGTTGTTGTCGTACGACATGACGGCATTCACCCCCTTCCGTTTCAGTTTGTAGCGGTCGTTGCTGTCGAAGTAGCCCTCCATCTCACAGGCGTTGGCTACATCGGTCACGCCGATGAAGTTGGTACCGTTGAAGCCGATATAAAGGTTCTGGGCGTTTTGCAGATAGGTTTTGCCGCCAACTTCCACCCAATGCCAATGTCTGCTTGAATTGGCGTTGGCCCCTTGGTTGTAGCCGTATTGATTAAGTCGCAGTCTGTTGTTATTGCCGGTACTTTCGACAGTCCTATAACCCTGTGTAGCTTGCGTGAACTGTATGACGAAATTCCCCTCTTGCGCATGTGTCTGCACGCTGAGGGCCATTGCCACGATGACGAGCAATGTCCTGAGAAGCTGTTTTATGTATGTCGTTTTGCGCATGTTGAGGCTTAGTTTGTCTTTATTATATTATAGTTGAACTGGTAGTCGAGGTCTTCCAGCTTCACTTTCAGCGTGACGGTGACTTGTCCGTACCTTTCATCATTAGTGAGTTGTCCCACGATGTCGCCAGAGGGCAGTTGGGAGAAAAACTGTCCTTCCTCGAAGATTTGCAGGTCGCCGCTTAGGATGATGCCGGTTCCCGTCTCGGAGTCTATCGATTGTATGGGGCCAGTGGTGGTATTCCCAGTGTAGGTGCCAGGCAACACAAATGTGACGTCGCTGTCGTCGAAGCTGCGCCATACGCCCTCTGGGTCGTCGTTCTTGCGGAACATGGCCCGCAGGAAGATGTATCCGCCGGTGTTGAAGGTGATGCTGAGTGCATCGGCCGACACCACGCGCGACTGGAAGCCGGCGATGGGCGGGAAGGGCAGCGTCTCTACGCGGAAGCTCCAGTCGCCAAACGTAATGGGCAGCCTGATCCAGTCGTTGCGGCGGATATAGTCGAAGCCCGACACCCCGTCAACCACTGTACTGCTGTTCACGGTGAAACCATAGCGAAACTCCTCTACACCATCCGACTGGGTGTTTTCGCCTTTGCGGCGCACCTTCAGGCGAATGGAGTACTGGTTTACGGTGGAAGTGGCTGAGGCATTGGTCTCGTTGACGTAGGCCCATGTGGAGCCTGTGCCACCGTTAGCCGATAGGGTAATGGGGGTATTGGGGGTTTTCGTCAAATCGACCCTATAGAACTCCGACTCGTCAGTGACAATGTCGGCTGGCTCAGCTGGCTCGAGCAGACTCACATTGGTCTTCGTGAGCGGATAGATCTCGTAGCCCAGGATGTCGAGCTGATGCTGAGTGGGATTCGTGAAGTCGAGCTGCAGCTTGGCCATGGCGCGCACCAGCTCCACTTGGAACGACTGGTTTTCCACTTCCTCCACCTTCACCGTCTGCCCGTTGACGTTGTTGCTCATGGGAATGTCGTTGGTCCATCCGTTGGTGGTGGCCAGCTTCTCGTTGCTGAGGTCGGGCAAAGCAGCTCCCTTGGTGATGCCGAGTGCGCTGAAGTCAAGGTTGGCAAAAGCATATACCTTATAGGTGCCTGGAGGCAGCAGGAAGCGGAACGAATCTTCCTCCTTGCCCTCGGTGCCGCACGAGCCTGCCACCAGCTCTTCGACGATGTTCGACCCGTTGACGAACACCACCCAATAGTCGTGGATGCGCTCCTCGCTGGAGATGGGGTCGAGCCAGTCGCCGGTGGCGCGAGTGGCACGCTGATAGGGCGCCGAGAGGTGCACCTCCACGCGTGCCATGCCATCGGGCACTTGGTCGTCGGCTTCGCTACAGCCAGCCATCGCCAAGACGGCGAGGAGCACTGCAACACAGACGTTGGCGTATTTCATCTTCATATCTCTCATATTCACTCCTAACTCCTAACTCCTAACTCTTCTAACTCATCAATATCGTTGGATGCTCCACAAGCAGCCATTTCCTTACATATATGCGTGCCTTCAGCTCCTCGGGATGCCGTGGGTCGATAGTGGGCGTGCCGGGGCCGGTGGTGGGCTGCAGCTTGAAGGTGTAGATGTTGTTGCGCACAATGCCGAACTCCATGGTGTTGTGAATCACCTCCACGTTGTTAGAGTGGCGCATATAGGCGAAATAGTAGCACACGCCGCCGGTATATTTCACCACGCGGCCATAGTGCTTGTGGCGGGTGTCGGTGGCGTAGTCGATGGCGGCTGCCTCGTTGCTGAAGTAGTGGCGGTCGGCTTCGCTGATGCTGGTGTAGGAGCGGTCGGTGGTAGTGGTTGTGGTGACCTCTTCTTCGGTTACTTCATCGACAGTGGTTTCCACTTTTGTTTCGGTGTCCTGGCTGGGCTCTACCATCCAGAAGTCTTGCCCCACGGTGTAGGTGCCGTCGGTCAGCGTGCCGGTGGCCTTGTCGTAGGCCGTGTGGAAGTTGTGCTTCGGTACAAAACGGCACTTGAACACCACGCCGGTGGTATAGGCCGAGTGCGCCATTGCGGGAGCGTAGGTGTTCTCGTTGACATAGCCCAGGATGACCGATTGGTTCACGGCTGTCAGTGCGGGTTCCGCCGTGCTTTGCAGCAGCTGTTCCACGTTGCCCATGCGGGTGTCGCCGTAGAGGGTGGTGAGCAGGGTTTCGTTGGTGGTGTTGGCGACCGTCTTCTGTGTCGAATAGGGGTCGATGACCACATTGGTGGCGATGCCCCGTGGCGTGGGCGTCTCGTCGCCCAGATAGACGAGATTCGTCCCGTTGATGTCGTCGGCCACGCGCTTGATGTAGTACGATGGCTTCTGACAGGCGTTCACGATGGCCATCTTGTCGATGTAGAGTTGTGCCAAGGTGGTCGTCTCGTTGTCGGTGATGGTGTAGACGATGGTTTTGTTGACTTTGCCCTCCTCCTGAACGAGCGTGGCTCCCTCGGGATTGTAGTCGATGCGTGCTGCCATGCGCTCGATGGTAACATGAATCCTGATGGGGTTTTCCTCCGATCCCGCGCCGACGCCCAGGGTGGTGCTGTAGTATTGATCGTTCTCGTTGGCCATGACAAAGCGCTCGACCTTCCCGTCGCTGCCTACCCTCCATGTGACTTCGGGTATAGCCTCGCGCAGCTGGCCCAAGGTCTCAAATGCCGTCAGGTTGCCGTTGTTGGCAACGACGAGGAACCGGAACGATTCTTTCAACACCTCGCGGGGCTTGTAGTGATGGATGGGGATGGTGAAGTCGTAGGTGAGCACGTCCTTCAGTACGTCGTAAGCTTTCAGTTTCAGATAGTACTGACGGATGGAGTCTACCTCTGCCACCTCCTCGTCGCTGAAGTAGCGACTGCCTATGAAGGCGGTGCTGCCAGGGGAATTGGCATCGTTGTTGTCGCCGAGCACGAATACAATGAAATTGTGCAGTTGGTTCTCGTTAGTAAGGCCATATTGCCATCCATCGCCTTCCTCGCCGCCGTTGGGCACAGCTCGCGTGGCACCTTCGGTTCCCGCTAAATCGAAGGAGATGGAGATATGGATACTATCAGTGGGCATGCCCTCGTCGCACTCGATGCCGTCGTTCATGAAGCTACACGACATCCATAGGGGGGCAAGAATCCACAACAAATAGCTGATATTTCTTGTCATTTTTCGCATTCGACTTGCAAAATTAGTCAAAAACGCCAAATTATTCTTCTTTTTGTCGTTAATTATGGTTAATACCATAATATATTGCCGTTTTTAGGAAAAAAATAGAACAATCCAGTGGGCGAAAGTCTCTGCGCATTGATTTTTTAAAAATTATCCATTTCATCGAATATTTTTGTCTTTCTCTTGATAAAAAACGCCCATTTCATCGAAAAAGCCGTATTACATGCATCAGTGCTTTTTCTGCTCGAATCGCGAGCTGTTGCCACGCAGTTTTTTGCTCGGCACGTGTCATGATAAAAACAAAAGAGAGGGCTGTGAACAACAGCCCCCTCGGAAATGATATTATCTGATGTTTATTCATAAACTGATGACTGATGAGCGTGTTCGATGGTTAGACGCTCGTGGGTGCCAAAAGTTTATGCCGATGTAAGTTTAGTTTATTGCTTTTGGATAGTCAGCTCGCTCTCCTTCCCAAAGAGATACTGCTTCTCATAGCCGCCCAGGTCAACGACTATCTTCTCGAAAACGATGCCGGGATGGCGGGGGCGGAGCGTCAGGGTGTGACGGCTCTGTTGCTTCAGGGGCTGTTCCACAACATTCTCCACCACGCGGCGGGCGATGGTGGGATAGAACACGGAGTACTGGTAGGGTTGGCGGTCGACGAGCGTCTTGTTGAAATTCACCACCTGTGGCTCCTGGTTGTCGAGGCTGACAGTGTACTCAAATCCGCCCACGTTGAGGAAGTCGAGTGTTGACTTCACTACCACATGTACCTTGGCGGTGGCGGGTAGTGTGACGCCCTCGGGCAGCGTGAAGCAGTAGATGAGGGCGGCATCGCCGATGTCGTTGGTGTAGGGTGTCAGCGCTACGGCGCTGCGTGTGCGGCCATAGTATGGGTAGACCGTCCATTGAGTTCCTTCAGACGCGGTGGCCTCGTAGTAGTGTTCGGCCTCCATGGCCACATAACCGCGTGTGCCGGCTTCGAAGACGCAGCCGCCAGTGGCGACACCGTCAACTTTCTGTGTGGAGGGCAGCATGTCGCGGCGGAAATTGTCGTTCCACGAGCGGTAACCAATGTGCTTCTGTGTCATCATGCCGCGCCATTTGCCGCCGGCAATATCGTTGTTGTAGGCGGCGCAGAGCAGAGAGTCTTGGCGGAAGCAGTCTTTCACCTTGGCTGCCCATAGGTTGGCATCGGGATTGTTGCGCTTGGCCAAGTAGAGGTTCATGGCCTGTGCGTAGTACATGTCGCAGAGGTTGGCCATGGCCTGCACGGGGAAGAGTAGCACCTGGCGGAAGACGTCGCGACTGGCCTCGGGTACCTGCAGGTAGAGGCGCAGGGCGCGGGCTTCAAGACGCTGATACTCGTCGGCCACCTGCTTCCACTCGCCAGTAGGCACGTTGTATGTCTGAGCGTCGAGCATCTCGGGCGTCACGCGGCCCATGTACTGGCAGTTCTGGTTGTAGATGTCGGCAGCCTCTGCGGCTAGGGTGTTGTTTTCAGTGGCGGTGCCACTGAACACCGAACGGAGGAAGAACTGCTGGGTGTGGTTGGTGACATTGGACAGCGAGTACTCCTTTGGGTTCCAAGCCAAGTCCATGAACAACTGGATGGGGTATTCCATGGGCTTGAGGTCGCCCACGTTCAGGATCCACAGCTGCTCGATGCCGAAGTCGTAGGCCAACGAGAGCTGTTCGAACATCTGCTGCGTCTGCGTGATGTTAATCCACTTCGAATTACGTGGCGCACCGACGTAGTCCACGTGGTAATAGATGCCCCAACCGCCCTTGCGACGACGCTCCTCGGCATTGGGCACGCGGCGGATGTCGCCCCAGTTGTCGTCGCTGATGAGTACGGTCACATCGTCGGGCACGCGCAAGCCGGCATCGTAGTAATCCTGCACTTCTTTGTATAATGCCCACACCAGCGGCGTCTCCTTCGCTGGGCGGCGTGTCACCTGTTTGATGATGCGTCGCTGGTTGTCGATGATGTTCTCCAGCAGACGCGTGTCGGCCTCGGCACTCATGGCCTCGTCGCCGTCGCCTCGCATGCCGATGGTCACGATGTCGTCGGTGCCCTTCATGCGCTCTATTCCCTCGCGGAAGAACTGGTCGAGCTTCTCCTTGTTTGTCTGATAGTTCCATGCCCCCCATTGCTGACGGTTACGGGCATACTCCTGGTGGTTGCGAGCCATGGGCTCGTGGTGGCTGGTACCGATGATGACACCCATCTCGTCGGCGGTCTTCGAGTTCAGCGGGTCATCAGCATAGAATGCCCATCCCCACATTGCGGGCCAGAGCATGTTGCCTTTCAGGCGGAGGATGAGTTCAAACACTTTCTCATAGAAGTCGTGGCCACCGTAGTCGGTGCCAAACGTGTTCTTCACCCAACCAGTGAGGCAGGGAGCCTCGTCGTTGAGGAAGAGACCGCGCCAGCGCACGGCGGGTTCGCCATCGGTGTAGGAGCCATTGGCGACGTAGAGCTTGTCGTGGTGTGCGATGGGGGAATCGGCCCAGTAGTACCACGGTGAGACGCCGGCCTGGCGACTTAGTTCATAGATGCCGTAGATGGTGCCACGGCGGTCGCTGCCCGCGATGACCAGCTGTCCCTGGCGGGCGTCGATGATAAACTGCTCGTGCTTGCCGCGCAGTTGCGCCTCGTAGCTTTTCATGGCAGGCACCTTTCCAACGGTGCCCACCACGATGCGGGCCTGGTCGGGGGTGTCGGTAAAGGTTACATTGGCACCACACACGGCGCGCAAGTCGTTCTTCAGGTTTTCGGCAGCGCGCATCACGCCACGCTCATCACCCGAACTGACATAGACGGCCACACGGCCACCCTCGTTGAGCTGCCAGTCGCCATTAACAAAACTAATGAATGATTCTGCTGCCTGCAACCTGATCGAAGCGAGGCAAAACAGTACAACAAACAAGCTAAACTTCTTCATAACCGTTTTAGATTTTTGGCAAAAGTAGGCATAAAGAACGGTTCGGGCAAGAAAAAAATCTCGTATTTTTCGCTAAAAAACAAATACTAATCAAAAAGGAACAAAAAGAATAACGCCATCATGCAATCGTGCTGTGCGGTTGAAATGAAAAGAAAACTAATTTTCCTTTTGTTTTTTGCTCGACTTTTCGTAACTTTGCGCTCTACGAGTGCGAAATTACTCCGTCTCGGCAAAAAAAGGAACAAGTTCCTTTGTTTTGCTCTCGACTTTTCGTAACTTTGCACAGAATTTTTAAATTGTTGCAAAAAGAATGAAACACAAAGCAGGATTCGTGAACATTGTGGGCAACCCCAACGTGGGCAAGTCGACATTGATGAACCAATTGGTGGGCGAGCGCATCTCGATTGCCACTTTTAAGGCGCAGACCACGCGCCACCGCATCATGGGCATCGTAAACACGCCCGACATGCAGATTGTATTCAGCGATACACCTGGTGTGCTTAAGCCCAACTACAAGCTGCAGGAGTCGATGCTGGCTTTCAGCGAGAGTGCGTTGGTGGATGCCGATGTGCTGCTCTACGTGACCGATGTGGTGGAGAATCCTGAGAAGAACATGGACTTCCTGGAGAAAGTGCAGCAGCTCGACATCCCCATCATACTCCTTATTAATAAGATAGATGAGCTACAGAACCAGCCCAACGAGAAGGGCGCGGCAGGTGCTGCCAAGGGCGGTTCTCCCGATATGTTGTTGGGCAATCTGGTTTCAAAGTGGCACGAACTGCTGCCCAAGGCTGAGATACTGCCCATCTCGGCGAAGAACAAGTTTGGCACCGACATGCTGCTCAAACGTATCTTTGAACAGTTGCCGGAGAGTCCTGCCTTCTTCGACAAGGATCAGCTCACCGACAAACCCGCCCGTTTCTTCGTCTCGGAGATCATCCGCGAGAAAATCCTGCTCTACTACGACAAGGAGATTCCCTATTCCGTTGAGGTGGTGGTGGAGCGTTTCAAGGAAGACGAGCGCCAAATCCACATCAACGCCGTCATCTATGTGGAGCGCGAGAGCCAGAAGGGCATCATCATCGGCCACCAGGGCGTAGCGCTGAAGAAGGTGAGCACCGAAGCGCGAAAGGCGCTGGAGAAGTTCTTCGACAAGCACATCTTCCTCGAGGTGTTTGTCAAGGTCGACAAGGACTGGCGCTCATCGAAGAAGGAACTCGACAACTTCGGCTACAACCCCGAATGACCACTTGCCCATCAAACCCCATATACGATAGACTTTAGGCTGTGGACTGTAGACTTTAGACTATGGACTATAGGCTATTATTGGCGTCTGGGTAAAATGAACTGAGCCTTTTATTTGTTTAAACCGCGACGTGGTCTATATAAATCTTGACGCAATTTATATAGATTACGACGTAGTTTTTATAGATTACGACGTAATTTATAAAAAAACGACGTGGTCTGAAGAATGTCTGCATGGCTGGAGCATAAATTCTGGCGTAGACAGTTTTTCCCGGACACCAATAATTTTTTTCGAAAAAAAATATAAAAAGTTCGGCGGTCTGAACTTTTTTGATTAATTTTGTATCACCAAATCAAAAAATCAGGAAAAGAAACTATGAACGATTTTAGAAAATATGCTACGCAGCACCTGGGAATGAATGGTCAGGTGCTCGACGATGTGATGAAGGCCCAGGCCCAGTATCTCAACCCCTATATCCTGGAGGAGCGTCAGTTGAACGTGACGCAGATGGATGTGTTCAGCCGCTTGATGATGGACCGCATCATCTTCCTTGGCACGCAGATTGACGACTATACAGCCAACACACTGCAAGCCCAGTTGCTCTATCTCGATAGCGCCGACCCCGGCAAGGACATCAGCATCTACATCAACTCGCCTGGCGGCAGTGTCTATGCCGGACTGGGCATCTACGACACCATGCAGTTCATTCAGAGCGACGTGGCCACCATCTGCACCGGCATGGCCGCTTCGATGGCTGCAGTGCTGCTCGTGGCCGGACACGAGGGCAAGCGCTCGGCACTCACCCACAGTCGGGTGATGATTCACCAGCCGCTGGGAGGCGTGCAGGGACAGGCCAGCGACATCGAGATCGAGGCCCGCGAGATTCAGAAACTGAAGAAAGAACTCTACACCATCATCGCCCAGCACTCGCATACCGACTACGACAAGGTATGGGCCGACAGCGACCGCAACTACTGGATGACCGCCGAGGAGGCCAAGGCGTACGGAATGATTGACCAGGTGCTGGTGAAGAAATGATAGGTGAAAAATAATAAGTGATAAGTGAAGAAGATATGTAATTTCTGCGGACGAAACGAGCGCGAGGTGAAGCTGCTCATTACGGGCATCAACGGCTTCATCTGCGAGGATTGTGCCCAGCAAGCCTATCGCATCGTGCTGGAGAACGGCTATGGCGAAAACCAGAAAAAGGACGATGCCAAGCAGTTCACCGTGCAGCGCGTTCCCAAACCGAAGGAAATCAAGAACTACCTGGACCAATATATCATCGGACAGGACGAGGCCAAACGCTTCCTCAGCGTGGCCGTCTATAACCACTATAAGCGTCTGCAACAGCCCAAGAACGACAAGGACGGTGTGGAGATTGAGAAGAGCAACATCATCATGGTGGGGCCCACGGGCACGGGAAAGACGCTCATGGCACGCACCATCGCCAAGATGCTCGACGTGCCCTTCACCATCGTCGACGCCACCGTGTTCACCGAAGCAGGTTATGTGGGCGAAGACGTGGAGAGCATTTTAACCCGACTGCTGCAGGTGGCCGACTACCAGGTGGAGCCCACCGAGCGTGGCATCGTGTTTATCGACGAGATTGACAAGATTGCACGCAAGCAGGACAACCCCAGCATCACTCGCGACGTGAGCGGCGAGGGTGTGCAGCAAGGACTGTTGAAATTGCTCGAAGGAACCCACGTGAACGTCCCCCCCAAGGGAGGCCGCAAGCACCCCGACCAGGAGTATATCTCCGTGGACACCCGCAACATCCTCTTCATTTGCGGCGGAGCCTTCGACGGCATCGAGCGCAAGATAGCCCAGCGCCTGAACACGCACACCGTAGGCTACAACTCGGTGCAGAACGTGCGCAAGATTGACAAGGACGATTTGATGAAGTATGTTCAGCCACAGGACCTGAAATCGTTTGGGCTGATACCCGAAATCATCGGCCGACTGCCCATCCTCACCTATCTGAACCAGCTGGACCGCCCCGCGCTGCGACGCATCCTAATAGAACCCAAAAACTCCATCGTGAAGCAATATATTAAATTGTTCGCGATGGACGGCATTGAACTCTCGTTCACCGACGACGCCCTGGAAGCCATCGTCGACAAGGCGGTGGAATATAAGCTGGGCGCCCGTGGCCTGCGCAGCATCGTGGAAAGCGTGATGATGGATGCCATGTTCGACCTGCCGTCGAAGAAGGTGAAGAAGTTTGCGGTCACAAAAGACTATGTGACCCAACAGCTGGGAAAATCGCTACAACCTCTCGGTTAAGAGAGGCAGAGGTCTGAACAAGCCTATACTGTTTACTATATGAAAGAAGGAACCAAAACAAAAGTGGTGGGTCGTTCCGACCTCCAATCTCCTTGCTCCAGCTCTGAAGGCTCTACGCCACAGGGCCAAAAGGATGTGGGAGAGGGCATCAACCTGACGCAAGCGCTGAAGAAGTACTTTGGCTTCGACACCTTCAAAGGCGACCAGGAGGCCATCATTCAGAACGTACTCGCCGGCAACGACACCTTCGTGCTGATGCCGACAGGTGGCGGCAAGTCGCTGTGCTATCAGTTGCCGTCGCTGCTCATGGACGGCGTGGCCATCGTCATTTCGCCGCTCATTGCGCTGATGAAGAACCAGGTGGACTTCATCGCCCACCTGAGCGAGCACGAGGGAACGGCGCACTTCCTCAACTCGTCGCTCACCAAGACCGCCATCGACCAAGTGAAATCCGATATTCGCAGCGGGCGTACTAAGCTGCTCTATGTGGCACCCGAGAGCCTCACGAAGGAAGACAACGTGGAGTTCTTGCGCACGGTGAAAGTGTCGTTCTATGCTGTCGACGAGGCACACTGCATCTCGGAATGGGGCCACGACTTCCGTCCAGAATATCGCCGAATCAGGCCCATCATCAACGAAATCGGAAATGCTCCGGTGATTGCCCTCACCGCCACCGCCACCGACAAGGTGCGTACCGATATCAAGAAAAACTTGGGCATTGTCGACGCCAAGGAGTTCAAGTCGTCGTTCAACAGGCCTAATCTCTACTACGAGGTGAGGCAGAAGACCAAGGACATCGACAAGGACATCGTGCGCTTCATCAAGCAGCATACGGGCAAGAGCGGCATCATCTACTGCCTATCGCGCAAAAAGGTGGAGGACTTGGCCGAGGTGTTGCGCGCCAACGACATCAAGGCGCAGTGCTACCACGCAGGATTGGACACCGCCACCCGCACACAGACGCAGGATGACTTCCTGATGGAGAAGATCGACGTCATCGTGGCCACCATCGCTTTCGGCATGGGCATCGACAAACCCGATGTGCGCTTCGTCATCCACTACGACATACCCAAGAGCCTGGAGGGCTACTACCAAGAGACAGGGCGCGCCGGGCGTGACGGAGGCGAGGGACTCTGCATCGCCTTCTACAGCTACAAGGACTTGCAGAAGCTCGACAAGTTTATGGAGGGCAAACCAGTGGCCGAGCAGGATATCGGTCGCCAACTATTACAGGAGACGGCAGCCTATGCCGAAACCAGCGTGTGTCGGCGAAAGATGCTGCTGCATTACTTTGGCGAGGAATATAAAGAAGACAACTGCCACAACTGCGACAATTGCTTGCATCCGGGCACCAAGATTGAGGCTGCCAATCAGCTGGTCATCGCCTTGCAGGCCATCCTGGCCATCAAGGAAAACTTCCGCTCAGACTATGTCATCGACTTCATCACTGGTCGCGAGACCGACGAAATCGTGGCACATCGCCACAATGATTTGGAGGAGTTTGGTTCGGGCGAAGATGAGAATCCGAAGATTTGGAACCCCATCATCCGTCAGGCCCTCATCATGGGATACCTGAAGAAGGAGGTAGAGAACTATGGATTGCTGAAGGTGACCGCAGCTGGCAAGAAATTCATCAAGAATCCCCGCTCGTTCAAGGTGGTGGAAGACCACGAGTTCAGCGACGACGACGATGTCAGCGCTGGCGAGGGAGGCACCAGCGCCCTCGACCCCACGCTCTCGGCCATGCTCCACGACCTGCGGCGCAAATGGTCGCGAAAGTTGGATCGCCCGCCTTACGTCATCTTCCAGGATGTGTCGATAGAGCAGATGGCCACCTACTATCCTGTGACGCTGGAGGAGCTGAAGAACATACAGGGCGTGGGCGACGGCAAGACCCGACAGCCATACGCCAAGGAGTTTGTGACGCTCATCAAACGCTACTGCGAGGAGAACGACATTGAGCGGCAGACCGACCTGCGCGTGCGCACCAAGGCCAAGGACTCGATGCGCAAGCTGAAAATCCTGCAGAACATCGACCGCCGCATCGCCCTCGACGACATTGCCAATGCACTGGGCATCGACTTTGACGAACTGCTCGATGAACTGGAGGGCATCGTGCTCTATAGCGGCAATAAAATCAACATCGACTTCTTCCTCAACGAGATCATGGATCCCGACGATGTGGCCGACATCTGTGACTTCTTCCGCGAACAGGAAAAAGACGACCTGGAGGCAGCCTACAGGGAATTTGGACAAGACTTCTCGGAAGACGAGATACGCCTGGTGCGTATCAAGTTCATTAGTGACATGGCGAACTGAGGGTAGGCAAGCCCGATTGTTCACCGAATATTAATTTAAAAAGCAATATGAAACCAACAGCCATCATGCTGCTGCATTGTCCTGACCAGCAGGGCATCATCTCGGAAATCACCAAGTTTATCACCGACAATCAGGGGAATATTGTCTATCTCGACCAGTATGTTGACCGGCTCGACGGCATGTTCTTCATGCGCATACAATGGGAGCTCGACGGGTTCCTCATCCCCCGCGAGAAAATAGGCGAGTATATCGACACGCTCTACGTCAGGCGCTATCAGATGGAGTTCAGCCTCTATTTCAGCGACCAGCGACCACGCATGGCCATCTTCGTGAGCAAGATGAGCCACTGCCTCTACGACCTGCTGGCACGGTGGAAGGCGGGCGAGTACGAAGTGGACATCCCTTGCATCGTGAGCAACCATGAAGACCTGCGATATGTTGGCGAGCAATTTGGAATCCCCTTCCACGTGTGGTCCATCAACAAAGACCACTCCAACAAAGCCGAGGTGGAGCAGGCCGAGATGGAACTGCTCAAGCGTGAGCGCGTCACCTTCATCGTTTTGGCACGCTACATGCAAATCATCAGCGACGACATGATCGCCGCCTATCCCCACCACATCATCAACATCCATCACTCGTTCTTGCCAGCATTCATTGGGGCGAAGCCCTATCACCAGGCCTACGAAAGAGGAGTGAAGATCATCGGGGCCACCAGCCACTATGTCACCGCCGAACTCGACGCCGGTCCCATCATCGAGCAAGATGTGGCTCGCATTAGCCACAAAGACTCGCCCGAAAGTCTGGTGCTGAAAGGAAAGGACCTGGAGAAGATTGTGCTCTCGAGGGCCGTGAGTAAGCATATTGAAAGGAAAATACTCACCTACAAGAACAAAACCATCATTTTCAGCTGATGCTTCCCCACACTGCGTGAGGGTTAAATCGTATTAATTTACCGACGAAAAAGAAAGAATTTGCGTGCAAAGTGCGAAAAAAATCGTACCTTTGCACGCAATATTTAATAAGGTGTATTTTTTATGGCTTCATTTATTGCAGACAAAATCGTGATGGACGGCCTTACTTTCGACGACGTCCTGCTGATTCCCGCCTACTCGGAAGTGTTGCCGAAGACGGTGGAGCTACGAACCCACTTCTCAAGGAACATTGAGCTGAACGTGCCCTTTGTGACGGCTGCCATGGATACCGTCACCGAGAGTCAGATGGCCATTGCCATCGCTCGCGAAGGCGGCATTGGAGTGATTCACAAAAACATGAGCATCGACGACCAAGCACGTCAGGTGGCCATCGTCAAGCGTGCCGAGAACGGCATGATTTACGACCCTGTGACCATACCGCGTGGCAGTACTGTAGCACAGGCGCTCGATATCATGGCGGAGTATCATATTGGAGGCATTCCCGTGGTGGACGACGAAAGACACCTGGTGGGCATCGTCACCAACCGTGACCTGCGCTTTGAGCGCCGTCTGGATCGCCCCGTGGAGGAAATCATGACGAAGGAGAACCTGGTCACCACCCACCAGCAGACCAACCTGATGGATGCCGCACAAATTCTGCAAGAGAACAAGATTGAAAAGCTGCCAGTGGTGGATAAGGACAACCGCCTCGTGGGACTTATCACCTATAAGGACATCACCAAGGCGAAAGACAAGCCCATGGCCTGCAAAGACGAGAAAGGACGTCTGCGCGTGGCCGCTGGCGTGGGTGTCACCAGCGACACGCTCGACCGCATGCAGGCACTGGTGAATGCTGGTGCCGATGCCATCGTCATCGACACTGCCCACGGCCATTCTAAGGGCGTTGTGGAGAAACTCCGCGAGGCTAAGGCTTCATTCAGCGGCATCGACATCGTGGTGGGCAATATTGCCACGGGCGAGGCAGCCCGACTGCTGGTGGAGAACGGTGCCGACGCCGTGAAGGTGGGCATCGGCCCCGGCAGTATCTGCACTACTCGTGTGGTGGCCGGAGTGGGCGTGCCACAGCTCAGCGCCGTTTATGATGTCTACGACGCACTGAAAGGCACCAACGTGCCCCTCATTGCCGATGGCGGACTGCGCTACAGCGGCGATGTGGTGAAGGCACTTGCTGCTGGCGGCTCCAGCGTGATGATTGGCTCGCTTGTGGCAGGAACAGAGGAAAGTCCCGGCGACACCATCATCTACAATGGACGAAAGTTCAAGAGCTATCGCGGCATGGGCTCGCTCGAAGCCATGGAGCACGGCTCGAAAGACCGTTACTTCCAGGCCGACACGAAAGACACCAAGAAACTGGTGCCCGAAGGCATTGCTGGCCGTGTGCCCTATAAGGGAACGGTGCAGGAGGTTATCTACCAGCTCACGGGTGGCCTGCGCTCGGGCATGGGCTATTGCGGAGCCAAGGACATCGAAGCCCTGCACAATGCCCAGTTCACGCGCATCACCAATGCCGGCATCATGGAGAGTCATCCGCACGACATCACCATCACCAGTGAAGCACCCAATTACTCACGTCCCAACGATTAATTCCTTCTTATCATGAAAAAGATAATCCTGGCAGCCCTCTTCGCTGCTGCTCCCTATGCTGCGATATTATCGCAGTCCCAAGCCAACGACCCAACCATCATGGTGGTGAACGGACAGCCCGTGCCACGCTCGGAGTTTGAGTATTCCTACAATAAGAACAATTCCGAGGGGGTCATCGACAAGAAATCAATCGAAGAATATGTCGATCTCTTTATCAACTACAAACTGAAAGTGGCTGCTGCCCTTGACGCACACTACGATACGCTTTCATCTTACAAGAAAGAGTTCGCACAGTACCGCGACCAGCAGGTGATGCCAATGCTTGTCACCGACGCCGACATGGAGGCCGAGGCTCACAAGATTTACGACGAGACGGTGGAGCGCATAGGTCCCGACGGACTCATCAAGACGGCGCATATCCTGATTCGTGCCGACCAGCAGGCTCCTCAGGAGGAGTGGGACAAGGCCAAGGTGCGCATCGACTCCATCTACAAGGCGCTGAAGGACGGTGCCGACTTTGCCGACTTGGCCAAGCGCCTGTCGCAGGATCCCGGCTCGGCACGCAATGGCGGCGAGCTGCCCTTCGTGCAGCACGGTCAGTTCGTGAAGGAGTATGAGGACGCAGCATTTCCATTGCAGCCTGGCGAGATGTCGCCGGTGGTGAAGTCGGCCTTTGGTTATCATATTATCCTGATGAAGGAGCGTAAGATGCTTGAACCTTTCGAGGAGCACCACGATGCCATTCTCAAGTTCATGGAGCAGCGCAACCTGCGCGACCGTATCGCCCAGCAGAAGGTGGAGCAGATGGCAAAGGATGCCTCTACCACCACGGAACAATTGTTGGAAGCAAAGGCAAATGAGCTGTCGAAGAACGACATGGATTTGCGCTATCTCATTCAGGAATACCACGACGGTCTGCTGCTCTATGAAATCAGCAACAGTTTGGTTTGGGACAAGGCCGCCAAGGACGAGGCTGGGTTGGCTCAGTATTTCAAGAAGCACAAGAAGAACTACCAGTGGGACCAGCCGCGCTTTAAGGGCATTGCCTACCATGTGAAGGACGTGGCCGACGTGCAGGGCGTTCGCAATTGTGTGAAGAAACTGCCTTTCAACCAGTGGGCCGAGGCACTGCGCACCACCTTCAATGGCGATTCTGTCATCCGCATCCGTGTGGAGAAAGGTATCTTCAAGCAGGGCGACAACGCCCTCATCGACAGCATCGTCTTCAAGAAGGACACCACCGTCCATCATCTGAAAGACTATCCCATTGATGCCCATTATGGAAAACTCCTGAAGAAGGGTCCCGAGGACTACACCGATGTTCGCGGTTTGGTGGTGGCCGACTATCAGGAGATGCTTGAGAAGGAATGGGTGGCACAGCTGCGCCGCAAGTATACCTTCCAGGTGAACGAAGAGGTGCTCAAAACCGTCAATAATCATCAATGAAGAAAAATGCTTTTTGCTCCATAGCATTACTGCTGGCGGTGAGTTTGCCTGGGCTGTCTAGTATTTCTAGTCTATCTAGTCGTACTAGTTTGTCTAGCCCTGCCGATTCGCTGAAGAATATCGTTGATGAGGTGGTGTGGGTGGTTGGCGATGAGGCCATCCTGAAGAGCGACATCGAGGTGAGCCGAATTCAGGCTGCCATGGAGGGCGTGCGCTGGAATGGCGACCCCGATTGTGCCGTGCCCGAGCAGATTGCCGTGCAGAAGCTGTTCCTGCATCAGGCCGTCATTGACAGCGTTGACAAGGATGTGACCGAGAACGACATCGCAAATGAGGTGGAGTCGCGCATCGATTACATGGTGGAGCAGGTCGGTTCACGCGAAAAACTGGAAGAATATCGCAAGCAGAGCCTGAGTCAGATGCGTCAGTCTATGCACGACGACCTGCGCGACCAGCTGCTCATCCAGCGAATGAAGCAAAAGCTGGTGCAGGACATCACCGTGACCCCGGCCGAGGTGCGCCGCTTTTTCAAAGAAATGCCTGAAGACAGCATTCCCTATGTGCCCACGGTGGTGGAGGTGCAAATCATCACCCAGACACCCCGCGTGACTGCCGAGGAAATCAACCGTGTGAAAGACGAGCTGCGCGAGTACACCGACCGCGTGAATAAGGGCGAGACCTCGTTCTCCACTTTAGCCAAGCTCTACTCAGAAGATCCTGGCTCGCGCCGTGCAGGTGGCGAGATGGACTACGTGGGACGTATCGAACTTGATCCCGCTTTTGCAGCCGTAGCTTTTAACCTCACCGATCCTACGAAGGTGTCGAAAATTGTGGAATCGGAATATGGCTTCCACATCATTCAGCTGGTAGACAAGCGTGGCGACAAGATAAAGGTGCGCCATATCCTGCGTAAACCCATTGTGGGCGACTCTGCCATCAACGCCTCGCTAGCCAGACTCGACACCATTGCCAATGGCATTAGAAATGCAGAGCCACCAGCTCCCTTCAAGCAACTGTTCGAGGACAAAGCCTATACTTTCGAGGATGCGGTGTCGATTTTCTCTGATGACAAGGACACACGCAACAACTTGGGCCTGATGGCCAACAAGGCCGAAAACGGACAGCTGAAGTCGTCGCGCTTTGAGATGCAGGAGCTGCCGACGGAAGTGGCCCGCGTAGCCGACACATTGAGCATCGGCCAGGTTTCGGCTCCTTTCCAGATGGTGAACGCGCAGGGCAAGACCGTTTGCGCCGTGTTGAAGCTGAAGAACCGAATCCCAGGCCATAAGGCCAGCATTACCGAGGATTTCCAGGTGATGAAAGACTTGGTGCTCAACCGGCGGCGAACCGAGTTTCTGCACGACTGGGTGGTGAAGAAAATAAAGAGTACCTACGTCAGGCTGAACGACCAGTATCGCGACTGTCAGTTTGAATACGAAGGCTGGATTAGATGAAGTGAGAGGTGAGAAATCACAGAAGGACATATATGCAAATTAAGGTAGGCAGAAGCATCACAACGGTGCTTCTGTGTGCTCTTTGTGTGCTGGTGTCCTATGCCGCAACATTGTTGCGGCCCGCAGCTGCACCGCCAAAGAGCGACCCTAAGCGCATCTACCTCATCCATGCCGACGAACTGCGCTACGACCGCTGGCGCAACAACGACGCGCAGGTGCTGCGCGGCAATGTGGAGTTCGAGCACGACGGCGCACGTCTCTACTGTGACAGCGCCAATTTCTTCGAGACGAGCAACAGCTTCGAGGCTTGGGGACATGTGCGTATGGTGCAGGGCGATACCCTCTCGCTCACCAGCGACCAGGGCTACTACGACGGCAACCAGCAGATGCTGGAGGCACGCGACAATGTGGTGCTGCGCCACCGCAAGACGACCCTCTACACCGACGAGCTGTATTATGACCGTATTTGGAGCCTGGGTTATTTTCAGGATGGCGGTAAACTCATTGATGGGGGAACGACACTCACCAGCGACTGGGGCGAGTACCACACCGACACGAAAATGGCCATTTTCTACTATGCGGTAGATATGATTGACAAGCAGTTCCATCTCACCACCGATTCGTTGTATTACGACACAAAGGTGAAGCGAGCTCATATTGTAGGGCCCAGTAACATCACCTCGGGGCGCAGCCACATCTACTCTGAGCTGGGCTATTATAACACCGTGACCGAAGAGTCGGAGTTGCTCAACCGCTCACGCCTCGACAACCAAGGACGCACGTTGGTGGGCGACAGCCTGTGGCATAATGGTAAGACGGGTGTCAGTGAGGCTTACATGAACGTGGTCTTCAAAGACACCGTGAACAAAAGCATCCTGATGTGCGACTATGGCCATTACGAAGACAGTATCGGCTATGCAGTCTGCACCGATAATGCTTTGGCCATCGACTATTCGCAGCGCGATTCGCTCTTTGTGCATGGCGATACCATCAAAGTGTTTTCCTACAATCTTAATACCGACTCCGTTTATCGCGTGTTACACGCGTATAATAAGGTTCGCGCGTACCGTATAGATATTCAAGCTGTGTGCGACTCGCTGGTCTACTCATCGCTCGACTCTTGCATGACGATGTACAACGACCCCATCACCTGGAACATGAACCAGCAGTTGGTGGGCGATGTGATACAAGTGTTCATGAAAGATTCGCTCATCGACCATGCACACGTCATCGACAATGCTTTCTCCATTGAGGAGTTGCACGAGGAGAAATGCTACAACCAGGTGTCGTCGAAGGAAATGTTTGCCTTTTTCGTCGACGGACGCATCCACGAAGCTCAGGCCAAGGACAATGTCGTCACGGTGTACTATCCCGAGGACAAGGCTGACAGCAGCTTTGTGGGGTTGGTGTACATGGAGACCAGCCAACTGCGCATGTTTATGGACAGCGTGGGCAAGCTGAGTCGCATCTGGGCGCCGAAGTCCGACGGCACGATGTATCCTATGTCGCAGATACCGCCCAAGAACCGTTATCTCGATGGTTTTGCCTGGTACGACTATGTACGGCCCGTTTCGAAGGACGATATTTTCATTTGGCGCGGCAAGAAGAAAGAAGATGAAGAAACCGAGACCGTTCAGCCTTAAGCCAATCTACATAGATGAGCATCGCGAGCGCTTGGACCAGGTCGAGCGCCGTGTGGCGGGTACTGCCAGCACTCAAGAAGGAATGGCCCGACTGTCGTTCAGTGCTTCAAGGGAGAAGGGTGGGGGGATGCCCACTGTCAGTATTCCCATGCTCCTTTCTGTCATCATCATTCTTTTAGCTTCACTCCTTCTCATTATCTTTACTTAGCAATTAATTACTCTCATGCCTGATATAATCCAACTGCTTCCCGACTCCGTAGCCAATCAGATTGCTGCAGGCGAGGTCATTCAGCGCCCTGCCTCGGTCATCAAGGAATTGGTAGAGAATGCCGTTGATGCTGGCGCCCGCAACATACAGGTAATGGTGGTCGATGCTGGACGCACGTCGATACAGGTCATAGACGATGGCTGTGGCATGTCGGAGACAGATGCCCGTTTGGCCTTCGAGCGTCATGCCACTTCGAAGATACGCCAGGCCGACGACCTCTTTGCCCTCACCACCATGGGCTTCCGTGGCGAGGCCCTACCGTCGATAGCCGCTGTGGCACAGGTGGTGCTCACCACCCGCATGGCATCCGACGAGGTGGGCACCTGTCTCACCCTGCATGGGTCGCGGGTGGTCAGTCAGGAGCCGGTGGCCTGTCCTGTTGGCAGCAATTTCCGGGTCGACAACCTGTTCTTCAATGTGCCCGCACGACGAAAGTTCCTGAAGACCAACGCCACCGAGCTGAGTAACATTCTCACGGCCTTCGAGCGCATAGCCTTGGTCTATCCCGATATATCGTTCACGCTCTACAGTAACCAGCAGGAGCTGCTCTGCTTACGGGCGGCCACTTTGAAGCAGCGCATCGTCGATGTCTATGGCAAGAAACTCAGTCAGGAACTGTTGTCGCTGCAGGTCGATACACCATTATGTCGCATTACTGGTTTTGTGGGCAAGCCCGAATCGGCCAGGAAGAAGGGCGCACCAACTAGCTTCTTCGTCAATGGTCGCTACATGCGTCATCCCTATTTTCATCGAGCTGTTGTGGGAGCCTACGAGCGTCTGGTGGCCGAGGGCATGCAAGCTCCTTATTTCATCTATTTCGATGTCAGCCCGGCCGACATCGATGTGAACATCCATCCCACAAAGACCGAGATAAAGTTCGAGAACGAGCAGGGCATTTACCAGATTCTCACAGCTGCTGTCAAAGATGCACTGGGGCGTTTTTGCGACATCCCCACCATCGACTTCGACACAGAGGGACGCCCCGACATCCCCGTCTTCGACCCTCAGCGCGATGCCGTCAGCAGTCCGCAGGTGCGCTATAATCCCGCCTACAATCCCTTCCATTCCTCGGCTGGGGGCAACGCACATATTGGTGACTTCATGGAGCCGAAGCACCCCCTCACCAATAGCCGTATGGAGCCCGACATGCCATCGCTCTTCCCCGAGGAAGAGCCTGCGGCTCCCCTCATAGCCGAGAAGTCGCCCCAGCACTATCAGTATAAAGGGCGTTACGTCATGACGGCAGTGAAGTCGGGCCTGATGATTATCGACCAGCACCGGGCCGACGTGCGCATCTGTTATGAGCGTTTCATGGAGCACTTTCGACAGAAGACGGCCAGCACCCAGCGATTGCTCTTCCCTGAAATGGTGCAGTTCTCCCAGTCGGATGCCGTGCTGATGCAGCAACTCCTGCCCCAGCTGGCTCTCATAGGGTTCGATGTCAGTCCGCTGGGCGGCGGCAGCTATGCCGTCAATGGTGTCCCTGCCGGCATCGAGGGCGTCGATGCGCTCTCGCTGCTGCGCAATGTGGTTAGCGATGCAGCAGAGCAGGGTAGGAACGAGAGTGTCGACGAAATGAGGGCTTCGCTGGCACTCAGTCTGGCTCGCAACACCGCCATCGCATACGGACAGGTACTCTCCAACGACGAGATGGAGCGCGTGGTCAACGAGCTTTTCGCTTGTTCCAATCCCAACTACACGCCCGACGGCAAACTCATCTTGTGCATATTGCCACAGAGCGACATCGAACAGTTGCTGGTGTGAAGAAAAACAATAGGTTTTTAAAGGCTTTGAGTGAAGATGGCATCCTCGGAAATACCCCTCTAAATTTTGGCGTACGACTTTTTTCAAAAAGGCGTTCACTTTTTGAAAAAAGTCGTACGCCAAAATTTCAAAAACCGTATGCCCTTTTTACACGATAGCGGCCAGAACCCCCAAATTACGCCCCCAACTGCTTGAATAATCATCGAAAAAGACACGGATATAATTTTTTTTTTAAAGAAAAATAGAGATTTTCTTGGCGGGTTGTGAAAAAATGCTTAACTTTGCCACGAAAATTGCACTCATAGTATCGATTCAACAAATTTAAGTATTAATTATATAAATTTTATGTTCATGAAAAGGAAATTTATTAATGGATTGCTCATGGTAGCCCTCTTTGTGGGCTTCACGGGCTCAATGGTTTCTTGTAAGGACTACGACGAAGAAAAGATCGGGGCCTTGGAAGGACAGATGAACGATCTGCTCGCTCAGCAGAAAGCTGACTTGGAGAAGTTGATTGCTGAGTTGCAGAAATCCCTGAATGCATGCAAAGATAGTTGCGCAAATTTCAGGATTTATGTTAACAACAAGTTCAACGAGTACGTCACCCTTCAAACATTCAAGGATTCTTTGACCAAAATTGAGACTAAGTTTGGTGATTATTACACAAAGACTGAGATTAATCAAAAAACAGACGCAATTTGGGCCAAGTTGAACAATTGCTACACCAAGGCACAGGTTGACAGCGTGCTTAATGAACGGTTCAGTAACTACTACACGAGTGAAGAGGTAGACACCTTGCTTGCACGTCTAAAGAGGAACTTGGAGGACCAGATGAAGCAGTATGTCCAAGCTGATGCTTTGGAGCAGACCATCATTAATCTGCTTCAGAACACTGAAAGCAACCTCTCGCAGACGCTTGACAGCATTATCTACAATAACGTGAATCTCAGGAATTACATTGACACCCAGGATCAGTATTACTATAACCTGGCCACCGATTCCATCACTAAGGCTGTCGTTATAATCGATCAGAAGATTAAGGAGGCCAACATCGCCATCTTCAAGGCAGATTCTTTGGCTAAGAAAGCCATGGAGCGTGCTGATGACGCTTACAAGCTGGCTGATGATGCCAACAAGCTGGCTGGCGAAGCCTTGGATTCAGCTAAGGCTGGCACGCGGATTGCAGAAGAGGCTTTGACCAAGGCTAAGGCTAACGAGAAGAATATCACCACTCTCCGTAGCGATGTTGACCAGCTGCTGGCAGACTATCCCGTTCTTGAAGGACGTGTGGGCACCCTTGAGACTAACTACGGCATTCTGGAAGGCCGCGTAGGAGATGTTGAAACAGTTGCAAGTGATGCCTACATTCAGGCAAATACAAACTATCAGCTCATCACTAACCTCACCGACCTTTACACTGATTTGAAGGAACTCGCCGACAACACGGCTTCCGACGTGGAAGTGCTGAAGGAAGATTTGGCCACTACTCTTCAGGAGCTTGTTGATTTGCAGGATGTGGTGAAAGCAAACAAGGAAGAGGCCGACAGACTGCACAACGAGATGTTGGAGACCATCAGCGGTTTGGCCGAAGGCATTAGCACGAATGCTGAAAACATCGAAATTAACGCTGGAAACATCAGCACTTTGATGACCCAGATGGCCAATGATGTGTTGCCTGAACTGACCAGACTGAATACCGAACTCACCAATCTTTCTACTAAAGTGCAGGAGAATAAGGAAGCCATTGATGCCCTCACCGCAACTGTGAAGAACGTGATGGCTAAGTTCATTACTGGCATCGAGCTTAACGGCACCGACAACCCCATGTTCGGTGAACTGAATATCCCGTTCGGCATCCAGAGCAACGTGCTCATGGCCTTCCATGGCAACACCAGCGACAATGGTCTGTTGTTCCCCACCGATCGTCCCGTTTACTATGCTATTCCCGAGGCTGAGCAGTATAAGCTCATCACCGCTGAGGATATTGCTATGATTGGCGCCTTGGAGGATGTTCCCGGTTATATCAACATGCCTGCTCAGCAGCAGTTCATCAACAACGACGATGCTGAGGGCAATGCCGGTACGCTCTATCTTACCATCAATCCTACCAACCGTGATTTCACAGGCACAAAGTTTGAGCTCATCAACAGCAACAACTTCTCTTCGCCCATCGAATTGAGCCCCTTGAAGAAGAGCGACCACACCTTGTGGTTCGGCTATACTCGTGGTGGTTTCAGCGGCGAGCAGAGCGAGAATGGCTTCTATGAGACAAAGGCTACCTTCAAGCTTGCGGACATCGATAAGGCTCATCGCATCAAAGTCAACATCCAGTCACTGAAGGATGCCATTAACGATTTGAAGGATTATGAGAATGGCTTCGACCTCCACAAGCTCACCGAGGCTGTTTACACCAACATCAGCCGCGTGCTTCAGGCATACGCCATCAAGGCCACTTGGTCCGACGAGTTTGGCACCAAGAGCGTTGTTTCGCAGTACGCTCTCGCTCCCGCCACTGTGAAGCCCCTCTCGTTTGCTTGGGGTAAGGATCTCGACGAGATGACCTTTGGACTCGGTCTGGCTGAGGACTTTATCGACCGTCTGATTGACAAGGCTTGCGCTGGATTCCCCGAGTTGCGCTTCATCGACTATGAAATCGAGTCTATCGAATTTGAGGACTTCGAGGATCTGGATGGCGACGGCGAGGTGAATCCCAATGCCATCGTGGCCAAGTTCAATGTCTATCTCACAAGCATGTATCTCTGGGAGGCTGGTCCTAAGGTGGTTTGGGTGAATGTTCCCACATGGCACGCTTACGACTCCAACGGCAATATCCATCAGATTCATCCCGCCGATGTGCGCGTGAAGATTGAGATTGTTCCCGATCCTGATTTCGCTGGTAAGGTGAAGCTCTGCATTTCCTACGATATCAGCGAGGAGTTGCAGCGTCTGGCCAACTACTACTACGACAGAGACAAGCAGGATGAGATGGATCACATCCGTGAACAGATTAACCTCTATCTCGATGACATCGCTCAGTTCCTGAACGACCTGAGAGACATCAAGCCCTCTGTGATTGCCGATAAGGCCAAGACCAATATCAGCGAGTACTTCGACAAGATTTACAACCGCTATAAGAAGTATCTGAACCCCAACAAGTACGTGCAGCCCATGATGCTTATCAAGAGCGAGGATGGCTATCGTCGCTTGAGCCGTTCGGCTAAGGTTCCTGCTGAGATTAAGGGCACCAGCATGCTGCTCTTCCCCACTACCTATACTGCCGAAATCGTGTCGCCCGCCTATAAGAAGTTCCTGGCTGTGACCAACGTTTCGAAGGATGGTGTCAGTGCCAAGGAAGGCGATCCCACTTGCAAGGCTATTCTCGACCAGGCTAATGCTCAGCCCAACCTGAAGGAGGTTATCGATGGTGGCTTCACCAGCTTCATCGAGTTCCAGGGCAAGGCAGGCTATACCTACGAGATGCTTTACAGCGCCGTTGACTATGCTGGCATGGTGTTCACACTGAAGTACTATTTCAAGGTTAGTGAGTAATCTTAACACATGAAAAGGAGAATTGATATGATGAACATTAAGAAAACAATACTTTCCTGTATGCTGATGCTGGGCTTCGTCTCAGCATCGGCGCAGGCACCTGAGCAAGAATTGGAGTACGACTTCAATCCCCATTGGTATGTACAGGTGCAGGGTGGTGCTCAGCACACTCTTGGCGAGATCGACTTCGTTGACCTACTTAAGCCCAACGTTCAGGTTGCACTGGGATATCAGTTTAACTTCGTTCTCGGCACACGTCTGGCAGTGAATGGATGGCAGTCGAAGGCTGGTTCCATCTATCCCAAGGGAGGTGAGTTCAGTTGGAAATGGAAGTATGTGGCTCCCACAGTCGACATCACGGCCAATATCTCTAACTTCCTCTTTGGCGTGAATCCTCATCGCTTGTTCAACTTCAGCCTTTTTGCTGGTATTGGTGCTAACATAGGCTTCGACAATGACGAGGCTGCTGTTTCCAAGGCTGAGATTAACAAGTACTACCCCAACGCCATTACCATGAACGCTCCGCTTGACTATCTTTGGGATGGTACAAAGACTCGCTTTGTGGGTCAGGCAGGTGTGATGGCCGATTTCCGCCTCTCCGATAAGGTTAGCCTCGGACTTGAGGTCTCTGCCAATACGCTTAGCGACAAGTACAATTCAAAGAAGGCCAAGAATTCCGACTGGTATTTCAACGCTCTTCTGGGTCTGAAGTTCAATCTGGGCGACGCCGCTGTGCTCGTTCCCGCTGGTACGAACTTCAAGTCGCGTGGCATCTTCGACCGTTCACCTCGCGTGATCGAGAAGGTTGTCGAGAAGAAGGTTGTTGAGGAGAAGGTTGTTGAGAAGCCTATCTACATCGACAAGATTGTCGAGGTTGAGAAGAAGTCTGAACCTCTGCGTCGCGATGTGTTCTTCACCATCAACAGCTCGCGTATCGATCCTACCGAGGGCAAGAAGCTCGACGAGATTGTTGCCTTCCTGCAGCTCAATCCTGCTGCTAAGGTTACTGTTACCGGTTATGCTGATAAGGGTACTGGTAATGCTAAGATCAACGAGCGCCTGGGTAAGAACCGCGCCAATGTGGTGGCCGACCGTCTTGTGAAGCAGTATAAGGTTGACCGCTCGCGCATCATCGTCGACAGTAAGGGTGACACCGAACAGCCCTTCGCTGAGAACGACAAGAACCGCGTGACCATCTGTATCGCAGAGTAATCGACAGCTTTTTCCTAGCGTGTTAATCTTAAATCCTGCTCCGCAGTTTGTCTTTCACGGCAAGTTGCTGGGCAGGATTTAATATAACTTGAAGTGTTTATGAACCGTATCCTACTTTCGCTGTTTACATTTCTTTTCGCCACACAAGCCTCTGCCCAGCTTAGTAGCGATGGCTATTATCGTGTGCAGAACCTGCAGACGTCGCGCTACATCTACATGATTGACAATAAGACCACCGGCTTCAATTATCAGAAGACGACCTACGACGTTGGCGCCTTGCGCACCATCAGTCCTTTCTCCCGTGTGGTCAACGACCCTGGTTCTGTTTTTTATATCCAGAGTGTCGGTAACAATCAGTATAATCTGCGCTCGCAAGGTGCCGATGCCCACAACATGGTGGGGCGTTATCTCACGCTCACTCCCACCAATTATCAAGGCAAGACATATTATCGTGCTTCAGCTACCGAGCAGGGCATCACCCTTTATCTCTTCGATGAGGATTATAGTGGTTCCGAGGGTGTCATCTTGACGCAGAAAACGGGTAGTGTGGCGCTCATGTGTTGGGATTTACAGCCCGTTAGTGCCACTTCCGACAATTACTTCGGACTGAATGCTACGGTGCAAGTGGGTGACCAGCAGTTCACATCGCTCTATGCCGCCTTCCCTTTCACCCATTCTTCGTCGAACATGAAGAATTTTGTGGTGATTAAAGTGGATGGCCCATACGCCGTCTATAGGGAGATTACGGGTAAGTTGGCCGCCAGTACGCCGGTTATCATGCAGTTAGCCGGTGCCACTGCCACCGACAACCGCCTTAACTTGGAGACTTCAGGTGGTACAGCTCCCTCCGACAATCTCCTGAAGGGCGTCTATTTCGAGAACAGTACGATTGACATGATTAGTCCGTCGAGTTTCCATTTCAATGCCAAGCCGTATGATCCTGCCACTATGCGTTTGCTCGGCGTTACCTCCGATGGCAAGTTGGGACTCGTGAAATCGAATGTTCAATATATCCCTCGCAATCAGGTTTACCTGGAAGTTCCTGCTGGTACACCCGATGAGTTGACACTTATCTCCCAGGCAGAGTACAATGATATGCTGGCCAATGATGTGGTCACTGTCACCGCTCGTAACAAACAGCGTGAGTATGGCGATGCCAACCCCGTCTTTGATTACGACGTTTCTGGCACGGGCACCCTTCGTGGTGTTCCCACCATCACTTGCCAAGCCACGCAGTCATCTCCTGTGGGCAGCTATCCTATAGTGGTTGGTAAGGGCAGCGTTACCAATCTGGTATTTACGCCCGTCAACGGCACGCTCACCATCAACAAAGCTCCGCTTACCGTTGCCGCACGCAATTATACCATCAAGCAAAATGAGGCCTTGCCCAGTTATGGCATCAACTATACAGGTTTCAAGCTGGGCGAGAACAATAGTGTCCTCACTCAGCAGCCCACTCTTACCTGTAATGTACCTGCCGACAAGGCTCCCGGAACTTATGAAATCGTGGTCAGTGGTGGTTCTGCCCAGAACTATGATCTGACGTATGTTAATGGCACACTCACAATCCTCCCGGCCGACCCCATCACCATCCGTGTCACCAATGTCACCAAAGACTATGGCGATGCCATGCCGCAGCTTGCTTATACTGTTGAGGGAGGCACCGTGCAAGGTCAGCCCGTGCTGGAGTGCGACGCCACTGCTTCCTCGCCCGTGGGCACCTATCCCATTCGGGTGAAGAATGGCACTATTGACTATCCCAACCTGGTGTTGGTCGATGGCACGCTCACCATTAGTAAGGCTTCGCTCCTCATTAGTGCTGGCGGACCCTACACCATGAAGCAGAATGAGCCACGACCTGAGTTCAAGGCTGTCTATAAAGGTTTCAAATTGGGCGAAAACGAGTCGGTTCTCACTGCCCAGCCCGTATTCTCCACGAATGCGCCGGCCGACAACACACCTGGTGAATACGAGGTTACTGTCAGCGGTGCCCAGGCTGCCAACTATGCCATCACTTATCAGTCTGGCCGACTGATTATCACCGAGGCCGACCTGATTACCATTATGGCCAACGATGCCACGATGGTCTATGGCGACGAGGTGCCTCAGCTCACCTTCACCATCACAGGTGGAGAAGTAGAGGGCACACCGCAGGTCAGCTGTGTGGCTACCAGCCAGTCGGATGCCGGCATCTACGATATTGTCGTTACGCAAGGCAACATCAACTATCCAAACCTGAAGCTGGTCAATGGTAAGCTTACCATTAGTCAGGCTCCGCTCATAGCCTCTGTGGGTAACTATTCGCGCAAGCAAGGCGAAGCCAACCCCGAGTTCGTCATCGAGTACGACGGTTTCCGCAATGGCGATACGGAAGCAGTGCTTGACAAGAAGCCCATGGCCACCACCGAGGCCGATGTCAACTCTGCACCTGGTGTCTACGACATTGTCGTTTCCGGTGGCGAGGCTCGCAACTATGCCTTCACCTATCAGCCCGGACGTCTTGTCATCACCGAGGCCGACCAGATTGTCATCATGGCCAGTCATGCCACGATGGTTTATGGCGACGAGGTGCCTCAGCTCTCCTACACCATTTCAGGTGGCGAGGTCCAGGGCGTGCCCGAAATTACTTGTGTGGCAACAAGCCAGTCGGATGCAGGTGAATATGACATCATCATTACCGCGGGCACTATCAACTACCCCAACCTGAAGCTCGTCAATGGCACGCTTACCATCGGTCAGGCTCCGCTCACGGCTTCTGTGGGTAATTATTCGCGCCAGCAAGGCGAGGACAACCCTGTCTTCGAAATCTTCTATGACGGTTTCCGCAATGGTGATACCGAGGATGTGTTCATCACGAAGCCTGTAGCCACTACCACTGCCGACGCCAACGCTCGTCCCGGTGTCTACGACATCATTGTGTCGGGTGGCGAGGCTCGTAACTACGCCTTTACCTACGTCAGTGGCAAACTCACGGTGCAGGTGCCCAATGGCATTGCCCATGTCAGCTTCGCTGCTCCAGTCGATATCTACACCACTACGGGTCGCTTGGTGCGCCGTCAGGCCGTTTCCACCCAGGGATTGCCGCGTGGCGTCTACATCGTTGGAGGTCGCAAAGTGGTGGTGAAGTAATAGTAAACATCCCAATTCTGGCGTACCCTTCACTAACGTTAGCGGCACCACCCACGGTCGGGTGGTGCCGCTAACGTTAGGCCGCTTTCTACAAACATCAGTCAGCTTAAACCCAAACCCATATAAAGCGCAGCCACTCCCCTCCTGAACCCTGCCCTTACGGGGAGGGGTTTGGGGTGGGGTCTCTAAATTCCTGCGAATGAAGAATATTCAGACCCCACCCCTGCCCCTCCCCTTGAGGGGAGGGGAGTGGCTGCGCCTTGTTGTTTTTAGGAAAACTTAGAAAACAAAAACACTCGGCTTTCTTGCGTCCCTGCGGTAGCAAGTGACCAAAGGTCGAGCGGCCGCTTAGCTTTTGCAAAGAACTTTTCGGTCTTAACGACCATTTTAGGTTTAAACCGTGACGTGGTCTATATAAACCGTGACGCGGTTTTTATAAACTACGTCGTGATTTATAAAAACTGCGACGTAGTTTGAAGAATGTTTGCGTGTGAGAAGCAGAAGTCCTAACGCAGGCAGCTTTTCCCGGACACCATATTTGCTAATAAACTGAGGCGATTGAAGAACAACGCGAACTTGTTCATCCTTCCAGTTCTTTTGCGAAGCACCGTCTGAACTCACTTTCGAAGTTGGGAGTGAGCACATCGGTTCCCATCGCATCGCGAATCTCTTGCATGGTCCAGAAACGGCCGCCATCCAGTTCTTCCGATGAAGGACGTATCTCACCGTTGTAGGTGGTGCGACTCACATACACCAGTTCGCGCTCGCGCCGACTCTCGAAAACATACTTATCGACAAACGCTGGCACAAAGTCCGTTATGCCCAGTTCCTCGCGCACCTCTCGGAGCAATGCCTCTTCTGGCGTTTCGCCATAGTCCACATGACCGCCCACGGCTGTGTCCCACTTCCCGGGCTGAATGTCTTTCCACTCAGGCCGCTTCTGCAGGTAAATATCACCGGCCGAATTGAACACATGCAGATGCACCACGGGGTGCAGCAACCCCGAACCGTCGTGGCACTTGCCACGCGTTGCCGAGCCCACCACGTTGCCTTCTTCGTCCACTATTGGGAACAGCTCTTTCTGATTATCCATTTTCTCTAATCTTTTTCACCACTTCCTCGTCAGCCGGCAGCCATTTCACGCTGTCCAGTTGGTCTTTCTTGAGCCAGCGTGCCGCCTCATGCTCATTCAGGTGCATAGTTTCTGTCAGCAACGAGCAGAGATAGCTGTGCATGGTCAGATGCCTTTCAGGATAGTCGTATTCCACCGTACAAAGATGCTCATCCACGCTGATTTCGGTCGATAATTCCTCGCGAATCTCGCGCTTCAAAGCCTCGTCGGGCGTTTCGCCCGGTTCCATCTTCCCACCAGGAAACTCCCACCAATCTTTCCATTCGCCATAACCTCTTTGGGTGGCAAACATCACATCATCCTTTCGGATTATGGCGGCTACTACTTCTATTTGTTTCATATTGAAGACGCAAAATTAGCAATTTATTCCCAAACGGCAAACGTTTTGCCGTTTTTTGTTTGTTTTCGCTCATCAAACCAAACTATTATGTCAAATCCCATTCGTGATGTTCGTATCGGGAATTGTTAAAAAAAAGACCTATCAGAAGAAATAAACTCATTATTAATAAGGAATCTGCATTTTAATTTGTAACTTTGCAAGCGAATTGTGTACATAGGGTTCTAACCAACGAAACGATGCTGAAGATAGTCTGCCTGATCGCCGCCTCTCTGCTCTCGCTGCTGCCCCTGGCAGCAGACTCGGGTGCTGCTATGAATGTTCAAATTGAAGAGAACGACATGCGTGTACTTGTTGGCGAGCATGTCGATGAGATAATTGTGTCGGTATGCCAATCTCCCGTGGGCGGGTTCAGGGGGTCTGTCGTTTTGGAGGCTCCAGCTGGGTGCGTCATGAAGACATGGGGACAGGTTCGTGAAGGTAGTTTGCTGATAGCAAGCCTGGGTGTGGAGCAGACGTTCTGGGAGAATACATACGCCAATTGCAGTTTCGGCATTACGAATGGCGGCGGCGAACTCTGGTCTCACCAGAACGAGTTGGGCTTCTCGATATCTGGGAAGTCGGTCGACATGGTTGCCACTGTCAAGGTGTTCCATCCCAACAGGATTACTACTGAGGGCGAGCTGCAGGTGTTCTTGGAGCATGGGCGAAGCCCGAAGACACTGACGCTGACGGCCGACATCACGCTGACGCAGATGGCGGTGGTGGAGCGGATTTTTTCTGACGAGGTTAACGACGTTACTATCGACCTGAATGGCCACACCATCCGCCGCAGCCTCTCGGCTGCTGATGCCGACGGACACGTGTTCTATGTGAAGGAAGGTGGCAAGCTCACCATTGTCGACAATAACGAAGAAGGCGGTGGCCTCATCACTGGCGGATGGGCCAACAATGGCGGCGGCATCAACGTGGCCAGCGGCGGCACGCTCCATTTCAAAGGTGGCATCATCCAAGGCTGCAAAGGGGCGCAGACAGGAGGTGCCATACGCAACAACGGAACCACCTACATGACCGGGGGCCTCATCACCGACAACCAGAGCGCCGACTGCGGCGGCATCTACAACGCACAGGGAGCTACGCTCGTGCTGGGCGACCCAGACCACATCAGCGACACGGGCAACACCATCAGCTACTGCACAAGCAGTGCGGGCGGCGGCGGCGTGGTGAACTATGGCACGCTGCGCATCTATGGCGGCACCATTGGCAATAACACGGCCACCACCCGTGGTGGCGGCATCTGGAACAACAACAAGATGGAGATCTGGGGTGGCACCATCGCAGGCAACAATGCCAGCAATAACTATGGCGGTGGCATCTACAACGGCGAAAGCGGCATATTGACCATCTATGGTGGCAGCATCACCGCAAACACTGCGCCCGACGGTGGCGGCATCTACAACAGTGCGGGCGGCCAGCTTCACATCGCCGACGCAGCCATCAACAACAATGTGGTGAACAGATATGGTGGCGGCGGCGTGACCAACTATGGTGCGATGAGCATGATTGGCGGCGAAATTTCGGGCAACACCTGCACGATGAACGGTGGCGGCATCTGGGTGGGAGGCGACGCCGCCACACTGCAGATGAGCGACCATCCTGTGGTGGCTGGCAACACGAGCGGCAGCACGCCCAACAACGTCTTCCTGAAGAGCGGAAAGAAGATCAAGGTGTCGGCGGTCTTCACCACTGGCGCCAATGTGCATGTCACAACCGAAAGCACCCAAAACTCCACCCCCTTCACCGAGCACTATGCGAAACTCAATCCCACGGCAATGGGCGAAGACTACTTCCACTACGACGATACAAACTATGGGTTGTTCGTCTATCGCCGAGAGCTGGCACGTCTGCCCTACGCCACCAATGTGGCCTACATCAATGAGGAAGGAGCGACACAGACGAAGGACAAGTGTCTGAAGGTGTCGGAAGTCATTGATGTCAGCAACGTCAACACAGGTTATGGCGGCTGCTCGCTCAGCGAAGGCTGGTATGTGGTTGACTCCAACAAGAAATTCGAGGGCAACCTGCTTGTCCTGGGCGATGTTCACTTGGTGCTGGGCAACGGCTCCACATTGGAAGTGTGTCGCGACATCTGGGTGTTGAGAACAGCAAGTCTCACCATTCATGCACAAACCGACAAGGACAATTCTTCGGTGGGCAAGCTAAGGCCTGGCCAGATATCAGGGTACAGTGGTTCCTCGCACATCGGTGGAGGCAGCGGCTCGTATTATTACGACACCGAAGGCGACGAGGTGGCTGCCTGGTATTCCGACGAAGACATTTTGAACAGTGGACCCATCAGGATCTACGGGGGAAACATCACCGCCCAAAGCAGGTGTGGCGCAGGTATTGGCGGCGGTGCAGGGGGGCTCTTCTCGTCTATCGACATCCGCAACGCCAAGGTTGTGGCGACGGGCGACCTTTTTGCCGCAGGAATAGGCAATGGCAGCATTGCAAACAAATGGGAATACAACATACACCTTCAGCGTGTAGACATCGACCCCTTTGTCTACAACGAAAGCATCAGCATCCGCAACAGCGAGGTGACGGCCACGGGCAGCAGAGGCGGCGCTGGCATCGGCGGCGGCGTGGGTGGTGTGAACAACGACGGTGTGTCGGGGGGCTATTTCCTCGGCACCATCACCATCGAGAACAGCACGGTGACGGCCACGGGAGGCACTGCCGATAACAACCAGAGTGCTGGCGCCGGCATAGGCTCTGGTGCAGAAGGCAGCTGCTACCTGTTCCGCTTCCCTGCTGCCGAACCGATGGAACGCTATGCCACCATCAACATCCAGAACAGCACGGTGACGGCCATCGGCGGCGTTAATGCGGCGGCCATCGGTGGAGGCACACAAGGCATCAGCAACCCCGTCATCAATCCCGACACCTACCAATCGAGCGACATGCCCGAATTTCAGGGTGGTGGTGCCAATGTAAGCATCATCGGCAGCACGGTCACTCTATCCCCTGGAACTGGTGCTTCGGCACAAGCAATCGGCCACGGCGGCATTCTGGGAAACTACGCTAATGCGGCTCCCAGCGGAACGGTGCAAATCGACGACGGCGCCCGCGTAAGAAGGGGTTATAACTTTAGTGATTACACCACTGCCAATGACCGAATTCTCATTCTGAGGCACAACTACGCTGCGCGAATAGAACCCTGCGACCACTCTGGCCAAGTTCAAGGCGCCTATAGCAAGAATCTGGTTGACGGTCTCCGTCATGGCAGCTGTGCCTATTGTTCTGCTTCTTCAACTTTGGAAGCTCATGCTTTTGGCGACTATGGCCTGTGTGCGGACTGTGGCCTCATCAGTCTGCCCTACAACACCAACAACGAGGATAGGATTAATTATTGGACTCGTCACGACGCTTACTCCCACAGCTATGTGCTTTCGGGGCGGACATTCTATAAGAACAACGAATGGAACACCATCTGCCTGCCCTTCAATTTCGACTTCGGCGAGGATTTGACAGGCCTTGAACCGCTCTCAGGAGCCACGGTGATGGGTTTCGAGGAGGCTGCCTTCGACCCCTCCAATGGAACGCTGACACTGAACTTCTATTACCAAAAGAAACATAATGACGGCTATAGCGTTGGGAATGCTGGGGAGCCTTATCTCATCAAGTGGGGGAGCGGCCAGGACATCGTGAACCCCGTCTTCCGCAATGTTGAACTGAATGGCGTGCCGGCAGCAACTTCTTTGACCGTTCATGAAAAGACTTCGGAGAGTGATTTGGATTACTCCGTCGCCTTCCGTGGAACCTATGCCCCCTGCATTTGGGATAAGGAAACCCCCACAGTGCTGTTCCTCGGTGCAGGGAATACGCTCTTTTATCCTGACGGCAGCGCAGCGACCACGCTCAATGCCTTCCGCGCCTACTTCGAGTTGACCGGCATCCATGCTGGCACATCAGAGGCTCCAGAGCCTGACTTTGTGCATTCCTTCAACCTTCATTTCGGCGACGATGAATCTACGGGCATCGTTGATGTGGAAGCAAATGCTCCGCGCTCCGCGTTTCGCGATTCACGCTCAGAGTGGTTTACCCTCGACGGACAGCGGCTAAGCGGCAAGCCCACGCGGCGTGGCATCTATGTGACGAATGGCCGCAAGGTGCTTGTCAAGTAATATCATTTCAATTATGTACGCGAACATTATTATATAATACTAAACATCAATTACATTTAACTAAAAAAACAACCAATCAATGAAAAGAAAACTATTTTGGGGCAGCGCCATACTCTGCTGCACAATGGCCTTTGGCTTCATCAGTTGCTCCGACGATGACGACAAGAACGAAATCAAGGTCGACGAGATGATAGTCAAAGACGGCATCACCTCCGAATTCGGTGGCGGCATCTTCCGCATCCCCGTAACTGGTGGGTCGTGGACGGCCTCCGTTCCCGAAGAGGACGACTGGGTGATTGTGGTGAGAAGCAAGGGCAACAGCGGCGATGCCATTGCCTTATTGGTGGAAGGACAGTATGAGGGTATCTCGCGCAACACTACGCTGACAGTTAAGAGCGGCGACAACACCATCGCTATTCCCATCAAGCAGATTGTGAACAAAGACAATGCCGAGAACCTTGGCCTTGAGCTTTCTACCGACAAGGGCCTCGGCTTCGGCTACGACGTGGTTGGATTCAAGAAGACGGGGTACACCATTATGAACATCGCCGCCATCGAAGAGGTGCAGCGGGTGTTCCCCATCAAATACTCCAACCTTATTCTCGACGCCCGTCACTCTGAGCTGCGTGCCGCCGACGCTGTTTGCGACAGCACAGAAACGAAACACGACTCGCTGGGCGTGCGCATCAGCGTCACCATCTCATACGGCACCTTCAAGATGGGCATCAGTGGCGCCATCAAGGCAGGAGAAAAGCGCAATACCTACGCCAACAGCGTTAACCTGGCTGCAAACTATCCGCTCTACGACGCTACCGTGAACCTGAACGGCGTGCTGAGCGCATACGAAGACTGGGTGGACGAGGGCAAACCCGAACTCACCAAGGATGGCCATGAGGACTTCCGTGGCTCCATGCTCACATCTAAGTTCATCAAGAAGGTCAACCAGCTGAATGAAAGAGCCGAAGAGACGGAAGTGGACAACGTGAGCGAGGATACAAAGATGAAGAACCTCTGCGCCGACATCGTCAGCTTGGCTGGCAGCCCAGCCATCGTTTCTTCGGCCCAATTAGGCGGCTCCTACATGCTGAAGTGCTCGATGGACACCGTTTGGACGAAAGAATACTTCGATGTCGACCAGGCCAAGGCAACGGCCGAAATCAAGGCTGCCGTCTTCCAGCTGGATGCCGAGGTGCAAGTCGACTATGAGAAGCAGATGGTGGAAACTTTGAAGCACTGCTATTTCGAGGGAGTCATCAAGGGTGGCACCATTGAAAAGCAACAGGCTGTCTACGACGTGTTCCTGAACAACCCGAAGGATTTCACACAAAAGGAAGCCATCAACAACTGGGCCAAGAGCATAAAGATGGAGAAAGGCGATGGCAACAGCAACGTGGAACTCATCAATGTGGAACTCACTGGTGTCTGGAACCTTTTGGAGAGGTCGGCAGCCAACTACATGAAGCAGTATGTAAAGAGCCTGAAGAAATACAAGGACAGCGAGATCATCAGCAAGATGCTGGATGATGACGAAGAGGAATAATCGGGTCCTGGTGTCCAATAGAAATTATTCAATGAGCAAAACCAAATGGATACTTCTCCTCCTTCCCTTCGTGGCAATGGCCTGCTACGAAGGGTTGGAGGGGGATGTCCTCAATGATGCCGATGGGCAGCAGCCCGCCGACGCCATTGAAATATCTCCTTTCGACCAGACACTCGATATGGCCGAATTGCAAGGATGGGGGGCTGGTTCTGTCATCTCCGTCAGCGTTGCCTCGCCCGAGGCCGACTTCCTGATGGCTGTCGACAGTTGTAGCCTCTACGTCGAGCAAAACGACGATGGCCAATGGCGCACGGCCATCGTGGCCGTCACCCGCGCCGACGGCTCGCTGGCCCAAGTGACGTTGGCACAGCCGCCAGCCTCAAGGGCTTCGGATACCGATGCGCGCCGCAGCTTCTATCGCCACCACGCCATAGGCTATAGCTATGACGCCATTGGCGGCGAATATTGCAACCCCAATTATGTGCGTTGCCAGCTGCTCAACCGAGCCGTCATCGACGAACTGGAAAAGAAATACGTAGAAAAATTCATCTTTGTAGAACGCCTCAATGAGCTGCAGCGCACACACAGCGTTTACACGTCGGTGGTGGACTATGTGCAGAACTCCAATTTCAAAGCCGATGTTGAAGGAGGCGTTGCCATCCTCTTCGAGGGCAGCATCCAGACTGACATCCATGCCTTCGAGGAAGGCCTGATAGAATCGTACATTCTGCGCGACAGAAGAGCATTGCCACGCGCACGCTTCACATTGGTGCCTGAGAACATAGCGAAGTATGTGAAAAGCCACCCCAGCCTACTCACCAGCAGCTTCCGCAATGCCTTGAAGCGACTTGCCGCCACGCCAGTCTCGGACTGGAGGGCTGTAGACGATTTCCTTGACGTCTACGGCTCGCACATGGTGTGGGATGTGGAACTCGGTGCCAGCCTTACTCTGGATGTGCAGGTGGAGACACACAAATTTGTGGATGAGATCAATGAGGGTGCGCTGTCGAGTGTGGCCATCGCCTCGCTATTTGAACAGCACAACTCATCATCATCTGAAACCAAGGAGTACCAAGTTCTTCGCGACTGCAAATGCGTCGTCGACTTGGTGGGTGGCGACATGACCATCCTCGACGCTATTATGGGCATGACCACTTTCTCCAGCGAAAACATCAACATTTCGGAAGACGACCTCGACCGCTGGGAACGCTCGGTTTACTTCAGCGACGACGACCTGGCCAACAGCAATGTGGAGATGACCTCGATGCAGGTGATGCCCATTTGGGAGCTGATAGCCGACGAGACGCTGGCCGAGCGCATCCAGTCGCGCGTCTACAGCAATGCCGCCACCATGCAGCGTCTACTGGGCAACCGCAATTTCGTCAACGTCGCCATCCCCTATTCACAGAGAAAATTCGTTTGCCGCATAGGCAACCAGAAATATACTTTCAACGACCCCGACGTCACCGACATCGTCGTGGCCGGACGCTACGTAGCCACCATCTGCCACGAGCTTATCCCGCCCATTGCGGGGCGGGAGAAGGTTTACGTAGTCTATCCCATCTACGAGGGCCATGTGAAGTTGGGCAGCGGCCTTTGCGTTTATAAGGACATGGCCTATCAGGTGGTTTGGAGCCACAACGAGCTGACGGTGTCGAAGCTTGGCGAGGTGGACGAAGAAGATTTCGACGGCAACATCTATATGAACGTCGGCTCGCTGTCTACCAAGCGCTTGGTCGTAGCCGACTACTTGGAAGGGCATCCCGTGGCGGGAGTGGAACGTCCGGGCGGCATCGCCATCGACGGCTCCTTGGCTGGACAGCCAGTGAGAGTGGTGAAGCACTTCGGCCACTTCTACCTGAACAACAAGAACCGTTACGACAACCTGCCTAACTGGAGCTTCGTCACCGAGCAGCCCGAGGAGGCCGAAATCTATCCCGAATACTTCGATGCGACGACATGGAAAGACCGCATGGTGCGCAACGATGACTATGTGTATATCCTGAACACAACAGAGATTGGCTATGAATAAGTATGCCGCCCTCTTATTCCTGCTGCTTGTCGGCTTGACGGGCTGCCACGACCACGACGACGATCTCGTCGACGTGGCAGGCTGGACGGTGGCATGGGAAGACGGCGGCAAAGAGGCCGACATCGACCTTTATGGGCGCTACTACAGCCTCTACACCGTCACCACAGGAAAGCCCGACTCTACGCTGACCATCGCCACCAATGCCGACTGGCTCACCGTCATCAGCACTACGTTGCCCGCCGATGGCATCATTCAAGTGCTGGCAGAGCCTAATAAAGACGGTAAGGCTCGAACGGCCGACATCATTGTGCGCAGCAATAGCCACCCCGAACAGCAGACGGTGCTCACCATCAGGCAGCGTGGCCTTGGCGACGACCGCACCAACGACGGCGACGACCCCGACCCGCTCTCCGACTTCCGCGTGGGCTGGGGGTTCAACGCCTTTGAGGAGTATAAATCGCTCAACAGCCAGCGCGGACATATCATCGACGCCGTGCGCCTGGGGCGCTTCGATAGCGACACCACCTTCCACAGCATGCAGGAGACCGTGCGTGCAGTAGAATCATTCCAAGTCATCTCGGCGTGGTCGCTCCAGGAAATGTCGATGAAACTCACCAAGGAAATGACGTCGCAAACAGATATCCTTGTCGTGAAGAAAACAACTCATCGCTTCAGCGAGGTGACCAAGCATTCGGTGAGCGAACAGGCGTGTAGCTATGCCCGTTTGCAGAAGACGGTGGTCACCCGCAGCATGGACGAGGGAGCACTGCGCTATCTGGTGAAAGAGAAAGGAGTGACTGACCTGCCCTTCACCGACAGCTTCCGCAAAGCCTACAACAAAGTCCTCAACAGTAGCGGCGTGCAGCGCGAAAATGCCATCAGGGAGCTAATCGACAACTATGGAACGCACCTAATCATCAGTGCTTCGGCTGGCTGCAAGATGGACCTCTGCCTGACGTTCGAGAAATCGTCGAATTATGAGTTTGAGAAAGAGACGGAGGAGACGAGCAAGAAAGTATTTGGACGCACCAAGAAGACCAGCAATACGAAGACCAGCGAACACCTCACCAGCGACCTCTCCAACCAGAACAGCATTCAGGTTTCTGGTGGCTCGGATGCGACGCGCACCCGCCTTTTGGGAACCATCAAGACGCTTACCAACAGCAAGGTGCTCGACGGCGACCTGGTGGTGTCGTGGCTGGCCAGCGTGTCGCCCAACGACCTGAACGACGCCTCTCGCCGTAAAAACCTCGATGTGGTCGACTTCCGCTTCATGCCCATTTGGGAACTGTTTGCCGATGCCGATGCCAAGGCCAATGTGCAGAGCTATATCATGGCCATGTCGTCGCGCAGCGACTGCGACTTCACCGACCTTGAACTGGGCATTGACAACTACGTCATTGACCTGAAGGACGCGAACCTGGCAAAGTTTGGAACGGCCTCCAACGCGTCGCTTGTCCGTGTGGCCCGCGACAAGGTGAGAGGAACACCGCTGTTGCAGGTCTGCGAGGAGTATGTGCCGAAGGTGCGCAGCGACCGCCGCATCGTTGTCTACTATCCCATATTGGAGGGACGCGCCCGAATAGGGCAGGGCGTCTTCCGGGGCGACGGCGACTATCCACCAGCCATGTTGACGTTCAGCGAAGGCGAAGTCTATGTGGATCCTATCGACGATTACGGCATGGGCGACATCCTGGACACGCTCTACTACGTGCATGGCAATTTGTATTCAAACAGTTTCGGCATTGCCATGCAGAACATTGAGCTGAAGACTACCAACGAGGTGTTCAGAATCGACAAGATAAGTACGCCCATCCTGAAGATTGGCTCGGGCTATTGGACAAGGCGAAACGTGAACGAGAGTCTGTGGTTCGGGGTTCCTTGGGATGTAAACAACCCGAATGGCGGCTTCAACATCTATGAGCAAATAAAGGACAGCATGCTCTTTGCCAACGTGTTCTATGGCAACGCACCGGAGTTCAGGGAGCGTTATCCTGGGCTGTTCGACGATGAGGAAGACGAGCAGACCCGGGAAGCCATTCACTGGTATGTGCCCAAGTCGCAAGACCTGGAGCAATTGCATGATTATATAGGAAAGAACGTGAAGTCGCTGTTCAAGGGGCAAGTGTCGGGGTTCGACGCTCAGTTTGTGGGCTATTGGGGTAGTTACGATGCTTTCGACCCGACGAAGACCTATGGCACGGCGGCATACCACTATGCGGGTGACTATTGTTTTATTCCGGCCAAGAACAGTCCCTACGACGGGCATGTGATGGCAGTGGGAGCCAACTACACCACGCGGATCCTCACTATTGACAGCAATCGGGCCAACTGGTATCCCATCCGTGCCTTCCGCACTAGTTATTTTACCTATAAATAGTATGATGACTCTAACGCGCCTCTTTTCCATCACCTTGCGTCTCTGCATGCTGCTTGCGACGGCGTGTTGCATGGTGGCCTGCCATGACGACGACGATGGCCAAAGCAAAGCCGCACACTGCGTCTATTTCATCAATTCGGTGAACGGACCAGGCGACAATGGATATAACGACATGATTATGGAGGCAGAGATGCACTTTCTCAAGATTCATCCCGAAGTGGAGGCTCATTTCATGAATCCCCAGAGCCTGGAAAGTGCTCGACTATACATCTTAAGCACTATCTGGGCGTCAGCCCTTTCCTCTGCCGACGATGGGCAGCAGCAACTCATCGTGATGAACGGGTCGGATTATAGTGAGATTGCCCGTGAGTTCGGCGACATCAGCACCACAGGGGCGCAGGTGCTGCTGTTCGAGGATGAGGGTGCCAACCTGCCCAAAGGCGTATCTTCGTTCAGCATTCAGCGCTATGGAGCCAGCTATGTGGCGGGGCGAATGGTCAGCGGCGCGCATGCACTGGTGTTGGCGGCTCGGACGGGCGACCCACAGCTCGACGATGCCGTGCAGGGATTCCTCGATGGCTATGGCGTGGCGGGAGCCTTCACTCCCGTGGTGAAATACCTGGCCGACGACCTGAGCGGCTTCGACGATGCTGGGCGGGCCATGCTCATCTGCGACAGCATCGTGGAGGCAGTGGTGCCCCCACACGTGCACGCCGGAGCTGTTGACTGGTCGTTCCCCGGACTCTGCATCTTCCCCTTGGCGGGCGGCTCCAACCTGGGCGTCTATGCCTATGTCAACACCCTGTCGTCGATGTGGAGCGTCAATGCCATTGGCGTGGACAAGGACTATTGCGACATCACTCCGAACATACCGTTCTCGCTCGTCCTGCCCATCACGGGGCTTCTCCAAATGTATCTTGAGCAGTGGGTTGAAGGAACGCCCTGGCCCCAGAAAGCCTCCTACGGCTTGAAAGACTCCTACCGCCACCATTTTGAGCTGAGCAGATACAGCTACTACAGCATCCTGCGATGGCTTTCGCCCGATGGCACTGAATCAGCTGCCGACGACTTGGTCATTGCCGACAGTCTGGAGAAATTCATTTCCGAGGCCATTGAGAAAGAAGAAGAATACGTACGCAAAAAGCAGGAAAGATGAAGAAGAAGCAGACTCTATTCATAATGGCATGCCTTGCCTTCCTCTTGTCGTCTTGCCACGATGATGAGGAAACCCACGGTGGACGCAGGAGGGGACAGGTGGTGGAAACCTACAAGGTGGCCATCGTCATGCCCGGCTCCCAACAGAGCCGATGGGAGAATGTTGCACAATGGGCACTGGAGAATCTGGAGATTGCGCAAGACACCCTGCAGAGACGTGTCAAACTGGAGTTGGAATGGTTCGACGAAGACAATACCGAAGGACTGCCCTCCTTCATCAGCCGCGTCGATGCCGACCCACAGTTCAAGGCCATTATCGGCCCCATGAAGACCGACAATGCCTACACCGCCGCCGCCATCTGTGCCCAGCACGAGACCACGCTCATCCTGCCCCAGTGCACGTCGGCAGAACTGCAGCGCCTCTACGCCGAGTCGCCCTATGTATTCCATCTCACGCAGAGCGACATCGGGCAGATTGAAGTGATGCTCTCATGTGCCCTCGCACGCAAGGCCAAGAGCGTCAGTCTGCTGGTGAACCACGACGACGTGCGCGCCGAGGCAAGTTCCTATAGCTATGGCTCCACCTTCCGCAATTGGCTGGGCTTCTTCGCCTGCGAGGCAGGGCTTAAAGTCGACACCGTCTGCACCTACACCGACGACGCCTCCTTGTATAATGCCGTTGACGACTTGGTTGAATTATATTCTTCCACTGCGCACGACACGATAAATAGCGTATTGCTTTTCGTGCCAAAGACGCCCCAAGAGTTGGTGCGCTACGATGAAATATCGTGCAACCTTACCAGCCGACCAAACAAAGGGCACAACTATCCATTCACGCTTTGCAGCGACGCCTCCGTCGGCGATGAACTGACCCATTCATCCATTGGTCGCGATTACGAGGGTATCGACATCGCTGCTGCCGCCACATCGGGCTTCGTGCCCGCCTACCATTCGTTCTTCGGAAGCAACAACGACCCCATAGGCGGCGAGGCGCAGCTCTTCGACGCCCTTTACATGCTGACCTACGCCCTCACCATCAACCCCGACGATGTCAACGGCTCCATCGTCAAGCTGGTGGATGCCGAAGACCTGGTGTACTTCTCTTGGCTCCCCACCGATGCGCGCCTCTTTTTCAGCCTCTTGCAGAAGGGCGTGGTGGTGAGCCCTGCCGGAGCCTTGGGCGACTGGACCTTCGACAAGCGCTACCATGCTTCGCTCCTAAACACCACCTACCGCCATTGGAAGCTTAGCGACAACCAGTACACCACCATCCAATACATCACCCTCAACGATGCGCGGCGCTCCGTCTCAAACGAGCAGCTATGGCAGCTCAATGCAAATGTGGAAGACTCTTTCGACCCCTCGCAAATCGATTCCAACTATGGCGAATGCACTGGCAACTACGCCGTTGTGGTGGCCGCCTCCACCGGCTGGCGCAACTACCGCCATCAGGCCGACGCGCTCGACGTCTACCAAATGCTGAAGCAGTATGGCTACGACGACGACCACATCATCTTCATCCTTGAGGGCGACATCGTCAACGACGAACATAACATCCATCGCGGTGAGGTGCGTGTCTTCCCCGACGGCGAAAACCTCTATCACGATGTCACCATCGACTACCGTCCATCGCAGCTTCGAAGCGAAGACCTATTCAACATCTTGACCGGCCAGCAGAGCCAGCGCACACCCACCGTGCTCCCCTCCACCGCCACCGACAACGTGTTCCTCTTCTGGAGCGGACACGGGCAGGACGGCGCGCTCTTCCTCGACCGCGACGACATCTACGACCGACAGTTCAAGGAGCTACTCGCCTCCATGCAACAGCAGGGCAAGTTCCGCAAGCTGTTCTTTGTCACCGAGGCCTGCTACTCTGGCAGCATCGCCCAGGAATGCGAGGGCGAGCGCGGCGTGCTGCTGCTCACCGCCGCCAACGCCTCGGAATCGTCGATGGCCGACATCATGGACCCCCAGATGAACATCTGGCTCTCCAACGGATTCACACGCGCCTTCTGCGAGGCAGTGAAGCAGCGCCCCGACATCACCATGCGCAACCTCTACTATCACGTAGCCCGGCAAACGGTAGGCTCGCATGCCACCATGTACAATTATCAGCACTACGGCAACATGTTCACCAACTCCTTCAGTGAATTCCTGCCAGCTGCCAGACGGTAGTTAGTGATATACAATGTATCCACTTTCTTTCACGATGTCATTGTGCTGCCCCGTGGCAAGTTGAAAAAATAGTTGGTAGGCCGTGCTCGACTTGTCGACGTCGGCACGGACGCTGGCCATGACATGGGTGACGTAGGGGTAGCTGTTGTCCTCAATGGTCTGCTTGCTGGGTACCACACCGTTGACGCCAATCACCTTTGTGCTCTCATTGTTCACGATGGTGTCATAATAGTAGAACGGAGTGTAAGCAATGCCATTTTCGTCGTTCTCCAATTGGAAATACGGGTCGAGCATCACATAGCCAACCATTTCAGGCCAGTCAATCATCGTCAGTCCAGCCATTACGATGGTTTCCATCTTCTCTTGGCTGCCGGAGTTGGGATTGCGCACGTAGGGATTGATAGTGGCGTCGTTGCCTCCCACCTCTTTCCAATTTCGGATTTGGCCGGTGTAAATCTTCTGAATCTGCTCAATCGTGAGGTTGCGGACGGGGTTCTTCGGGTTGACGATAAACACGAAGGCATCTTTTGCCACAGGGCGGGAGAGCAGCTCGGCGCCTTTCTCGTCGGCATACTTCTGTTCGTCACGGCTGATGCCGCGGGCCGTGACGATGATGTCGTTCTCGCCGTCAATCAAACCTACGAACGAGCCGTGGGTGTTGCGGTTTTGAAGGATACGTTGCAAGGTGGATTTGTCCTCCTTGCTCAACGATTGCCATTGCGGTGTGACGCACCACGTCGAGTTGGAATATAAACGCTGCAGCCATTGGCAGTCGATGCCGAGTAGTCGGCACATCAGTAGGTTTCTCAATGGCTCTGTGGAATCTGAGCCGTCGACGACAGGTGCATTGGAAAGGCTGAGTGGCGTTGTTGCCGTTGGCGCTTCCAAGCCAACCTCAACGGGGTCAATAATCAAAATGGGCTCATCTTCTTTGTCGCTGCACGAGGCGAGGGGAAAGGCAGCAAGCATCACAAACAGGATGCTCCAAATCTTCGTTGTTTTCATTTTCGTTATGATTTTGATGTTTATGCTTTTATCTGCTTAAACACCAAAAGCCGAAAATCTTGCACCGTTCCACGTTAATTGTTCCAAATAAGCGACCATTTTCTTAATATCCCATTCGCGAGGTGTCAACCTCCTTCTTTTTCTTCTCCTTGAAGTTGCCGATGCGATAGATGGCGGTGAGGGAATAGTTGGTGTAGGGCATCCAGATGCGCATAGCATAGTCTTGATTGCCAATGGTGGAGCGCGTGCTGATGTTGGCATTCAGAATGTTCTCGCCTTTTGCCACAAGACTCCACTTGCCATCCTTGGAGGTATAGCGAAGCGTGGCATTAAGCCGCAGAAACGGATCGATGTCATAGACGCCCTGAATGGCCTTCGTCTGGAAGAACGGATTGAGGATGAGCTTGATATTGTGCCGTGACGACAGTTTGGCTGCTGCCATACCGCTAAAGATGCCCGCAAGGCAAGTGCGGTCGATGGGCAGGTCGAAGAAATGGTCGGTCTTGTCGTGGCGATAGAGGGCTGTGGCCATGGCGCTGCCGTTGAGCCAGCTGCCAACACGGAACTGCGCCGAGGCTTGCAGGCCGAAGTGGTTGGAATAGTCGAAGTTGGTCTCCTTCATCACCACGGCCATGCGGTCGGAAGGCTGGTAGGCCATTTGCACGAAGTAGTCGGGTTCGAGTCCGACAAAGGCCGTAAAAGTGTATTTACGTTTGAACTGCCACGTCAGGTTGATGTTGTATTCCGACATCGGTTTCAAGTCGGGATTGCCCCAAATCTCGCTGTAGGCCGAGGCGTAGTAGATACTGCTCATGGTGCTCCAGTAGGAAGGGTACTGCGCCTCACTGCTGAACGAGAGGTTGAGCATGTTCATGGCATTGATGTTCCACATGGCATTGAACTGCGGATAGATGCGCCACTCATCCCACTTGGTGGCATGATATTGCTCCGCCGTCACCGAGGCGTCAAGGCTCAGCGACTTGCCTATCTGCTTGCTCAATCCCGCATAGCCATTCACTATGCGCTCGTCGTAATCAACGTGCGACGTGGCATCGGGCATGGGCTGTTGGTTGGCATCGAGTGTGGTCTGATAGCTGTAGTTGTTGGTAAACTGTGCCTTGCCGCCATAGTTCAGTTCCCACCCTTTCGGCAGCGAGTGGGTCTGGTCGGCCGTAAAAAGCCACTTGCTCACCTTCTGTCGGCTGTCGACCGAGAGGTCGCGGCTGATGTCGTACAGCTTTCCCTCAAGGCTTTGTGTGCGAGGCTCCTGATAGTTGGTGTAAGACGCTCCGAGTTGCAGGCCGAATGGTGCCGCATAGGAAGCGTCGACATTATGCAGGTAGGTATGCTGGCGGGAGTGTTGCGTAGACTGCGCCGTACCCGTAGTGGTATTCGTAGAACGGGTACTGTTCCACTGGCCCGTATAAACCAGGCTGAGCCGGTGGTCATCGCCGATGGCATAGTCGAGACCAATGTGATAGTCGTGATCCACGCCGTCGCTACGGTTGCGGGTCTTGTCGCTGTAGGCCATGCGTTGGTTGCCCAGCGGGTGGTTGGCCTCGTGCTCCGCCTGTCCGTAACCTGTGCCGTCGGTGAACATGTACGACGCGTCCATGCTCAGTTTGCCGTGGTTGTAGATCATGCTGCCGCCCCCATAGCCTGTGCCATACTTGTTGTGCCGCCAACCGCCCATCAGCTGGCCTGATAGCTGGTTTGTTCCTGTAAAGTCTTTTGTGACGATGTTGATGGCCATGCCTCGCACGTGGTATTTGGGCGGAGCCGATGGCATTACCTCTGCCTTGGCCAGCATGGTAGCAGGCATCTGCCTCAGCCGCTCAACCACTTTCTCGGCACTCAGTGTTGTTGGCTTGCCGTTGATGATAAGCGTCACGGCCTGACCAGAGAACATGATGCTGCCATTCATCTCGCTTACACCGGGGATACGGGTCAGTGCCTCGTAGGCATTGTCGGCAGGAAGGATTTCCAACAATTGTTCCATGTTATACGTCAGATGTCCGTTCTCTGCCTTGACTATCAGGCGTTCGCCTTTCACTTGCACACCGTTGATGGTATAAACTTCGGGCTGTAGACGTATTGTGCCCATATCCTCCGTGGTGCATTGTTTGTAGATGGTTTTATAACCGATGTAGGAGATGCGGGCGAGAACCATGGGCTGTTCAAAGGGGATGGCGAAGTAGCCGCTCTCGTTGCTGACCCCACCACCGAGCAGGGTGGAGTCTGCAGGATGGAGCACGGCGATATTGGCGTAGGCCACAGGCACGCCTTGTTCGTCGACAATAGTTCCCGTGAGGTGGCGGTCGGTCTTGTGCGTACACTCCACAAAAATTTTCTTTCCTTCGGGGTTGCTGTCGTCAATGGTCATGCGGATGGGGTAGAAGCCTATCATCTGCTGGATGGCATCGGGTAGCGTTTTGCGGTTGACGGTGGTGGTAATGCGGAAGTCCTCCAGCTCGTTGTAGAGGAACATAATGGCGTAGTCGGTCTGCTGCTCGGCGAGTTGGCTGAGTGCATCGGAGAGCGACACATTATTATATTCTTGCGATATGCGTTTCATTCCCGAGCTATGCTCGCCTTCCCGTGGCCTTTGTGCCTGTGTGCCGACAGCCAGCAGTAGGGAAAGAAAGAGGGACAATAAATGTCTGTTCATGGCGGCCGACTATTTTTCGCTGACGTTCAACAACACGTCTATCGTGATTAGCTTTTCCTTCAGTGTGACAGTCAGACGCTCGAACTGGTTGAGGTCGTTGACCACCTGCTCAATGCCCTGTTGCGGATTCCATACAAAGCGGAATCGGAGCCCACGGGCTTCGTCGTTGGCGAAAGTAACCTTCACATCGTAGTGCGCGGCTATCTCCGGCAGCATCTTCTCCAGTGGGATGTTGTCGTAGACGACGGGTCGCACCGTGACGGTGTCTTTGGCTATCGTGCCGGCAACGGCTTCCTGTTGGTGCGAATTTGAAATCTGCGTCTCCTGCGTAGGGAATTTCACATCGCCTGTCACGCTACGCACAAGGTGGATGGCGGCAAAGGCGATGCCCGATATGAGTAGCACGCCGATGAAGGATGCTGCTATCTTCATCCAGCCAATGCCTTGTTGTTTAGGCTGGAGCTGATTGCTGAATTTCTGCCAGGCGGCATCTGTATCTTCAGGTGTATGGCTTCGGCGATGGCGGCTGCTGCGTTTGGCCTCTACCATCAGGCAGTAGGTCTCGCGCGTATCTTCATCACGGTTGATGATGTCCTGGATTTCCTGCTCGGTGTAGGCATCGGGATTGTCGAGCATTTCCAGCAGCTGGCGGATGTTGTCGTTGGTCATAGTTGTTTTCGTTTTATTACTTCTCGAAGTGGTGTCTGATTTGCTGAATGCACTGTGTGAGATACTTGTAGGCGGTGTTTGGGTTGAGACCCAGCCGACGGGCAATCTCGCCTACGGTCAGGTCTTCATCGAAACGCAGGTGGAAGATGCTGCGGTGTGGTTCCTCCAGTTGCTGGTCAACGTAGGCGGCAATATCGTCGAGCCGTTCCATCCGTTTGTCAATGGGTTGCAGGTCGGCTTCATCTTCTACGGGTAGCAAGCCCTTTACTTTGTCGTGCAACTGCATCTGTCGGATTCTGTTCAGACAGGCATTGCGCACGGCGGTAAGCAGATAACTGCCATTCTGGGGAGGAATGTCGCTGGCAGCTACTCGCAAGAAGATGTCCTGCACCACGTCCTCAGCCTCTTCGTCGTTGCCCAGCAGGATGCTGGCCAGATGAATCATCTTGCTGTAGTTCAGGCGGAAAAGCTGTTCAAGTATTCTGTGTTCAAGCATATCAGTCTATTCATATTTGCACCCCATTTTGGGGGTACATCTATATATAAGACACTTCAGACCCATTATTATTTTACGGAAACGCCAACTTTTTTCATTTTTTTCTTTGTCTAAGAACCCCAAACCCAGATAAAGCATTTCCTTTACACCAGTAGAATAAAAACGATTACTATTTATAGAGGAAAACGGTCTTTAGACCGTAATGAGTTGTCAAAGTTGTTCAAGTTCTTGCCTTGCAAGCGACCAAAGGTCGAGCGGTCTTTAAAAGACTATTTCTCGTAGTTTTTTTA
>JAFZSR010000030.1 GCA_017619275.1 Prevotella sp. | reverse complement strand
CCAGTAGACCTCTTCGCCACTCTCGTCGATCTTGATGGTGTAGAGCTTCTTGTACTCCTCAACCAGTGCGTCGGCCTCAGCGTCGGTCACCTTCTTGTAGTATTCCATCAGCGAGCTCACGGGATAGTAGTCCACATGGTAGCCCAGGCGCTGCTCGAACTCCACACGGTCGCCGTCGGTCACGGCCACGTTGTTCATGTTCATACCGAACATCAGGCAGCGCACGTTGTGAGCGTCCCTCACGCCGGCAGCCACGCGAGCCCAAACGGCAATCTGCTTCTGAGCCTTCTCGTCCTTCCAGTAGCCGCAGACCACCTTGCGGGCCACGCGCATGCGGGTGCAGACGTGTCCGAACTCAATGTCGCCGTGTGCGCTCTGGTTCAGGTTCATGAAGTCCATGTCAATCTCGCTCCAGGGAATCTCGGCGTTGTACTGTGTGTGGAAATGAAGCATTGGCTTCTGCAGCTGCTGCAAGCCCTTGATCCACATCTTGGCGGGCGAGAAGGTGTGCATCCAAGTGATGATACCCACGCACTTCTCGTCGTTGTTGGCGGCCAGCATCACCTGCTCCACCTCTTTCGAGCTGTTGGCTGTGCCTTTATACACAATCTTCACGGGGATGTTGCCGCTGGCGTTCAGGCCCTCGACCATCTCCTTTGAGTGTCCATCCACTGCCACCACGGCATCGCCTCCGTAGAGAAGCTGTGCGCCGGTTACCCACCAAATCTCATAGTTTTCAAACATTGTTTCAGGCCCCCCTCTAATCCCCCTTGCGTGGGGGAAGACCGTTGCAGGGGCTTGGGTCTTTAGTTAATAATATATTGGTTTGTATGTTTCTGTCTAATTTGGTGCAAAGTTAAGTAATAAAGTTGAATTACGAAAATATTTAAGAAGTTTTATATGATTTTTTTGAATGCAAGCAAGGAGGTGCAAGCAAGGTGGATGAATCTATCACAAATGCGGCTGATTTAATTATCGGGGTAGCCAGCGCTGCGTGTGCGGCGGCAGCATTTTTCAAATGGGTAACGCTTCCTTGAATTTTGGTAACGTTTTTTTGAAAAATCTCATACGGTTTTTAAAAAAATCTCGTACGAGATTTTTTGCCACCCCGCTATCAATTGATTTTCTGAGGGTTATAATCTAAGGAAAATAGGAGGAAAGGTGCGGCGCTTCACCCCAATGTCGCAGGGACCCGTCCAAGATAGTCTACGGATAGCCTACATAATTTAAGTAAGAATGAAGAAAGTTGAATCATTGCGTATGTTGCACCGATTTTAGTGCGATGTTTTATAAAAAACGCACTGATTTTAGTGCGATTTTTAGATTTTTTGCACTTATTCCATTGCGGTAAAGCAGAAACAGATACAGAATGCAGAGCAAGGCTATGTCGTGAAGGATGACATTGAGACTGGCTACGGCAACATTATCCCTCTTTGGCAGTTTGGGCTAACCTATTGATAAAAGAAAAACGTATATTTCTTTTGTTCTTCGCCCGCTAATTTGTAACTTTGCAGCCAAATGACCAAATCCAACTAAAAACGTACTACAATGATGAAGACAAGAAGGCTTATGTTCCCATTCATGGCCACCTGTGGTGCCATGATGGCTTTGTCGTGTGCCCAGCCCGCACCGACTGCATCTACCGATGAACTCACTACCGTGGGCAACCCCTATCTGCCCCTCTGGGAGCATATCCCCGATGGCGAACCCTACGTGTTTGAAGACCCCGACCAGCCGGGCAAGCTGCGCGTGTATGTCTATGGCTCGCACGACATCATCAAGACCGACTACTGCGGACGCGACCAGGTGGTGTGGTCGGCATCGGTCGATAGCCTGAACCGCTGGCGCTATGATGGTGTGATACTCGTGGTTGACAAGAATGCAAAGGGTGAGCCGTTCGATGCGGCAGGAACGGCCGATGTGCTCTTTGCTCCCGATGTGACGATGGTGACCGATGCCAACGGTAAGAAGACCTACTACCTGTTCCCCAACGACCAGACGGGCTTCCGCAATGGACTTATTGCCAAGAGCGACCGCCCCGACGGGCCTTTCGAGGTGTGCAACTGGAACGCCGACGACCCCAACAAGGTGGATGGCATCTATGGCTTCGATCCCGCCGTGTTCGTCGATGACGATGGCCGCGTGTATGGCTACTGGGGCTTCGAGCACTCCTACGCTGCCGAGATAGACCCCGCCACGATGTGCACCGTGAAGCCGGGCACGAAGGTTGTCGACGGCATGGTTTCGGGCAGGAATGAGCCTGGCAAGTTCCGTTTCTTCGAGGCTTCCAGCATCCGCAAGATCAAGGATAAGTATGTGTTTATCTACAGTCGATGGACGGAGCCAGGCGAGTTCGGGTTGCCCGACACCAACTACACGCTGGCCTACGCCTACAGCGACAAACCACTGGGTCCTTGGACCTACGGCGGAACCATCATCGACGGTCGTGGCCGCGAAGTGAACGAGCAGGGCGACACCATCGCCTCGGGTGTCGTCTCGGGCAACACTCACGGTAGCATCTGTGAAATCAAGGGTCAGTGGTATGTGTTCTATCATCGTCAGGCGGGCCTCAACGAATTCGCTCGTCAGGCCATGGTGGCTCCCATCGAGGTGAAGGTGGAGGAAGGTCCTGGCGGCAAGGTGGAGATTAGCGAGGGCGAGTATAATTCTGAGGGCTTCGCGCTCGACGGCCTCAACCCGTTGGAGCGCCACTCGGCAGGACTGGCCTGTTGGACCACCGGCCCGAAGGTGGCCGAACACAACTGGCCAAACAATGTGTTCTTCGGCTCCTATGTGGAGACCTCGTATGGCACAGACACCAATTTCGAGGCTCCCTACGACCTGAAGAACAATAGCAACCGCGTGGTGAACAATACCGACGGCTCCATCGTTGGCTACAAATATTTCAACTTCAGCGCCATGAATGGCTCTAAGAGTCCGCGCCTGTTGCTGCGCCTCATCCCCGAAGGTGTCGATGGCACCATCACCATCATGGCCGACCGTCCGTGGACATCACAAGGCGGAAAGGTGCTGGGCACCATCGAGCTGAAAGCCGACATGCCCCAGACGTCGACAGAGCTGAGCGTGGAACTGCCCGCCCTGGCCGAACTCACTGGCAAGCACGCCCTGTTCTTCACCTTCGCGTCGGACACCAAGGAACAGTCGCTCTGCAAACTCGAAGACTTCGTGTTTGAGAAATAATAGTACTCAACTTTCGCAAGTTGGGGAGTTAAAGGCCCCCATAACTCCCTTTAACTCCCCAAGTTGAGCGAATGCGAAACTTGAATAAACCCAAAATGGTCGTTAAGACCGAAAAGTTCTTTGCAAAAGCAAAGCGCAGCCACTCCCCTCCCTTCAAGGGGAGGGGCAGGGGTGGGGTCTGTATATTCTTCATTCGCAGGATTTTAGAGACCCCACCCCTAACCCCTCCCCTTGCTTCCTATGGTTTTTTCAAAACATATTTAGTTAATATTCTCTAATTGGGCGGGATTTTTTGTTCTGCCCTTTCCCTGCACCCCATTGAACAAATGGTTCGCCTCGTAGTCCACGTCGTTCGTGACGAGGGAGAGCACCAAGTGGATGAGTTTGTTCCTTACGTTGTTGATGACAACT
>JAFZSR010000029.1 GCA_017619275.1 Prevotella sp. | reverse complement strand
GCGAATGGCGGGGCCTGTCTGAGCTTGGAGTGGGGGCAGCGTATGCACCTTCTGGGTGGTCTCGTCGATGAGGGGGAGCATCACGCTGAAGGGCAGCTGATGCTGCTGAAGAATATGGGCGGCCAAGGCATAGCAGTGGTTGGAGAAGTTGCAGGCGAAGACAGCGGCCAGATGTAGGTAGCGCCGCTCCTCGGAGCTGAGTTCGTAGATGCTTTCGCTCAACGACGAGGCCAGCTGTCGCGCCACCTGCAGGGCGTGCGTGTCGTTGCCTTCGATGAAGAAGGGCACTTGGGCAAAGTCCACGGGTCGCTCCTTGGAGAAGGTCTGCATGGGGTATAGCACGCCGTGATGGGCGAAACCTTGCAACACCTGCATAGGCATGGAACCGGCCGTGTGGAGCACCGTTGCCTGGCTGCGCCCTTGTAATAGCGCGTCGGCCACCTGTTGCAGGGCGGCATCGGCTACGGCCACGATGAATACGTCGGCCTGAAGGGGCAGCTCGGCAAGGTTGTTGGTGGCAACAGCCCCCACGGCATCGGCCAACGTTTGTGCCGATGCCAGCGTGCGGCTATATACCGCCCGAATGACATGCCCCTTGGCGTGCAACGCCTTGGCCAACTGTGTGGCCAGGCGCCCCGCTCCTACAAACACAATTTCCATCCGTGGGGAGTTACTGCTGCTGGTTGAACTTTCCCACATGAACGTTTTCCCACTTCAGGCGGTCTTCGTTCTGTGGCTTGCGCTCGTCGGCCTTGTGTCCCACGGCGATGATGCAGAGTGCGCACAGGTTCTCGGGGATGTCGAGGATGCCGCGCACCACGGTGTCGGCGGTGGTGCCGTCGCTAAGTCCGCGCCCGCGCAGCTGTACCCAGCAGGAGCCCAGTCCCAGGTCCTCGGCCTGATACTGCATGCTGATGGCGGCGATGGCGCCATCCTCCACCCAGCAGTCGTTCTGCATGGGGTCGCCCAGCACCACGATGGCCAGGGGGGCATCCTTCACAAACTGCCCGCCCATGTCCTTGGCGTCGGCGAGCTTCTGCAGGTCCATCTTGTCGTCGACCAGCACGAACTGCCAGGCACGCATGCTCTTGCTGGTGGGCGCCATCAGGGCAGCCCGCATGATGAGCCTCACGGCTTCGGGGTCGATCTCTTCGTTGGTGAATTTGCGGTGCGAGCGTCGCAGCTGCACCAGGTCTTTGAAACTGTTCATCTATACTATGTTTATTGTTTAGTTTAAACTAACCTCTCACTCCTCACCTCTCACCCCTCACCTCACGGATTGCTGACGATGAGGATACCGCTGGCCGGCGTATAGTTGACATTGCGATAGAGCGTCAACGCCCGTCCTTTCTCGCCCGATTTTGGGTAGCCGTATTCGCCGTCGATGTTATAGACGCGGTGGCACTTGTTGCACACCATCTCCAGTGCTTGTTCGCTGCTCCATGCCAGCTCGTAGTTGTTGTCGCAGTTGGGGCACATCAGGTCGTAGCAGCGCAAAGTTCCGAAGAGCGAGCGGCCGATGACGAGCCCCTTGTTGTAGCCCATGTTGGCATAGCTGATGCGCTCGCCGGTGATGGCCGTGTTCATAGTAAGGTCGAGGTCGGTGGCGGCATACGTTCCCCGGTTGGGGGTGAGCAGCAAGTGGGTGGCACCGTTGCGGTTGACGGCCTTCACAATGCAGAAGTCGCCCCCCGTGCTGCCCACGGCACGCGTGAGGGCCGACGAGGGGTAGAGGCTGCAGTTGAACGTAAAGCGGCAATAGGCCGACGAGTACATGTTGTCGGCCTCGGTGCAGGAAGAGAGCGCTGCGCAAAATGATAAGAGCGCTACGCTAAATGATAAATGATAAATGATAAATGTTAAAGCCGCCAGCTTACGCGCTGCGCAAAATGATAAATGAAAAATGATAAATGATAAAGTTGCCAGCCCCTTCAGAAGCCGACTTGCACACCGGGGTCTCATCCTCTCATTTTTCATTTATCGTTTATCATTTATCATTTAGGCCGAAGGCCGCAACAGCGCCTCTTCGGCCTCGGCCACGCGTTCAAAGCCAAAGCGGTTCATGGCTTGGGCCATTAGCTGCTCGATGCGGTCGTTGCACAGGTTACCGATGCTGCCCTCGTGGGTGTGATGGATGGTCTTGCAGGGCTTGAAGCGACCGGCCTCGATGTCGAGGCCCACCTTCTTGTAGGCGTCGCGGAAGGGCATGCCCTCGGCGGCCAAGCGGTTCACCTCTTCTACGGAGAACATGGGGTCGTAGCGCTCGTCGTCGAGGATGTGCTCGTTCACCTCAATCTTGTTGATGATGTAGGCGGTCATGCGCAAACAGTCGAGCAACTCGTCGAAGGCAGGCAGGAACACCTCCTTAATGATTTGCAGGTCGCGGAAGTAGCCCACGGGCAGGTTGTTCTTGATGAGCGTCACCTGTGTGGGCAGCGCCTGCAGCTTGTTGCACTTGGCGCGTATCAGCTCAAACACGTCAGGGTTCTTCTTGTGAGGCATAATGCTGCTGCCCGTGGTGCACTCGCGTGGCAAACGGATGAATCCGAAGTTCTGCGAGTTGAACAGACAAGCGTCGAAGGCCAGCTTGGCGAGGGTGCCTGCGATGGAGGCGAGGGCGAAGCTGACGCCCAGCTCCATCTTGCCGCGCCCCATCTGGGCATACACCACGTTGTAGTCCATCGAGTCGAAGCCCAGCAAGTCGGTGGTCATCTGGCGGTTGAGCGGGAAGCTGCTGCCATAGCCGGCGGCCGAACCCAGCGGGTTGCGGTTCACGGTGCGCCAGGCGGCTTCGAGGAAGGGCATGTCGTCGCAGAGACTCTCGGCGTAGGCGCCAAACCACAGTCCAAACGAGCTGGGCATGGCCACCTGCAGATGGGTGTAGCCGGGCATGAGCACATGCTTGTACTGGTTGCTCTTCTGGATGAGCTGATGGAAGAGGTCGTTCACGGCCTCGGCCACCAGGCGCAGCTCGTGGCGGGTGAAGAGCTTCAGGTCGAGCAGCACTTGGTCGTTGCGCGAGCGACCCGAATGGATTTTCTTGCCCATGTCGCCCAGACGGCGCGTGAGCATCAGCTCCACCTGCGAGTGCACATCCTCGATGCCCTCTTCAATGACAAACTCGCCGCGCATTGCCACCTCGTGGATGGCCCTCAGCTCGCGCAGCAGTTGTGGCAGCTCGTCGTCGCCGATGAGGCCGATGCTGTTCAGCATGGTGATGTGGGCCATCGACCCCATCACATCGTGCGGGGCCAGCAGCAGGTCGAGCTCGCGGTCGCGCCCCACGGTGAAGCGCTCAATCTCGGCGTTGATGTCGTAGCCCTTCGACCACAGGAAACTGCCGCCAGTATGATTCTTTTCAGTATTCACTTTTACACGAATTGTATTTGTGACAGTGCATCGGCAATCTTATCCACGCCATCCTGCAGCGGGCCGCTCACCATGGCGCGCAGCACAAAGGGGATGTCGGCCTTCAGCGTCACCTTCATCTTCGAGTTCTCGGCGTCCACGGGCAGCACCTGTATCCACAGGTTGAAGGGAACGGGACTCTGCACCGACTCGAACTTCACGCACTTGGGCTCTTCGCGGTCGACGATGCGCAGGGTGACTTTTCCCACTGGGGCCATGCTCACGGTCACGGTATCGCTGTCGAAGCTGAAGTCGTCAATCTTGTCGGCTGGCACCCGGTCGCGAATGCGCTCCAGGTTGTTCAGGTCACTGATGTTTCGGTAGACGTTCTCCTGCGGATAGGGAACGTGCTTCACACTACTTTCAAATTGGGTCATTGTCTAAGCCCCCTAAGTTGGGGGGATGGGGGTCTGAACAAGCGAAATCAGACTGTTTGTTATTAATAATGATGGGGCCTGCGCCTGTTCAGACCCCCACCTCGTCAAACTTTGGGGGCTAAGCCCACTCTGCGGGGTTCTGCCTCCAGGCGGCCAGCACGGGCATCTGCTCCTCGGTGATATATCCTGTGCGTGCTGCCTCGGCCACCACGTGCTCGTAGTCGCTCAGGGTGTGGAGCACGACGCCAGCCTGGCTGAACGCTTCGGCGGCCACGGGGAAACCGTAGGTGAACGATGCCACCATGCCCACCACCTGCAACCCAGCCTGGCGCAGGGCTTCGACAGCTTTCAAACTGCTGCCGCCGGTGCTGATGAGGTCTTCCACCACCACCACCTTGGCGCCCTGTGGCACCACGCCTTCAATCTGGTTGCCCATGCCGTGGTCCTTCGGTTTGGGACGCACGTAGCAGAAGGGCATGCCTAGCTCTTCGGCCACCAGCGCACCCTGTGCGATGGCTCCTGTGGCCACGCCGGCCACTGCCTCGGCCTCGGGGAAGTGCTCCTGGATGAGGTGGCACAGCTCTATCTTCACGAAAGAGCGCAGCCGTGGGAACGACAGTGTCTTGCGGTTGTCGGTATAGATGGGCGACTTCCAGCCGCTGGCCCAAGTAAACGGCTCGGTGGGTTGCAGCTTCACGGCTTTCACCTCGAGCAGCTTCTGGGCAAAGATTTTCTTGATGGTATCCATAGTTGATTCTGAAAATTTCTGCAAAGTTACGCATTCCCTACAAAGTCTGCAAGTTTTTATTCCTTTTTTTCCTTCAGCCACCTGTTTTTGTCCTTTGGAATTGTTTTCGTAATCCCTAATTATCTTGTGCCACTCCCACCTGACATCCATTTAGCCGACCCGCAATCGCTCGATAGCGCCCCAAAGGGGCAATGAGCCATTAGCCCAGGGCATCGCCCTGGGGAAAGGAAGCATGTAACCATCGCCCTGCCCCTGAAAGGGCAAAAGCACTGATTTACACGCCTTTTTGCAGGTCGATAAAGATTGAAGCTAACGGTTTAATATTGCGAAAAAATGGGCTAAAGAAGTGGAGAAAACAATATCGAAATGTGATTCTTTGCTAAATGTTTTAGCATGATGCGCGCTCTTTGGATAAAAAAGTTATTACTGTCCGCTAAACTTTGTGCATTGAGATTAAATTAGGGCTGATACCATTGTTAGGTGTCAGCCCTTTTGGTTACCTTTGCTGTCGCCAAACAAAATCAAACGTAACCATGGGCAAAAGTACACATTTTTTCGGACAGTCGGTGTATGGTCAGCTGATAAAATCACTTGACCGTGATAAAATTGTTGAATTTAGCCGCAAAAACGGCGGTGAGAAGTATGTAAAGAGCTTTAACGGGTTTACGCACCTGCTAACGATGCTGTACGCCGTCATCATGCGCTTCGACTCTCTGCGCGAGATAGAAGCGGCAATGACGGCAGAAGTGCGCAAACTCCATCATATAGGCATTGACAAGGTTCCCAAGCGCAGCACCTTGTCCGATGCCAATGCCAGACTCCCGGAGAAGTTCTTCGATGAGGTTTACCGCGACCTGTACCAGTCGAACAAGGACAAGCTTTCGTCGGACAGCCGACGTAACGGTACGGAGGAATGGTTGAAAAGGCTGAGAATCATAGACTCTACCACTATCACGCTGTTCTCCAACGTGATTTTCAAGGGCGTAGGCCGCCATCCGAATACGGGAAAGAAGAAAGGCGGCATCAAGGTCCACTCCGTCATTCATGCCAATGAGGGCCTGCACTGTGATGTCAAGTTTACCTCTGCAGCCACCAACGACTCCTTCATGCTTGCTCCCAGTCATTTCTAGCATGATGAGATTGTGGCCCTCGACCGGGCATACATCAACTACGAGAAATTCGAGGAACTCACGGAAAGGAATGTGATTTACGTTACCAAAATGAAGAAAAGCCTCAAATATGAGGTCCTGGTGGACTGCATGGACATGAGCCCTGAAGGCAAGATGGAGTACCGTGAGCAGGTGGTTGTCTTCAGGAAGGGCTGCATCAGCCACATTGCGCGCATCATCACATACGTGGACATCAAGAAGGGAAAGACCCCGAAACTGGTTTCGCTGCTCACCAACGACTTTGACATGCCTATGGAAACCCTCGTGGCCATATACCGCAGGCGGTAGCAGATAGAGTCGCTTTTCAAGCAGATAAAGCAGAATTTCCCCCTCAGATACTTTTACGGCGAGTCTGCCAATGCCATCAAAGTCCAGATATGGGTCACCCTGATTGCCAATCTGTTGCTTTCACTGCTCCAAATCTCGCTGGAAAGACGCTGGAGTTTCTCCGGGCTGGCAACTATGGTACGCATACTACTGATGGAATACCTCAACATGAATGATTTCTTCAATATGCCAGATGCAGACATGAAAAGGATGATTGAAGATGCTGCGGAATCACCTCCCGACAGTGCCGAAATCGAATGAGGTGCTTGTCGTAAATACAAAAACATCCCAAATCCTGTGTTACAGTGAGTTGGGATGGCGATTATTATGTTTAGCGGACAGAAATATAAAAAAGAATTATTTTGTCCATCCATTCCCATCATTCTCATAACTCCCATAACTCCCATCTTACCCACCATGCCCACCGATAACAGCAGTTTCCTCACCCCGAAAGGCGACTACAAGAACCTCATCGCCTTTCAGAAGGCAGAGTGCATTTACGACATCACCTGCTATTTTCTGGAGCATTACCTGCCGAAGATTGGTGACCGCACCGTTGACCAGATGAAGCAGGCCGCCCGTTCGGGCAAGCAGAACATCGCCGAGGGCAATGAAACGGGTACCACCTCGATGGAGGCTTGCATCAAGCTTGTCAACGTTGCAAAGGCGAGCCTGAAGGAGTTGCAGGAGGACTACGAGGACTACCTGCGCAACCACGGAAATCGGCTGTGGGACGTGAATAGCGAGCAGTGCCGCAATGCGCGCCTCTGGTGTCGCCAGCACTCAAAGACCGAGGACTATCAGCGTGTGTGCCAGCTGCGCGACGACATCACGCTCGCCAATATCGCACTCGTCCTTATCCATCAGACCGACTATCTGCTAAAGAAGCTCTTGGAGAAGTTCAAGGCAGACTTCCTCACCAACGGCGGCATCAAGGAACAGATGTCAGCTGCGCGTCGCAATTGGCGTGAGGAGCACGGGATGGGTTATCTTAATGGGAGAAATGGGAATTATGGGAATAACGGGAACAATGGCCAAGCCAACAGAATCCCGCAACCAACAACATATTGCCCAAAGAAATAGCTTATAGCAAACAGGACTAGAGAATAGACCATCATAGCCTACAACGTCCTCATCGTGTTCGCTTTCTATGAAAAAAAGAGGGCATTCCTTGTGATTCTCGTTCTTTTTCATTACCTTTGCCGCCAAATTACGAAGAACGATGAAGAAGATACTCTTGGTTTTTGGCACCCGTCCAGAAGCCATCAAGATGGCACCGCTGGTAAAAGCCCTGCAGAAAGAGACCGACAACTTCAGCACGAAGGTGTGCGTCACTGGGCAGCACCGTGAGATGCTCGACCAGGTGCTGAAGATATTCGATATACATCCCGATTACGACCTGAACATCATGAAGCAGGGGCAGGACCTCTTCGACATCACCTCCCGTGTGCTGCTCGGCATGCGACAGGTGATAGACGAGTGCCAGCCCGACGTGGTGCTGGTGCATGGCGACACCACTACCTCGACCGCGGCTGCCTTGGCTGCCTTCTACAAGCAGGTGCCCGTGGGACATGTGGAGGCTGGGCTGCGCACCTATAATATCCATAGTCCTTGGCCCGAAGAGATGAACCGCCAGATCACCGACCGCATCGCCGTCTACGCCTTTGCACCCACGGAGTTGAGCCGTCGCAATCTGTTGCAAGAGCATGTGGACGACAAGCTCATCACGGTGACAGGCAACACGGTGATTGATGCGCTGTATTGGGTGATTGACAAAATAGGGAACGACGCACAGCTGCAGTCGAAGTTACGTGGGCAGCTTCGCACGGCAGGTTATGATTTTGACAGGCTTCGGGATGGCCGTAGGCTGGTGCTCATCACTGGCCATCGGAGGGAGAACTTCGGGCAGGGATTCATCAGCATGTGTACCGCCATTCGCGACCTCACAAAGAAGTTTCCCACGGTGGATTTTGTGTATCCCATGCATCTCAACCCCAATGTGCGCCATCCCATTCACCAGGTTTTTGGCGACCAGCTCGATGGACTCGACAACATGTTCTTCATAGAACCCTTGGAGTACCTGAGCTTTGTGCTGATGATGGAGCAGAGCACCATCGTGCTCACCGACAGCGGCGGCATACAGGAGGAGGCTCCCGGACTGGGCAAGCCCGTGCTGGTGATGCGCGACACTACCGAGCGCCCTGAAGCGGTGGAGGCCGGTACGGTGCGCTTGGTGGGCACCGACCACGACCTCATCGTGGACAGCGTTTCGCTGCTGCTCAACGATGAGCAGGCCTACGCCCAGATGAGCCATGCCGTCAACCCCTACGGCGACGGCAAGGCATGTGAAAGAATCGTCAGCGCACTGAAAGCATGAGAATTGGAATACTGCTCCCCACGAATGTCTATTTCGCACCCTATTCCAGGGTTTATACCGACATCTTCGACCAGCACGGCATCGACTACGACATCCTGTATTTCGACAAGCGTAACTTGGCGGAACCCGCGGCCTATCGCTTCGCGGCCAACGTGAGCAGCACCGACGGCAACCTGAAGCGCTTTTGGGGCTATTGGCGTTATGCCCGCTTCCTGGCCCAGGCCATCAAGCATGAGGGCTACGATAGGCTCATCGTCTGCGGGCCGCAGATAGCCATCTTCCTCTATCCTTTTCTGAAGAAACACTACACGGGGAAGTTCATCCTTGACTATCGCGACCTGTCGATAGAGCAGCGATTCATGAAGCGCTATCGCAAGCTGTTGGCCATCAGCGCCTACAACATGATTTCGTCGCCAGGCTTCAAACGCTGTCTGCCCGATGCCAATTATATCATGAGCCATAACATCAGCATCGACTTGCTGCGCAAGGCGCTCGACAGTCCCTCCCAGTGTTCTTCGACAAAAGAAGCGCCGGGCTCTAAATATAATGTGCTCACCATCGGGGGCATTCGCGACTATGAGCAGAATGCTGCCGTGATGATGGCACTGGCCAATCGGCCTGAGTTTGAGACAGCCTATATCGGACGGGGCGAAGAGGGAGCCGACGTGAAGTTGCGCCAGTTGGCCGAGCAGGAGCACGTGCAGAATGTACATTTCGAGGGGTTCTATAAAAAAGAAGATGAGCCGGGCATCATCCAGAAGGCCACATTCTTAAACATCTTCTACCCGCGCAAGCTGTCGCACGACACGGCTCTCTCGAACCGCTTCTACAGTTCGCTACTCTTCCGCAAGCCCATGATTACCACCGCCGACACCATCCAGGGCGACTATGCCGACCGTTACGGTGTGGGTGTCGCCATTGCCGACGCCGACCATTTGGCAGAGCGGCTGCAAAAGTTCATGGATGATTTCGACGAAGCGACATACGAGCGCAACCGCCGGCAGCTGCTGCAGTCGTTTCTGAAAGATTATGAAGAGTTTGAACGGGCTGTGCTAATATTTGCGGAACTTCAGGCGTAGTTCATCGGTTTGCACCACCAGCCAGTCCTTGCTGAGCGTCACTACTTGCAGACGGTTGTCAAGGGCGTAAAGTCCGTAGGGGAAGAGCATTTCGGGGTCGTCGATGGGTGGGTCGTCAATCTCGCGGTTGCTGAAATGGGGGTCGTAGACGCGCAACCAATCTCCTTCGTGCTCGAATTTGCAAATCACTTCCATGTGGTGGAATCCATCGTCTTGGCGCAGCATCATGATGCGCCCTTGGAAGGCCCAAATTTTTCCGCTCTCTCGCATGTCGGCACTGCCGCCGGGCGTACCGTTGGGGGTGCGCAGCGTGTCGGTGGCATATAGCTGCCATAAGCCATCAAGATTGCCGTTGTCGCTGGTTTCCAGTTCGCACGACACGATGAAGAGCGGGAAGAGCAGAAGCAGGAGTAGTCGGTGCATGGTTGATGGTTTCTAATTGCTTTTTTGGCGTTTCAGCAGTCCGCTGTGGCCCACGGTGAGCTGGAATCCGATGTTATCGCCCAGCAGGCGTCCTCTGTCGAGACCTATACCGCAAGTCAGGTGCCAGCCTTTCAGTTGCGAACGCTCGGAGAAACGGTAGGTGCCCTCGGCCAGCAGACTGAAGTTGCGGCGTGGGTCGGGATAAAGATGATAGTAGGTGCCGAAGCCCTTCTGCACCGATGCCAGCAAGCGATAGTGCAGACCGCCGATGGGGTCGCCGGCCAGACCCAGGTGCCAGGCTGTGAAGCGGTTGTCTTTCACTTCGATGGTGCCGTCGGCGTTGTAGATGGGCGAGAGGAAAAGCGGATTGCCCATTACCTGCCCCCAGTGCTGCCAGCCGGTGAAGACGCTGTGGTTGTAGTAGTCGTCGCGGCCGGTGATGTGCTCGCCTAAATGGTAGGTGATGTCGTGATAGGTGGGGCCACCCTGGTATTTCGTGGCCAAGAACTCCAGCACGATGTCGTTCAGCCAAGGCAGCTGCTTCAGTTTCAGCTCGGCTCCCAGCATGGCGTCTTTGAAGTCGTAGATGAAATAGCACGATTTCTCGTGCTGGTGTGCCGTCTCCTTTTCTCCCCAACCGTTGTAGGCGATGTGCACCATCATCGAATTGTCCTCGAACAGCTGGTCGCAATAGAGACCGAGGTTCCAGGCGGGCTGGTCGATGTTCAGGCGCATGTTCCAGCTGCCCACGTGGTTGCCCTCCTTGTTCTTGTATTCGCCGTCGGTGATGTCGGTGCCGCCGCCGTAGAGCGCATTGATGAACGACCTCAGTCCGCTCTTGTTCTTGATGACGATGCCGTTGGGCTGGTAGCTCTTGCCCCCAAACTGGCAGCCGGCCTCCATTCCAAATTCCAGATTCACCTTCCCCCGTCCCAATCGCAGATAGGCGGCCTTGGCGTGGAAGAAGGTGTTCTCGGTGCGGTGGGCTTCCGACTGTGCAAAGTCGCGCTGCCAGTCGTCGTCGGTGGTCAAGCCGTAAGCGCAATAGCCTTTGATGCCCAGCCATCCCTTGGTGAAGGGCACGTCGACATAGTCGGGGAATCCTATTCTGAGTTGTGGCACGGGCCGAGCGTTGATGCCGAAGGTCTGCGAGCCGCTGCTCAGCTCTTGGTTCTTCAGTTCCATGGGCTGCTCCTTGCTGCCCAGCGTGGCCCTGATGATTTTCCATTGTGCCTCGGCATAGGCTTGTTGCACCACAAAGGTGCTGGTGAAGCGGCTGGCCACGGCTACGTCGGCGCCATAGCCCCATGACAATGTGTGGGTGGTGTCGGCCTCGATGCTGCGGAACAGTCCACCTCGCACATAGCCGTTGGTTGAGGTGAGGGCGCTGAGACCGTGTTTGTTGGCGTTGAGCCACAGCGGCGAGTTTTCACCGTCGGAAGCGGTGAATTGTGTTTCAAAGCAAAACACATCTTGTGCATGCACCGCCATGGTACATGCACAAGCCGATAATGTAATGACGCATAATCGCCTGTATGAAAAGAGCTTTTCTTTCAAAGGCTGTCGCTGTGGCTCGCTTTTGAGCGATTTACAAATCGTTATAGTCTGAAATCTGGAACGTGGATGTCTTCATGTCGCCAGTCTGGAATCCCTTCTTCAGCCAGCGCTTGCGCTGCTCGCTGGTTCCGTGGGTGAACGACTCCTCGACGGCTCTGCCCTGTGCCTGCTTCTGCAGCCAGTCGTCGCCAATGGCGTGGGCCAGCTCCAGGCCTTTCTCCAGGTCGCCGTATTCCATCGAGTGGTTCATCTGGTCCTCGTAGTGAGCCCACACGCCGGCATAGTAGTCGGCCAGCAACTCCAGACGCACGCTGACTTGGTTGGCCTTGGTCTTGTTCAGATTGCTCATCTGCTCATGTGCCTTGGTGAGCGAGCCTGTGAGGAACTCCACATGGTGACCTATCTCATGGGCAATGACGTAGGCGTAGGCAAAGGTGCTGCCTTCCACGCCCAGTTGGCGCTTCATCTGCGTGAAGAACGACAGGTCGATATAGAGCTTCTGGTCGCCAGAGCAGTAGAACGGACCTACGCTGGCCGTGGCGCTGCCGCAAGCCGACTGAACGCTATTGGTGAAGAGCACCAGGGTGGGATTGGTGTAGGTGCCGCTCTTTCCAGACATATTGTTGGGCAGGTTATAATCCTTGAATACCTTCGTCCATACATCCTCGGTGCTGCCCAAAATCTGCTTGCACACAGTGGCCAGCTCTTGTTCTTCTTCGCTAAACTGGGTGGGATCCACCTCCTCGGTCTGTCCGCCGAAAACGCTGCCCAGGCCTCCGCCCTGTGTCACGGCGCCAATCACCTGACCCAGGTCGATGCCGCTACCGCCACTGCCGCCTCCTCCAATGAGCGACATCACAATACCAATAATCACAGCCAAGATGCCTCCACCGGCGGCTGCCTTTCCGGCGCTCAGTCCGCGGCGATCTTCCACGTTTGAGCTCTCACGTCTTCCAGTTAATTTCATAATGCTATTAGGTTTTAATTTGTATTATTCTTTCTCCTGCCCGCTGTCGAATGACGTTGAAGGGCATTATTCGGGCACAAAATTACAAAAAAACTGCGAGGGTGCAAAGGAAATGAATGTTTTTTTCGTTCGACATCTTTTTAAAATCTTTTTTTTTCGCTATGTCGAAAATTTTCCGTACCTTTGCAGCCACTTTCTGAAAGTAGGAGGGAAGGCATTCTTGCCGCCCAATGAGACGTGGTGAACTTTTGTTCAATGAAAGATGTTGAATGGATAAAGAGATAAGCCATGAGGGCATCGTGGAGTCCATACAGGACGGGGTGATTGAGGTGCGCATCAATCAGGCATCGGCTTGTAATGGCTGCAAGGTGGCCGCGCATTGTCATGCTTCTGAGTCGAAAGAGAAGCTGATTGCCGTCCACGCTCCTGATGACATGGCCAAATGGCAGGTGGGGCAGGCAGTGACGGTGACTACGCAGAGCAGTATGGCTGGTCGAGCGCTGCTTTTGGCTTTTGGAGTACCCTTGTTGCTCATGTTGCTGGCACTGATGATAGCCCTGGCGGCGGGGAGCAGTGAGGGAGTAGCGGCCTTGTTGGCACTGGGTGTTTTGTTGCCCTATTATCTGGTATTGTGGTTCTTTCGCCATCGCATCGGTCGTGATATTACTTTTGAGATTAAAGACAGACAATAAACAACTCAAAAAAATACAATGAATTTCATTTTAATTGCAGTCATCGTGCTCGGAGCCATTGGCGTGATAGCGTCGGTGGTGCTCTTTGTGTGCTCCAAGCGCTTTGCTGTTTACGAGGATCCGCGCATTGCCCAAGTGAGTGCATTGCTGCCTGGAGCCAACTGCGGCGGTTGTGGCTTTGCCGGTTGTGGCGGCCTGGCCGATGCCTTGGTGAAGGGTGCCGATGCCGGTAGCTTGGAGGGGCTTGCTTGCCCTGTGGGCGGCAATGCCGTGATGGAGCAGGTGGCCAACTTGCTGGGTATGGCCGTTGCCAATGGCGAGCCCAAGGTGGCCGTGGTGCGCTGCAACGGGTCCTGCCAGTCGCGCCCCCGCATCTGTGAGTATAGCGGACTGCGTACCTGCGCCGCCATGCATGCCACTGGCGCTGGCGAGACGGCTTGCGGCTATGGTTGCCTGGGCTGTGGCGACTGTGTAGAGGCTTGCCAGTTTGGCGCCATCAGCATCAATGCAGAGACGGGCCTGCCCGTGGTCGACGAAGAGAAATGCACCGCTTGCGGAGCCTGTGTGAAAGCTTGTCCGCGCACCATCATCGAACTGCGCAAGCGTGGTCCGAAAGGTCGCCGTGTCTTCGTCTCCTGTGTGAATAAGGACAAGGGAGCGGTGGCCAGAAAGGCATGCCAAGCTGCATGCATAGGATGTGGCAAGTGCCAGAAGGAGTGCCAGTTCGAGGCTATCACCATCTCTTCTGCGCTCTCCTACATCGACCCGGCCAAGTGCCGCCTCTGCCGCAAATGCGTGGAGGCTTGTCCCACCAAGGCTATCCACGCCGTGAACTTCCCCGCTCCCAAACCTGTCGTACCTACCACACCAACCATACAACCATGAACATACGCACATTCCGCATCGGAGGTATTCACCCCGAGGAGAACAAGCTGACCCACGAGGCCCCCACGCAGGTGGCTGCGCTGCCCAAGGTGGCCATCTTCCCCCTGAGCCAGCATATCGGTGCCCCTGCCGTGCCCTTGGTGAAGAAGGGCGACGTGGTGAAGGTGGGCACACTATTGGCCGAGGCTGGTGGCTTCGTTTCGGCTCCCATCTTTAGTAGCGTGAGCGGCACGGTCGATAAGATTGACACTGCTGTTGATGCTACTGGTTATCTCAAGCCATGTATTTTTGTGAAGGTGGAAGGCGACGAGTGGGAGGACACCATCGACCGCTCTGAGAAGCTGGAACTGGTGGCCGACCACCCTGAGCTGACGCCCGAGGAGATTGTGGTCCGTGTGAAGGATGCTGGCGTGGTGGGCATGGGAGGCGCCTGTTTCCCCACGTTCATCAAGCTCACACCGCCACCCACGGCCAAGGCCGAGTGCGTCATCATCAACGCCGTGGAGTGCGAACCCTACATCACCGCCGACTATCGGCTGATGATGGAGCATGCCAACGAGATACTTGTGGGCCTGGAACTGTTGATGAAGGCTGCCAAGGTGAAGCGCGGCTACATTGGCATAGAGACCAACAAGCCCAAGGCCATCGACCTGCTCACCAAGAAATGTGCCGAAGCCTTTGCCGCTTCGGATTACCAAGTGGAGGTGGTTCCCCTGAAGCAGCGCTACCCGCAGGGTGGCGAAAAGCAGTTGGTCGATGCCGTCATTCGCCGTCAGGTGCCCGCCCCGCCCGCCATCCCCGTCAATGTGGGAGCCATCGTGCAGAATGTGGGCACAGCCTTCGCCGTTTATCAGGCGGTGATGAAGCAAAAGCCTTTGCTCGAGCGCTACACCACCGTGACGGGCAAGCTCTTGGCCCGTCCTGGCAACTTCCTGGTACGACTGGGCACCCCCATGGCCGACCTTATCGAAGCCTGTGGCGGCATGCCCGAGGGCGACAACAAGCTGCTGGCTGGTGGCCCGATGATGGGCAAGGCCCTCACGTCGACCGAGGTGCCCATCTGCAAGGGTACGAACAGCGTCACCATCCTCAGTGGCGATGATGCTCGCCGAAAGGAGCCTCAGCCTTGCATCCGCTGTGCCAAGTGTGTGGGCGTCTGCCCCATGGGACTGGAGCCTTATCTGCTGGCCAAGTTCTCGGAGCACAAGAACTGGGAGCGTGCCGAGCACGAAGATATCGTGAGCTGCATCGAATGCGGCTCGTGTCAGTTCACCTGTCCAGCCCACCGACCCCTGCTCGACCACATCCGGCAGGGCAAGCAAACCGTCATGGGAATTATTAGAAATAGAAAAAAATGAGCAAACTGGTTGTTTCCCTTTCTCCCCACGCCCACGGCACCGATAGCGTGGAACGCAACATGTGGGGAGTCTTCATCGCCTTGTTGCCGGCGCTGCTTGTGTCGTTCCTTTTCTTCGGCATTGGCTCGGCCATCGTGTGCTTGTCGAGCGTGGCGGCCTGTGTCTTCTTCGAGTGGGCCATCAACAAGTATATCTTAAAGAACCCCCGCACCACCATTACCGATGGGTCGGCCGCGCTGACGGGCATTCTGTTGGGCATGAACCTGCCCTCGAATCTGCCAGTGTGGATCATCGTCATTGGTGCGCTCTTTGCCATCGGCGTAGCCAAGATGACCTTTGGTGGCCTGGGCAACAATCTGTTCAACCCTGCGCTGGTGGGACGTTGCGCCCTGCTGGTGGCCTTCCCTGCCCAGATGACGAGCTGGCCCGAACCGGGGCAGCTACTCAGCTATACCGATGCCGTCACGGGTGCCACGCCCCTGGCCGTGATGAAGGAGGCCATCAAGACGGGCGACATCAGTGTGCTCAACCAGCTGCCCGATGCTTTCAGCATGCTGCTGGGCGACTATTCGGCGGGCGGTGGCGCTGGCACCATCGGCGAGATTTGTGCCCTGGCCTTGCTCGTAGGAGGCGCTTTCATGCTGTGGAAGAAAATCATCACCTGGCACATCCCCGTGAGCATCATCGGCACGGTGTTCGTGTTCAGCGCCTTGATGCATCTCGTCAGCCCCGTCTATGCCGACCCTGTCTCGGTCGTCCTGAGTGGTGGACTCTTGTTGGGCGCCATCTTCATGGCCACCGACTACGTCACCTCGCCCATGACGCCGCGCGGGCAAATCATCTACGGCGTCAGCATCGGCTTGCTCACCATCATCATCCGCAACTGGGGCAGCTATCCTGAGGGCATGTCGTTTGCCATCCTCATCATGAATGCCTTCACGCCGCTCATCAACAATTACGTGAAACCCAAGCGATACGGAGAGGAGGTTGCCAAATGAAGAAACTTGAATCTACACTTACGAATATGGTGGTGGTGCTCACCGCCGTGGCCGTTGTCATGGGCGGAGTGCTGGCTTGGGTGAACCACCTCACCAGCGGTCCCATCAACGAGCAGAAGCAGCAGGCACTGCAAAACGGCATCAAGGCTGTGATGCAGGCCGATGGCGAACTGGCCGTCACTGCCACCGACACCATCCGTCAGACTGATGCCAAGGGCAAGGATCAGACTTTCATCGTTTACCACACGGAGAAAGGTGCTGCCGTAGAGAGCACCACCCTGGGCTTCGGTGGCAACCTGAAGGTGCTGGTGGGCTTCGATGCTGAAGGCCGCATACTGGGCTATACGCTCCTGGAACATCAGGAGACCCCTGGCCTGGGTGCCAAGGCCGACCAGTGGTTCCAGAAGGGACAGAAAGGCGACATCATAGGCCGAAATCCTGCCGAAGGACTCACTGTGACGAAGGACGGCGGACAGGTGGATGCCATCACCGCCTCGACCATCACCAGCAGGGCTTTCCTGCTCGCCGTCACCAATGCCTATAACGCCTACCAAGGAAAGGCTGCCGACGGCGCTACGGGAGCCTCAAAGAGCAATAAAAAATAATCGGATGTTAAAGATACAGAGAATATGAACTATACGAGTATCGTCAAAAACGGCATCGTCAAGGACAACCCCACGTTTGTCCTGATGCTGGGCATGTGCCCCACGCTGGCCACCACCACGTCGGCCCTGAATGGTCTGTCGATGGGCTTGGCCACCATGGTGGTGCTCATCTGCACCAATTTCGTCATTTCGCTGCTCAAGAACCTCACGCCCGACAAGGTGCGCATCCCGGTGTTCATCGTGGTCATCGCCGCTTTCGTCACCGTTCTGCAGTTGGTCATCAAGGCCTTCCTGCCCGACATCGACAAGGCGTTGGGACTCTTCATCCCCCTCATCGTGGTGAACTGCGTCATCCTGGGGCGTGCCGAAGCTTTCGCTGCCAAGAACTCGCCAGTGGCCTCGCTCTTCGACGGCATCGGCATCGGTCTGGGCTTCACGCTGGGCCTCACGCTCTTAGGCATCGTGCGCGAGCTGCTGGGTGCTGGCAGCATCTTCGGCTTCACGCTGCTGCCCGAGACCTATAACATCCTGCTCTTCATCCTCCCGCCGGGAGCCTTCATCACGCTGGGATACCTCATTGCCATTGTCAACAAACTAAGGGCTTAAGCCCCCTAAGTTAGGGGGTTGGGGGTCTGAACAAGCGCAGACATCCAATTCCCATACCATTAGAAATCAATCATTATTTGTGGGTTTGCATTTACGCTTGTTCAGACCCCCACCCCCCTAACTCAGGGGGCTAAAAAAATGGAATACCTACTGATATTTGTCTCCGCCATCTTCGTCAACAACATTGTGTTGGCGCAGTTCCTCGGCATCTGCCCCTTCCTGGGCGTTTCGAAGAAGATTGACACCTCGCTGGGCATGTCGGCTGCCGTGGCTTTTGTCATGGTGCTGGCCACCATCGTCACCTGGTTGGTGCAAGTCTATGTGCTCACGCCTTTTGGCCTCGACTATCTGCAGACCATCGCCTTCATCCTTGTCATCGCCTCGCTGGTGCAGATGGTAGAGATTGTGCTGAAGAAGGTGTCGCCGCCCCTCTATCAGGCGCTGGGCATCTTCCTCCCCCTCATCACCACCAACTGCGCTGTGCTCGGTGTGGCCATCCTGGTCATACAGAAGGACTACAACCTGGCGCAGTCGGTGATGTACGCCTTCAGCACCGCCATTGGCTTCGGTCTCGCCTTGACCGTTTTCGCTGGCATGCGCGAGCAGTTGGAGCTGAGCGATGTGCCGCGCGGCATGCGGGGCATGGCCATCGTGCTGGTCAGTGCCGGTTTGCTCAGCCTGGCCTTCATGGGCTTCTCGGGCGTCGACGGCGGGCTCCGCACCCTCTTTGGCCTCGACTGAATAATAGTTCTCTCTTTGTGTCTTTCACACCTTGATGGTTTCCTGCTGCAACAACGACAAGGGTGTGTCAAAATAGGGACCAATAGCTCAAATTGCAGGTTGCGATCCATCTCCAACTCCGATTGCTACAGGTGTTTTGAGAGATTCAAACGTTTCAGAGCATAAATCGACGTTTAAAAATGCTCAATAGCTCATTTTGCAGGGTGTGACATAGCCTAGCGTCCTATAAACACTAACTTTG
>JAFZSR010000004.1 GCA_017619275.1 Prevotella sp. | reverse complement strand
TGCACCAGACGGGTGTCCTCATCCTGCCACCACAGCTGCCAAGTGCCCCAGCGCTGTGGGTCGCTCTCGCACAGCTCCTTCGTGTTCGACACGTAGCCGATGGGGGCGTCGAACCACACGTAGAGCACCTTGCCCTCAGCTCCCTCCACGGGCACGGGGATGCCCCAGTCGAGGTCGCGCGTCATGGCGCGGGGCTGCAAGTCCATGTCGAGCCAGCTCTTGCACTGTCCGTACACGTTGGGGCGCCACTCCTTGTGCTCCTCCAGGATCCACTGCTTCAGCCACTCCTGATACTCGTTCAGGGGCAGATACCAGTTCTTCGTCTCCTTCAGCACGGGCGTGGAGCCGCTGATGGTGCTCTTGGGGTTGATGAGCTCGGTGGGCGAGAGGTCGCGTCCGCATTTCTCGCACTGGTCGCCGTAGGCTCCCTGGTTATGGCAGTGGGGGCACTCGCCCGTGACGTAGCGGTCGGCCAGGAACTGGTGGGCCTCCTCGTCGTAGAGCTGCGTGGTGGTCTCCTCGGTCAGCTTGCCCTCGTCGTAGAGCTTGCGGAAGAACTCGGCGGCAAACTTATGGTGTGTCTTCGAGGTGGTGCGACTGTAGACGTCGAAGCTGATGCCGAAATCCTCGAAGCTGTTGCGAATCATCTCGTGGTAGCGGTTCACTACCTCTTGCGGGGTGATGCCCTCCTTGCGGGCGCGGATGGTGATGGGCACGCCATGCTCGTCGCTGCCGCCGACGAACATCACCTCGCGTTTCTTATTACGCAGGTAGCGCACGTAAATGTCGGCCGGCACATATACGCCAGCCAAGTGGCCGATATGCACACCGCCGTTGGCATAGGGTAGAGCCGACGTGACGGTGTAGCGCTTGTAACTTTTCTGTTCCATGATGCTGTTTTTAAAAATTTCGTGCAAAGGTACGAAGAAAAAACAGAATACGCAAGAACTCCTCCATTCTTTTTGTTGAATGTCTGCTTGTTACTTTTGTCATTGTGAAGAAGAAATTCACAAAGAAATAATGATTTTGGGGCAAAAAACTAAAAAAACGTCCGACAATGTCGGACAAAAAATGAAGAAGAAAAAAGGGAGGCGGCGACATGGAAAAAAATCTCGTACGTGATTTTTTCAAAAGTCGTTACCAAAATAAAAAAAGTCGTTACCAATATTTTGGAGGGCGTTACCCGGTTTTCAGATGCTCCCACCAGCCCTGTTTTTAGGGGCTTTCCACGCTTCTAAAACGGCCACCGTTTTTTGAGGCTTGATAGTTTTCGTGGGTTGTGGTGCATGTTTTTCGCCGAAAACAGTGGCAATTGCCAAAAAAACTGTACCTTTGCATGCAGAAAGGATACTAACTCACTGCTAATAACACACTCATGAAGCGATTCTGCCTTTTATTGTTGACCGCTGTGATGGCGCTCCCCTCGCTGGGACAGCGACTGCAGCAGCCGCTGGCACGTGGCGTGGTGGCCGCCTACCGCTCGGGCGGGCGAAGCGTCACCGCCTCGGGCGGCACGGGTTCTCTCATCTCCTGGCGCAAGCTGGCACAGGAGCCCGAGGGCACCACCTACAATGTTTATAAGCGACTGGCGGGCACTGCCGACTACACCAAAATGAACGGCACGCCGCTGAAGTTGACCAACTACAAGCCCTCGGCGCTGACGAACAATACCGAGTATGCCGTTGCGGCCATCGGTCCTGACGGCGTGGAGGGTCCCATCAGTCAGCCCTTCCTCTACAAGACGCAGCCCTGGCCCAACGTGTGGCTCAACATCAACTTCGACAACACCGTGCTGCACCGCGACGACTATCGCACGAAGTTTGCCTGGCCCATGGACCTCGACGGCGACGGCGAATACGACGCCGTGGTGGTGGACCGCCTGTTTGCAGGAGCCGCTTCGGGCAGCGAAAGCGATAACGAGGAGAACACTGCTACGACCAGCCACAAGATACAGGCCTACCGCTTCAGCGGCGAACTGCTGTGGACGGTGGACATGGGTCCCAACGTGAACATCTGTGGCGGACAGAACGATATGGTGGTGGCGTGGGACATCAACTGCGACGGCCGTTGCGAGGTGATGATACGCAGCTGCGACGGCACCCGCTTCTGGGACAAGCAGAACGAGACGTGGGGCCTCTATGCCATGCACAGCGCCGACCCCGACGTGGACGGCGACGGCATTGTGGACTACCGCACGCAGACACAGCGCAACCGCCCCTTCTACATCAGCGTCATCGATGGCGAGACGGGGGCCGAGATAGACTGCGCGGAACTGAAATACAACGAGGTGACCGACGGCGCCGACCACTACACCCGCACCTCGCGTCCCAACTACATGAGCGATGGCTACAGCGCCATGGACGGCCACTTCTGCATCTGCTATTTGGACGGCATTCACCCCTCGCTAGTGATGGAATGCCTGGATCGCGACCAAGACAAGACGCATCACAACTACGTCTTCACATGGGAATACGACTGGCCCACCGTTGGAGGGGATTTGCAAAAGCCCACCAACTGGCACCACGACCGCACCTGGAGCCGCAACGACAAGCGCCCCTGGCCCGCAGAGTTTCACCAGTTGCGCGTGGCCGACGTGGATGGCGACGGCACCGACGAGATGATTCAGGGCGGCTACTCGGTGAACCCCAAGAACGGGTGGTTTGCGTCGCCCGGCATCGGTCACGGCGACCGCTACATCTTGAGCGACATCGACCCCGACCGTCCTGGGCTGGAGGTCTATGCCATACAGCAGACCGCCCTGCTGGGGCAGCTCATCTACGACGCCCGCACTGCCGAGCGCGTGAAGGAGTGGTATCTGCCCACGGTCTACGACGTGGGCCGCGGCACCTGTCTCGACATGGACGCCCGCTACAAGGGCTATGAGGTGCTGAGCTATGTGGATGATTATGTGTGGACCTGCAAGGGCGAGAAGACCGGGCAGACGCGCAGTGGCTCGATGTTCGAGGGTTGCTGGTGGGACGGCGACCTGCTGCGCGAATGGCTCAACTCGCCCGGCGGCAGCGGCTGGGGCACCAACCTCATGGTGAGCAAGGTGCTGGGCGACCGTCTGGCCGAGTTCTCGCAGGAGAGCGACTGGGCCACCCATGCCGCCGTCGGCACCCGTCCCGCCTTCATGGGCGACATCATGGGCGACTGGCGCGAGGAGGTGCTGCTGGCCAAGCAGAACGACCAAGGCTCCACTGGCCTGGTGGGCTACACCACCGCCATGCCTACGAACTACAGCATCTATTGCTTGCAGCAAGACCCCCACTATCGTGGCGACTGCACCACACGCGGCTACTATCAGCATCCCAACACCGGCTTCTATCTGGGCGAGGGCATGCCCATGCCCCCGCTGCCTCCCGTGTTCGAGGCCGACCTCCGCTTCCGTTCGGTGGAAGGTGGCACCGCCACCTTCACTACCTTCGATATGAACCAGACGGCACCCCTTGCCGACGGCAAGAGCCTGCTCTTCGACCTCGTTGGCGACAACAGCAGCACCATTATGCTCGATGAACCCTTCAACGCCCCAGCCATCTACCTGATGACCCCACTGGGCCATGACTACACCCTGATAAGCTCACATCTGGGGGGAACCAACGCCCTCGTCACCACGGGCAACGGGACGCTCATCAAGTCGATGCAGGGCAAGGCTTCTCTGGCAGGCTGGCTGAGGCATACCGGCCCCACCATCATCAGCGAGGGCACGCTGCAGGTGAATGGCGACATAGCCGGCCCCGTGGAACTGCGGGCTAAGGGTACGCTGGCAGGAAGCATGACGCTGAAGGACACCATCACCTTCGAAGGGGCGCTGAACTACGAGGGATGCCGGCTGATGCCATACAGCAACGAGAACTACCCGTTTGAGGGTGAAATCGAATTCCAGAAAAGTGTTACTTTCCCAGGCAATGTGTATTTGGAGGAAAGCGGCAACATCAAGTGTGCCGGCGATGACTGCTACCCTGTGAACTCTACATTGAAAGTGGAGGGCGACCTCACCTTCAAGGGCACGAACTACCTGACGTTCCATCTTGAGGCAGAGGCAGATGAAGACCTCGCGTTTGTCATTGCCGAGTGCACCGGCACGCTCACCTGCGACGTTGCGAACCTGAAAACGCGCGGACTGGAGGGCATCAACTACGACCTTGAGGTGCAAGACGGCAAGCGCCTGGTGCTCACCATACGCAGCACGCGCGCACCGCAGCAGGATGTGATGTGGACGGGCTTGGAGAGCAACGTATGGAACTACAAGGATTTGAACTTCGGCATCAACGGCGACTGCGATGCCGTCCTCACCACCACCTTCGTGCCCGGCGATGGAGTGGTGTTTGGCGCACAGGCTGAGCGGAAATCCATCACCGTGCCCGAGATAATGGTAGCCAGCGGCGTTGCCTTCGACAGCGGCAACTATTCGCTCTCGGGCGACGGTGGCATCGGCGGCGAGGGCGGGCTGACGGTGAACCCGGCAGCCAGCGTGACACTCAACATGAAGTATAGCGACTATACCGGTCCCACCATCGTGAACGGCGGCACGCTCACCGTGCCCAACTTCTACGACGGCGGGCAGAAGAGCGCACTCGGCGCCACAGCAGCCTCGACCCCCATCCAGCTGAACGGCGGCACGCTGGTGCTCTCGAAAGACAACATGGGCACCGACCGCCGCTTCACCCTGACCGACACCGCCACCATCCGCATCACACAGCAGAACAGCGCACTCTCGCTGAAGGGAGCGGTCAGCGGGACGGGCTATCTGGTGAAAGACGGTGCTGGACAGTTGAATTTCTCATACGCCGGACCCAACAACTTTGCGGGGCTGATCGTGAAGAAGGGCGTCGTGGCGCAGGGAGCGTGGAACAGCAGCTTCGGGCGCAGCGGCTCGCCGATGTTGCTCGCAGGTGGCGAGGTGCACCAGATAGATGTGAACAGCACCTCGACCGTGCCCAACTTCAGCCATGCCGTCACCGTGCAGGA
>JAFZSR010000028.1 GCA_017619275.1 Prevotella sp. | reverse complement strand
GGGTTCTTTCTTTTTCGTATGAACATGGGCACAAAGGTACAAAAAACGACCGATTCACCCAAATTCACCCATAAAAAGATTACAACTGATTGATTTACAGCATAAACTATCTGATGGCAGGAAAAGTGACGAAGTCAGGAAGAATATACAGACTCCACCCCTGCCCCTTCCCTTGAGGGGAGGGGAGTGGCTGCGCCTCTAAATTCCTGCGAATGAAGAATATACAGACCCCACCCCAGCCCCTCCCCTTGAGGGGAGGGGAGTGGCTGCGCCTTGTTGATTAAAGACAAGAGAGAACAAGAAAAGGAGGTAAACGCCGAGCGTTTACCTCCTTTTCGGTTATAGCTTTTTCAGCTTTGCTTACTTCACGATCACCTTCTGAGTGCGGATGGTTCCGTCGCTCATCAGGCTCTTCACGATGTTCACGCCACGCTCAGCCTTCATCATGCGGCGACCGTTGAGGTCGTAGATGGCGATGGCACGAGTCTTCACGTTGGCTGTGGTCTCGTCGATGCCGGCGAGCACCTCTTCGTATGCCTTAGCATAGTCGAAGCCAGTAGCGGCAGCGGTGAGGACGATGCGGACGTCGTTGAAGAAGGTGTGCGAGCCATTGCAAGCGTTGACACCCAGTGTGACGATACCGTCGGTGATGACAACCTCCTTGATGGCCAGGCTGCCCAGTCCACCCTCAGTAGCGTGGGGGAATGCCTGTCCGATGCGGCCAGCCCACTCCTGCAGGTACTCATCGTTAGCAACCATGTCGCTGGTCTGTACGAAGAACCAAGTGTCGTCGAGAGCTTCTGGAGCCTCATCCTCGCTCATGCGCTCACCGAAACCACCACGCAGTGTGTAGACACCAGCGGGCAGGTCCTCAATGGTCTGCTGGATGCGATAGCTGCCACCCCAAGTCTGGAACATGCAGTCCTCGGCAATCTGCTCACTACCCTGAGCGGAACCCCATCCTACTGAAAGTCCAGGAGCGTTGTAGCCCTCGGGAACACTCCAGCCAGGAACGCTGCCCTCAGCGTAGTTCGTGCCAGTCTGCAGTTTGTACATGTTGGGGTTCTTAACGAACACGGTCATGTCGTAGCTCTTCGTGACGGCGTTACCCTCATCGTCATACTGATCCTCCAGCACGGGGAAGAGGTCGATGCCATTCTTAATTTGGCCGTAGAGTTTCACCTTCAGGCTGTTCTTAATCTTCTCAGCCAGCTCATCGTCGTCGGTCAGGGCATTGTCGGCAGCCACAACGAGTTCGTCGTCGGCAGCAGCACCCAATGTCATCAGGGCCTCAGCACCCAGGCGCAGACGCTCAACAAGCACCTTCACACCCGTGTTAGACACGTCGGAGGGACCTTCGGTGAAGAGCAGCTTGCAGGTGTTGGAAAGAGCCTCCATGTTTGCGATGGCTTCGTTCATCACGTTGTCGTCCTTCACAGGAATAACGGTGATGTTGAATTCCTCGTCAACGGTGCAATACTTCTCAGCTTCAGCCTTCAAGGTAGCGTAGAGATCGGTGTTGGCAAACTTGTTCTCAGCATTGTCGAGGACGGTCTGCATAGCTGCAGCCACCATGCTGTCGAACTTGTCGCAGAGCGAGCGGTGGTCCTTCATGGCCTGTGCGGCAGCGTCGAGGGCGGCAGCAGCTTTCTTGTAAGCAGAAGGAGCAGTGTAGTCGGCGCTCTCAGCCTCGTACTTGTTGATGGTAGCCACGAGTGCATCGAAGACGGCACCGTCGTAGCGCTCACCGTTGTTGGCGTCGCGCACGCTCTTGGCGTTCTCCAGTGCGGTGTTCAGTAGCTGAATCTCTTCGATACCAACCTGGTTGGGAATGTACTTCATGACAACGTTAGCCAAGAGCACTTCCACGAAGCCATTGACCGACCACTTCACGCGGTAGTTGCCATCAGCCTCGGGCACGAAGTCAAATTCCGTAACGGTGGAGCCGTTGACAGCAGCGTAGCTGCCATTCACGTTGGGCTTGTTCTCAATGGTCTTCGAAACCACAGCCTCGTCGGCCTCGTTGAGGATTTCGAATGTGCAGACAGTACCGTTGTCCTTCCACATAGCGGTGTTGAAGTGCATCCTGTACTTCTTGCCGGCCTCCAGAGCCAGAATGTGGTCGGGCTGGCTTCCGTACTCTACATAACCCTCGCGGAAATAGAGACCCTTTGTGAAGTCGCCACCCTCGGCGAAGTCGAACATACGCGAGCCACTGCCGTAGCTGCCCTCAGAGGTGCGCTCCTCTTCGCCAAAGAGAACGATGTAGCCCTCGGGAATACCGCCAGAGCTGGTCGTGGCAAAGTAGTCGGGCAGCACGTCCATAGGAACATCGTCAGGATCGATTTCCACCTTGCCAATGTAGAAGGATGTTTCGAAGGTGTTGAAGTCGTTTGGCTCCAGCGGCTCCTCGGCGAAGATCTTGTTGAGCTTCAGGGTGTACTCGCCATTGGCCAGGTCGCCGCCGTTGTAGGTCAGGGTCACCTCTTCAGCAAAGCCTTCAGCAGGTGTCACAGTGAGTCTCTGGTTGAACTGAGCACCATTGGTCAGGGTTGCCTCGAGCAGTCCGCAGTCGGCGTTCTTGTCGAAGGTGATCTTGAATTCCTTGAGGCTGTTGGGCAGGTTGAACGAACCCTGCTCGGGATCGGAAGCAATCACCACGGGCTTCACGAAGTTGTAGGAATAGGCGTCTTCGGCCATACCAATCTCATCGTTGAAGAAGGCAGGAGTGGTGAAGTCGTTGATGTCGCCGCCAGGACCTGACCTGTAAAGCAGGTGATAAGCAGCATTAGCAGAGTTCTTCAGGCTCACCTCCACCTCGGCATCGTCACCAAGGCCGGCCTCGAGGAAGATGTAGAAGCGTCCATCGGGGAATCCTTCAACGGTCATGATGTCGACGGGAGCTCCATCTTCGGTCACTTTAACCATGTCCTTGGGGAAGAGCAGACGGGGCTTGCCGCAGGCTTCCACCAGCTCGGCAACGTTGGTGTCGAAGCCGAAGTCAATCTTGATGATGTCCATGTAGTACTCAACGGTGGTACCATACTTGTAGATTTCGAACTTGATGTTGTCGAAGTAGAAGTCTACGTCGTTGTTACGATCCTTCGAGAGGTTGAAGGCGATAGAGTGCATTGTGGTTTCACCTGATTGTGTTTCAGTGATCTGGCCTTCCTTTTCGAATGTTTGCCATTCGGTGGTCGTGTTGATGGTTCCCAGCATCTCGTAGTGGATATAGTCACTGGGGTCGCGGTGGGCTTGTGTATCCATCGAGCCGTCGATGCTTGAGCGATAGTCGAACTTCACGCGATACTTTGCATTGGGAGCCAGCTTCTCGGGCAGGTTAATCCAGAACTGGGCGTCCCAGTCCTGAGCGGCACCAGCAGCAGCGTGCACCATGACACCGCGGCTGTTGTCCACACCGATGCCGTCGGTGATGGGCCAAGCCACAGGATCGGCATTGTTCTCACGAGCCCAGAAGTTGCTGTTGTCCTCGCCTTCCATGTCGCCATTGGTGATGAGGTCAATCCAGCCCACCTGCTGAGCGGCAGCGGCCTTCTCCACCTCGATGCTGTAGACCACAGCCTGGGTGTTCCATGCCGAACCCTTGATGGAGTGGAAATGCACAAAGCCCCACTCGCGGGCAATCTTCTTCAGGTCGATGACGTAGGTGCCGTCGTCCTCCTGGGTGTAGTATTCAGCAGCCCATCCGCCGTTAGGCAGAACGAGGCAGTTCGACGAAGCCTTGTCGGAGTTGAACTGGCCATTCTCGGCAGTGCGGTTGATGAAGATACGGGGATTGGAGTCATTCAGATTGCCATCGCCATCGCAACCGGCCATCTTCACATAGAGTTTGGTGTAGCTTCCCAGGTCAACCCAAGCATTGCAGTTGGTGTCGCCGATGGGGCAGCCATTGCTCTCGTCCAGGATGAAGTTGCCCTCGTAGACACCCGTCTCGACAGCATCAGCATCCCAACCATCGTAGTTGTGGAACGTGAAGTGTTCCGCGTCAAACGGAATACGTTCACCTGCACTTACGCTTCCGGCAAATAAGCAAAATACTGCCGAAAGGATCATCATGTAAGTTTTTCTCATGTTGTTAAATTGTTAGTTAATAAAAAAGAAAGGAATGTTTTTAATTCTGTGTGCAAAGGTAGATACCTTCGCAGAAATGGGGTTTCTTGTTTGTTCCGTATGTTTTCGTTTTTGCGCCAAGCCTTATTTTTCGGCATATTCCGAGGGCGACATGCCGAAATGGCGGCGGAAGATAGTAGAGAAATGGGCCAGGTTCGAGAAGCCCACAGTGTAGGCCACTTGGGTGATATTCACCTTCTGCTCCTTCAGCAATCGGGCAGCCTGCTCCAGTCGGATGTTGCGGATGAACTCGCTGGTCGAGAGCCCGGTGAGCTCTTTCATCTTGCGGTGCAGTTGTGTGCGGCTGATGCCCACCTCGTGGCACAGCATCTCCACGTTGAAGTCGCTGTCGGCGAGGTTTTTGTTCACCACCTTCATGATGCGCTCCATCAGCACCTCGTCGTTTCCTTTCACTTCGGGTTGCTCTATCTTGTCGGCTTGTTGCTGAGCCCCCGAGTACTTGCCCTTCAGGTGTCGGCGGCCCTGTATCAGGTTCTCGATGGTGAGGTGCAGCTCCTCCATGTCGAAGGGCTTAGCCAGGAAGGCGTCGGCGCCGCGCTCCAGACCCTCCAGACGGTTGGCCACGTCGGCCTTCGAGGTGAGCATCACCACGGGCAGATGGCTCAGGTTCATATTAGTCTTAATCATGCGCAACATGGTGAAACCGTCCATTTCGGGCATCATCACGTCGCTCACCACCACGTCGTATTCGTTCCTCAACAGTTCTTTCAGGGCCTCCTTGCCGTTGGAGCAAACGGTGAAGCGGTAGTAATGGCCCAGCTCGGTGGAGATGTAGTGGCCTATCTCCTGGTCGTCGTCGACGATGAGCACCCGATGGTGCGACGTGGAGCTTTGCAGCTTCGTCGCGGTGGCCGTCGTGTTGGCGTTTTCCTTCCTGGTCTCCATTTCTTCTGGCTTCAGATGGCTTTTGCCTAAAGGCAGGGTGATGGTGAACACCGAGCCTGGCCCGTCGGGGCGGTTGCTGGCGGTGATGGTGCCGTGGTGCATGTCGACAATCATCTTGCAGAGGTTCAGGCCGATGCCGGTGCCATCGATATTCATGCGGCGCGAGTTGCTGCCCTGGTAGAAGCGGTCGAAGACGTGCTTCATGCTGTCGTCGTCGAGTCCCACGCCCTTGTCGCTCACGGCGACGCTGAACGTCTGCTGGGCTTCATCGGTGCTCAGCGCCACGGTGATTTCGCCATCGTCGTAGCTGTATTTGAAGGCGTTGCTGAGCACGTTGGTGATGACCTTGTCGAACTGTGTGGGGTCGACCCAAGCCTCCAAACGGTCGATGCCATCGTGGAGGAAACGGAATCGGATGTTGCGTTCTTGCGCGTTGAAATCGAACATTTTGCACACGCCGCTGACAAAAGTTACCATGTCGGTGAGCTGGCAGTGCAGGTGCATCTGCTGCTTGTCGATCTTGCGCACGTCGAGGATTTGGTTCACCAGGTCGAGAATGCGCTTGGCGTTGCGGTCGATGGTGTCCAATGCCGCGCTGGCTCCCCGGCGTGATTCGTCTGCCTTGAGGGCCATCGCTCCCCCTTCCGACGACGAAAGGGGCACCTTCAGCTTCTTCAGGGCGGCCATGATGATGGTGAGCGGCGAGCGGATGTCGTGCGTGGCGTTGATGAGGAATTTCATCTTCTCCTCGTTCAGCTGTCGGCTGGCGCGGCGCTGCAATCCCAGCACTGCCCAAGCCAGCAGCCCCAACACGGCCAGCAGATAGATGATGTAGGCCAGTGTGGAGCGATACCAGGGGGCGTCGACGACGATGTTTACCTGCTTCACGGGCGAGTATTCGCCGGCTTGCTGGGCGCGTGCCTCAATGAGATAGGTGCCAGGCTGCAGATGACCCAGCGTGATTTCGTTCTTGCCCTCGTCATTGCGCACCCATTCGCCGCCGTTGACGCGATACTCCAGCACGATGCTTGGCGGAATGAAGAAATTGTACTGCGAGAAGCCGAGCGTGATGGTGTGGTCGAGATAGCTCAAGGTGAATTGTTCGCTATCGGCCACGCCCTTCGAGGTGATTTCCACGTCATTGATGATGGTGCCTGCCGTCACATATTGGTCACCCACGCGGAAGGTCGACAGCTGCAGCGAGTCGATGGCCGGACGGCTCTCGCGAATGTCGCTGGGACGGAACACCGTCAGTCCGTCGTTGTGGCCGAAGCAAATCAGGTCGTCCTCGGTGTGCATGCCCACGCCATAGATGTATTCCTTGGTGGTGAGGCCGTTGCCGCTGAGGTGCCCCAGGAAGGTGTGGCTCTCGTGCGAATACTGCCAGATGCCCTGTGAGGTGGAGCACCAGATGTCGCCGTCGTTCGACTGCACAATGTAGTCCACCACCTTGTTCGCGAGCTGGTCGCTGCCAGGGAAGCGGGCGGCCTGGCGCGTGCTGCGGTCGTAGAGATACAGGCCTTGGTCGGTGCCGATGGCGATGTTGCCGTCGATGAGCTCGCACACGTCGAAGCAGATCACGCCATTGAGCAGCGACTCCCATCCCTGCGAGCGGAAGCTGCCCGACTGTGGGTCGAAGCATGCCACGCCCGACGAGGTGGCCATCCAGAGCATGCCCTGGCGGTCGGTGCTCATGCCCATCACCCAGTTGTTGCACAGGCGTCCGCGCACGCTGTCGGTCTCGAAGAAATGGTGGTTGCGCAGCACGCCCGTCTGAGGATTGTAGACACAGAAGCCCCGTGCGAAAGTGCTGATGTAGATGTTGCCGGCGTCATCGCTGGTCATGTCGTTAAACATCTCGCAGTCGAAGGTCACCTTCAGTTGCCACTGTCCTGTGATGGGGTTGTAGCTGTAGAGACCGTCGTCGGTGCCTAACCAGTAGCGTTTCAGCTTGTCGCGGAAGATAAACTCTACGGCCTCCGGAGCCTTCGGGTGAGCCACCACGCGCCCTTGTCGGTTGAAACCGTAGACGCCCACGCCCTGCACGGTGGTCCAGAAGATGCCTTCGTCGCCATCGCACACGCTGCTGATGTTGCTACCCAGGCGGAAGCCCTGCGAGCTGAAGCTCCAGTTGCCAAACTGCGCGGGGCGCTGGGGCAGCAGCAGCAATCCTTTGCGCTCGCAACCTAACCAGAGGTTGCCCTGGCGGTCGATGAAGGTGGTTTTGATTTTTGCCGTCGCAACATCGATGTCGGCTGCGCTGATGTCCATGCTGCGCAGATAGCGGTGGGGCGTGGCTTCCACGCAGAACAATCCTTGTCCGCGCGAACCAATATATATACGGCCCTGCTTGTCCTTGCGGGCATGGGTGAACACCACTTCGCGGTCGGCAACGGCGCTCATGTCGATGTCGGCCACCACCATCTGGTTGTCTTTGAAAGTGAGGAAGCCGTGCTGGCACACCACCAGCAGCTGGCCGTCTTGCTCCACGATGCTGCGCGGCTCGCCCTTGGTGGAGTGCATCAGGAGCGTCTGCCCCATGTCGTGCATGATGATCTGGTCGTTGTAGCCAGTGACCCACAGACGGCCTTGGCTATCTTCGTAGAGGCAGCCCACATAGTCGCACGATTCATTGAGCGGAAAGGCCTTCAATGTGCCGTCGGGGAGCAGGCTGAAGCAGCCATAGCCGGCAGTGCCCACGAGCATAGAGCCGTCGAGGCGCTGCAGAATCTCGGTGACGCGTGGCTTGTTGTCATCGGGGAAGAGATGGTGGGTGAAGGTGGCTGTGGCGGCGTTGAAGCTGTCAAGTCCACGGCTGGAACCTACCCACAGCTGCCCTTGGTTGTCGCAAAAAAGGCTCACCGTCATGTTGCTGAGCAGCGACGTGCTGTCGGCCTCGTCGTGAAGAAACGTCTGGTAGGAATATCCGTCGAAGCGGTTCAGGCCATAGTCGGTGGCAATCCAAATGGCGCCTTGGTGGTCCTGGCAGATTTCGGAGATAAGGCTTGAAGAGAATTGGTCGCTCGACAAAAAGTGAGCCACCTGTGCCTGCAGCGGTGCCGCCTTTGCGCAGCACGCCAGGAACACCATGGCCACAATACGTTTCAAGTTCAGCTTATGTTTCATTGGTTATGGTAAAACGTTGTGTTGTTAGTCATTAATCACGGTGCAAAGATACGAAGAATGCCCTTCTTTGTGTTTTCTTTATGTATCATTCGTTTTTCCGTATGTTCCAATGTTTCGTAAATGGAACAAAAAAGCGGTCGCCGATATTCTCATACAGGCCGACCGCGACGATTAGTTTTACCATAACTAACGATAACTAACTACTAACTAATAACCATGAATAATGCAGTTATATGAAGAAAATCACTACTTGCTATTCCTTGTCGACAGCCCCTTCATTTCTTTTGGGTGGCCTTGCTTCGCTTGGCAGGCTCCAGCTTCGGTTGCGCTGTCTTCATATTTTCACGTTGCAAAGGTAATCATTATTTTTTATACCGATTACACCGTATGTTTCTCTTACTTCTTTATTTGTAATAGCATTGTCGAATGTAATAAATGCTATAATTATGTGAAACATTGCGTATAATGGAGAGGAAAATGCTGTAGGGTTCGTCAAATTTATGCTTGAACCCTAAACGGTCGTTAAGACCGAAAAGTTCTTTGCAAAACTGTCTTTAAATCAACAAGGCGCAGCCACTCCCCTCCTGAACCCTGCCCTTACGGGGAGGGGCAGGGGTGGGGTCTGTATATTCTTCATTCGCAGGGATTTAGAGACCCCACCCCTAACCCCTCCCCTTGAAGGGAGGGGAGTGGCTGCGCGTCGTTTTTCCCAAATTGGTCTTAACGACAATTTTGGTTTGAATTGAATCAGAAAATTTTGGAGTACGAGATTTTTCAAAAAGTCAACGATTTTTTGAAAAATCTCGTACTCCAAAATTTAAGGAAGCGATAGGCCAGTGAAATTATCTCTTCATCACCTTCATGGTATTGCCATCGGCGCGGCGCACGATGACCACTCCAGAGGCTTGCTCACCCGTCACGCGGTGACCCTGAAGGTTATAGAAACGATCGGTAACAGATTGTCCATATTCCATTTCACTGATGCCGTTAATGATCTCGCCCTCGGTGACAGGCACCTGGTTGGCATTGCACACAAGGTTCTTGGAGGCATCCTCCTCGTCGTAGTCGTAGATCATGGCAGCGACGATGAGATCCTCTGCCTTGTAGTCGCTGCGTTTGCGGAACTGGCACTCGTAGGAATAGGTTCCGTCTTCCTGCCACTTGACGACATCGCCAAACGACTTGTTGATGGCGCGCCCAGTGTGCTGGTGGGTCCAATTATTTCCGGCACCAGCCTGACTGCGGGCCAGGATATTGTCTTCGACAAGCCAAACGGTGATGCGTGCGGGATTGACGGTGATGTTTTCCTTTGAGCGGCTGCCCTGAACGAGCACGTTGACCATGTTATTCTCGGTGTCGAGCTTTGCCTGGATGTTCACCGATACGAAAGCGGGCTGGCGCAGACGGTAGTCGAAGTATGACTTGAGGTCGCTTTGTGTGTTGGGGATGAACACGGGCGTGTTGCCTGAGGGGTCGGAGGTCCAGCGGTCGACCATCATGGCAGGTGCATAGGTGCTCCCGCCGTCGTTGAAGTACCACAGCAGGTCGTTGTCGCTATCAATGGTGAGCCAGTCGGTATAGTAGGCCGAGTGGTGGCATACGGCCACGACGTTCTCCTTGTAGTACTCGTCTTCGAGGATGTTGTGCAGGAAGGTGGCCACACGCGGGCAGTTGGAACACATCTCGGTGGTGAACTCCTCGAGCAGCACACGACGCGTGAAGTCTTCGGAGACGATGTCAAACGTACGGCTCTGGGTGTTGTCGTCGAGGTTGTCATCCTCCCCTTCGTTCAGTCGGGTGATGGTGACGGTGATGGTGCCCTGTCCTACCTCATAGATGTCGGGTTCGATGGTGTAGCTGAACTCCCCCTCTTCCAGATGTGCCAGTGTGAGGTCGACATGCGACTGGTAGACCTTGTCGGTGCAGTCGAAGCGTGTTTCCACGTCGAAGCCGGTGATGGTCTGCAACGCCACGTTCTTCACCATGCCCGTGACGGTCATCCTGCCCCGCATGATGACATAATTGTCGGGAGCCGACAGCGAGAGCAGACGCAGGTTGTGCAGGGGCAGCTGTTCACCACTTATCATGGCTTCTATGCAGAGCGTGCCCTCGGCCGAGCGGTCCTCCCACTCGGCATCGGTTCCCAACTGCACCCACAAGGCATTGGCCTGGGGATTGTCGAGCACGGACATTCCGTAGTTCGACGAAGTCTGATAGGTGGAGTAACCGATATATAGGCCGGTGGTGTTGTCGGCAGGGATGGTATAGGGCGTATCGAACTTAAGGACGTTCCAGCCCTTCACCAGGTCGTTCTTGCCGATGCTGACCTCAACCAGGTTTTCGCCGTCGAGCGTCTCACGCACCCACACCTTCATCTCGCTGATGCCCAGCTTCTGTGCCAGTCCCACGCGGATGGAGTCGATGTTGCTGTTGGCGTAGGTCTTCACGTCGCCAGCAGGCAGGTAGATGGCACCGCTGACCCACGTGTTCTTCTCTTTTGTGCCGAATGCCTGGTTGGAAGAGGTTTGCAGTTCACCATCGCAATACCCCACGTTGAGAACATTATTCTGAGCATTGCCCGCCATGCAGATGGCGAGCAATGCTAACAGAGCAGAAAGTGCTTTACTCATACGAATAAGCTAATCATTTCAACATCCACTTCACGGACTTCACAGAGCCGTCCTTCATGGTCTGGCGCATGATGTTAAGGCCGTTCACAGGACGTTCGACACGCTGTCCTGCTGCATTGAAGTACTCACGGCTGACGATTTCGGACTTGTCTAACTGATGGCCGTTGATGGAAGTTGTGACATCCCACTTCTCGTTGGTAAAGACGAAGGCATCGTCGATCAACAGCAGATACTGAGCGGTGCAGTCGTGATGGCGGAAGGCCATCCTTACGGTCTTGCCGGCGTAATCCTTCAGGTCGACGGTGCGCTCGTTGTACTGGACGTGGTCAGTGGGATTGATTTCGTCGAGCGTCTCGGAGAACACGGGAGTCAAGCCGTCAAGCAGCGATTCGTCACTGAAGTCCTCCTCGATGTAGACACTGTAGTGTTCGGCACACTTCGTGTTATGCAGCGAGGCAACCCACCACGTCAGCATAGCACCATCGTCGGGCACGGTGAACTCGGGCGAATAAACCCAGTTGTCGGGTGTCAGGGCACCATAACCAGTGTCAGAGGCAGAGCCGATGCACTGTACGCCGCTGTGGCAATATGCCGGATTCTCGTAATACCAAAGTTGGGTGCCCACATCCCAGTTGCGGCCGTCGCCGTCATGGTCGATGCGTTCCCATCCCATGGCATTATCCTCAAAGTCGCCGATGAACACGATGCCTTCCGAACCCAGCGACATACCCGAGACATCGAGCGTAAAGTCGCCTCCGGTGGTCTTGATGGTCACCTGGTCGTAGTACCAAGTATCTTCCAGGCCTACGCTCTCGTCGACGTATGCCACAGTGCCGTTTGCATTGAGGTGGACACCGGGATAGAATACCAACTGGACAGACAACGTGTTGTTGAACTGAGCCGAATAGGTGGGCAGGATGGAAAGGAACGGTGAATCCTCTTTCTGAGCCTCAAAGCCCGTCACGCTCAGCGGCTTGCTGCCAGTGTTCAGCAATGTCACATTGACAGAGGAGTAGCGGCCGTAGCCAACGTAGGTGGGTTCAAACTCAATGGGACCCTCGGTCATGAGCTGTGCACCGTTGTCCTGGAAGTCCTCTACATGTAGGCAGACGTTGCTAATCTCGAAGCGGTTCTTGCCGTAGGTGATGCCATCGCCATTGTGGTAGTAGCGGAAGGTGATGGAGTGGCTGCCAGGCACATAGGTGAGGAACTGCTCCCAGCCAGAATTTTCGCTGAACTTTCGCGAGCTGGCATCGCCACCATTCTCAAGATCCGTGCAGAATGCCTGCATCTGTGCCATGTTGCCATAGCCCTCGTAGGGTTGTTGGGTGATAAAGAACAAACCAAAGTCGCCATTGAGGTGACTGTAGGTGGTGTTGTCCTCCAAATCGCCCCATATTTTACCTTCCCAAGTGATGTAGCCAATCTTGCCCTCTGGAATAATGAAGTTGAGGGTAAGGTCGGTACCCGTGTCCATCGATGACTGCGACGAAACGGTGAGGTCCTCGTCGTCACAGTCAACGTTGTAGGCCACGCCGTCCTCAACGACGAAGGGACTGGTGGGGTTCGTAGTGAAGGTGATATACTCGGCACCCTCGGTGACAATCTGCGAGAAGTCGGGCTGGCTGATGACGTTGGCCGTAGCAGCAATAGTGAACGTGCCAGCAGTCGTCTCAACGGTGAAGGTGGCGTTCTTTTTGCCGGCAACGGTTGACGAGAAGTAGACGGGGATGACAAGGTTCTCGAGTGTGTTGGCATCTTCAACGTCGTTGCCAGCAGCGAACTCATTGTTGTCGCAAGTGATGCTCAACAGCGAAAGCTTGTTCACACCACGGTTCTGGATGATGATAGTCTGGGCACCGTCCACACCACTACCTTCCTCAAGAATGAAGTATCCGAATTTCACCTCGGGGGTCTTCACCTCGGCCACGTCATCGGCGGGCTGCACGAGGTCCAAGTTCAGGTTGCGGATGTAGAGGCCGTCGTCCTCATAGCCCGAGGCATACTGGGCTTGTTGCTGGAAGCGGATGAAGTGGGCACCAGGACCGAACTCCTTCTCGCCGTTGGCTTCACCCTCGTACTGCATGACCACTTCGGCATTGTCGGAGTCGATGTACCAGCCTGCGAGGTTGTAGAACGAATAACGGAAAGCGGGGTTGTTCTTGTATTGGCCAACCCACGACAGCGTACCAATCTGTCCTTCGGGAACGACGAAATTCACATACAAATCGCTGGTGAGCTTGCGTCCTTTTGCACCCGACTTGGCCCATTGCACGCCTTCCTCGTCGGTCATCACCTCCCAAGGAGCGTCGATGTTGGTCTTGAACGTGAAGTCGCCGTTCGTGACGATAGGCGTGAAATCGGGAGCGGGAACCACCTTGCCGTGGAGCACCACGTCGAAGCTGCCTTCGGCGTCGCCACCCTCGTAAGAAATGGTAGCAATTCCTTCCACGTCGTCGTTCACATCGATACCCTTGAGGGTAAACACGATGTCCTTGATTTCACCAGATTCAATCTCGCCTGTTGGGGTGCCGCTGATGATGTAGCCCTCGGGCTCACACTCCACGTCGACCACAAAGCTTGCGGTGGCACCACCCAGGTTGATGACTTTCACCTGGCCGCTGATTTCTTCGTTAAGGAAGCACTCTCCCAACTCCAAGCTGGTGCTGGTAGCCAGCAGCGAGGCATCTTCGCCAGGCAGGTTGATGATGAACTGGCGATAGACGGCGTTGTTGCCGTAGGTGTATTGCCCGTAGTAGGTGGGCAGTGCGATGGGGTAGCGCGATGTCATGCGAGTGATTTTGCCGTCGGCATCGGTCTGCACGTCGAAGACAAGATAATTCTCGGGTATCATCTGGGCGCTCTCGTTCACCTCACCACTGATGACCGTGATAAAAGAACCATTGCCAGTAGCAGCTACTGTTCCGCTGGCTCCCGGCGGGGCAGCGATGCTCACAGTCTGGGCCTCGGCATCATAGACACCAGTGATCACTTCGTCGACGTAGGGGTTCCATTCGGGCGACAGGGCCTCAATGTGGAACAGGTGCTCGAAGGTGACATCGGTGCCGTCAACGGTGACATTGATGTCCCAAACACTGTAGTCGCCACCCTCGAACACGAAGGTATAGTCCTTCGTGAAGCTTTGGGCAGCCACCAGGTACTTCACGGGCTGGGCAGCCTCACGCTTGGGAGCCTTGGCGAAGCCAGTCCTGCGCATGGGGTTGTTCTTGGCAACCAGCTTGCGAGCAAAGTTGTCAAGAGCCGTCTGTGGGTTCACTGGATTCATGTTAGTGGGGTCGGCCTCTACGAGGGTCCACTTCTGATCCAACTTGGCATCTTTCGTCAGCTGGGCTTGTGCAGCCGTCAGCGAGAAGAGCGCCATTGCGATAAGTAAAAGACGTTTTCTCATAATGTTAATAGTTTAAGTGGATAAATAAATAGTATAAATACCGTTAGATGGTTTCTGGTTTATTCGTTACTGCACGGTGGGAAGCGGCAGGAACCAGTTGTCTTGGTTCATGAGCAGCTGGTGCAGCTGTGCGTCGGCTGCTCCGTTGCGACGGCTGATGGGGTCGGCCAGGTAGGATGGGTCGCCTCGGCGCAGTGCCACGCGCATCAGGTCGTGGAAGCGGTAGCCCTCGAAAGCACCCTCAAGCGCCATCTCGTTGATGATGAGGTCTTCGACGAGCGGCACCTGATAGTTGATGGTGTCCTGACGAGTGGGCAGCGACGTGGGCGGCATGGGCAGGGCGTACTGCGCGTTGCAGTCGGCATCGCCAGAACCAACGGAATGCACGCCAATGCTTCGCTCTTCGGTGAAGGTGTTGACATCAAAAGTGATCAGACTGCCAGCCTCGACGCGCTCCAGGCTGTCGATGCGCTCCACGTTGTTGTCGGGGCAGAGACCGTACTTCAGCACGGACATGGCCGACTGTGGCAAACCGGCGCGGCAGAGGGCCTCGGCATAGCGCAGGTAGACCATGGTGAGCCGATAGGTGGACACCGTATTGGCACGTGAAAGCTTGTTGATGGTCTGGCGCAGCGTGGAGAACTCGGAATAGGGGTCCTGACCGCCCTCGGAGCGCAGGGTGTAGTTGGCCGAGAAGCGCAGGTCGCCAATGTAGTTGTCGTTGCTGAAGCCTGTGCGGGGCACATAGACGGTGTCGGTTGTGGTGGCCGTCTTATACTCCATGCAATACACCTGTTCGGCCGAAATGCGACGCATGCCGGCGGAGGGGGTGAGCTGGTAGAAGTAGTTGTTCTCTCGTGTGGAGTTGAACACGTTCTGCAGGTCGCTGACATTACCGTCGAAGACGCGGCTCTCCATGGGAATGGAGGCGAGTGTCTCCTCCCTGGCGTTGTTATCGCTACTGTAGCCGTTGACTGGACTCTGGAAGTCGGTGACGCTGTTCCATCTGATGCGTCGCTGCTCGTTCAAGGGTCTTGGTTGCTGCGGGTCGTTCAGGAAGTCATTATACCAGCGTGCAGCCTCCTTGTATTTGCCCGCCCACAGGCAGAGGTCGCCCAGGAGTACGCGGGTTGGGATGAAGAAGGAGGATGACTGGAAGTCGCCCACGTTGCCGTATGAGGGCGGCGTGATGTAGGCATAGGGCGTGAGGTCGGCGATGAAATAGTCGCACACCTCCTGGATGGTGGCCCGCTTACCGTTGAGGTGCTCGGCGGCTTCGCGCTCGGTCATCACGGGGTCGAGCACCAGGGGCACCTGCCCGTAGTTCTTCACCAGCTCCAAATAGGTCCAGGCGCGGAAGGTCTTCACAGCGGCATACTCGTTCATGAAGAGGTTGCGGCCGCGACGCTGCAGGGCGGTGTCGACGTGGGCCAGGAAGTAGTTGCAGTTGTTGATGACGGCGTAGTAGTCGCTCACCTGGTTGTACTTGTTGGCCTCAGTCAAGTTGAAGGCGGCCAGTCGCTTCAGGTCGGCCGATGCGGCATCGGTGGGCTGCACCAAGTCGCCACGCACCTCGCCGAGGAGCACGGTGCGGTCGGCAATGAGCTGCATGCGGTTGATGATACCCATGACGCTGTAGACGCTGTCGGTGGGATGGTTCAGCGTGTTGTCCTCCTGAAACTCCACCAGCTCACTCTGGGTGTCGAGCATGTCAGAACACGCTACGCTAAAGGATAAATGATAAAGGACAAACGATAAACTGATCATCCAAACATATCGTTTAGCGCTCTTTCTTGTTCTTATGGTCTTATTCATAACATTCTGTATGTTTTTTAGTTGTTTAGGGGATTAGTCGTTTTGTCGTTTGGTCATTTGGTCGTTTTGGGGGTTGGTCGTTTGGGGATGTTGCCTCCGCCGTTTGTTAGTTTCCTAAACGACTAAACTACCAGACGACTAATCGACCAAGTTAGAGCTTGACGTTCACGCCCAGTGAGAAGCTGCGTCCGGCTCCGAGCAGACCGATGTCGATGCCCTGCGTGAGGATGCCGCCGGTGGCGATGGAGCAGTCGGGGTCGCTGCCGAGATAGCGTGACACTGTGAAAAGGTTCGATGCTGCGCCCCAGAGGGTGATGCCCTGCAGGTAGGTGCTCTGGATGGGAATGTTCCATGCCAGCGTGACATTGCTCAGGCGCAGGTAGGAGCCGTCCTCAATCCAGCGGTTGCTGAAGCGCGAGTTGCCCATGGGGTCGGTATACGAGGCGCGGGGGAAGTCGGTGTGCTGCCCCTCGGTGTTCCAGCGGTTGCCCATGGCTGTGGTCTGGTTGAGGAACAGGCTGCCTCCCTCGAGCAGTGAGCGCTCATAGTTGTAGATGTCGTTGCCCAAGGAATAGGTCATCACGGCGTTCAGCGACAGGTTCTTGTAGGTGAGCGTGGTGAAGATGTTGCCGTAGATGTCGGGGTTGGGGTCGCCAATGACCACGCGGTCGGCATCGTCGATGACCTTGTTGTTGTCGAGGTCGTCGAAGCGTACGTCGCCAGCCTCGAAGTATTGGTGGTCGCCGTTCTGCAGCAGCGTGTAATGGCCGTCGGCCTTTGCCTCGGCTGTGGTGGCATAGACGCCCAGCGCCTTATGGCCGTAGAAGAGTCCCACGGGTTGTCCCACCTGCGTGAGGATGGTGGCACCGTAGACAGAGGTTTCGATGGCCTGGTTGTTGTTGGGCAGCGCCGTCACCTTGTTCTTGTAGTGTCCTGCCGATGCTCCAGCCTCCCAGCTGAAGTCTTTCAGGGCCAGCAGCTTGGCATTGAGACTGACGGTGAAGCCCATGTTCTCCAGCTTGCCGTCGTTGCTCCAGTTCTGCTGCAAGCCGCTGGTGTAGGCCAGCTGGCGGATGGAGAGCAGGTTCGAGGTCCAGCTCTTGAACACGTCGAAGCGGAGCGACAGGCGGTTGTCGATGAAGTTGCCGGCGAGTCCTGCTGTGAGTCGGCGTGTGGACTCCCACTGCAAGTCGGTGTTACCGATGTTGCCGATGATTTTGCCGCTGACGCTCTCGCCCAGCATGCGCTTGGCAATGAAGTAGGAGCGCGAAGCGGTGTAGTCGATGGCGTCATTGCCCGTGATGTCGAAGCCCACGTTGAGTCGCAGGTAGTTGATTCCGGGCGTGCCGGCCAGCCAGCGCTCGTTGCTGAGCACCCAAGCGCCCTGCAGGCTGGGGAAGAGACCCCACACCTTGCCGAAGAGCTTCAGGCCCGAGGCATCGTCGCCAAAGCGTGACGAGGCTTGTGCCGACAGTCCGGCGTCGACATAGAAGCGGTCGGCATAGCTGTAGTTGGCCAAGCCATACCATGCCAGCTCACGGGTGTTATCGTCGGCACCACCGGTGGTCTTGAAGTTGAGCGAGCCCGACATGTTAGGCGTCTTGTCGTTGCCCGAGCCATTCATGTTGTAGCCACGCTGTGAAGTGAGCTTGTACTCGCTGCTGAGATAGCGCACGCCAGCTTTGACGTTGAACGATGAACGTTGAACGTTGAACGTCCAGTTCAGGCGGGTGTCGCTTTGGATGGCTGTCTGGCGCGAGGTCAGGCTCTGCACCACGTTGTCCAGTTCGGTGCCCTCGTCGAGGCCTTCCACAAAGAAGCTGGGCACGCCATTGATGGGCAGGTAGTAGTTCTCGTTGGTGTTCACCAGTCCCAAAGTAAAGTGTTCCTGCAAGGAGAGGTGGCGGTTGAACTCGTACTTCGGCGTGATGGCAAACGTGATGAGTCGGTTGCCGAAGGAGTTGCGGTTGCGTCCTTCGCCATATTCGAGGATGCTCACGGGGTTGGCCAGGCGGCCACGTCCTTGGAACTTGCCCTCCAAATAGTCGTCGGCATCGGAGAGGTACTGGCTGATTTTGCCATAATTGTCGAAGGCGTAGGGCGAGAGGAAGGGCGACTTGGCCTTTGCGATGAAGGCCGGCGATGTGATGACGGTGCCGAGGGGATCCTCGGGGGCGCCATCGTCGCGCAGCGAGCGGTCGACATCGCTGTAAGAAGCATCAAAGCGCACGCTGAGGCGGCGGCTGATGTTGATGTCGCTGTTGAGGCGCATGTTGAAGCGCGAGTAGTCGTTCTCCTTCAGCGTGCTGTTGCCTAGCACATAACCCACGGAGAGGTTGTAGGAGGCTGCGTCGTCGCCACCTTGCACGTTGATGCCGTAGTTCTGCGAGAATGCGTTGTCGCTGACGAGGCTGCTCCAGTCGGTCTGGTTGTGATACTGGTTGTAGTAGAAGTAGGTGGGGTCGCTGTTGAGGAACTTCATCTTGCTCATCAGCGTGGGATTGGTGTTGCCGGTGAGCAGTTCGGTGGCATAGAGACGGTAGTCCTCGGCGCCCAGCATCTGGGGCAGGCGCGGGGTCAGCTCGTAGCGTCCGTTGATGGTGACGTCAATCTTCGTGGCCATCGACTTGCTGCGCTTGGTCTTGATGATGAGCACGCCATTGGCAGCCTTGGCACCATAGAGGGCGGTGCCGTTCTTCATCACCTGCACGCTCTCGATGTCGTTCACGTTCAGGTTGGCCAGCAGGTTGTTGAAGTAGCCACTGTGAAGCATCTCACGGCCATACTGCATGTCCATGATGACATCGTCGACGATGACGAGGGGCTGGGCGTTGGTATGGAGCGAATTGATGCCCTGAATGAGCATCAGGTTGCCCATACCGGGTATAGCGCCGTGGCTGACGGTACGCATGTCGGCACCCAGCTGCTGGCTCACCAGCGGGTCGATGCTGAGCTGCGAGGTGTTGCTGAAGTTAGTGGCCTCGTTGCTCAGTCCTGCCGTGACTTGCCGGCTGTAGTTTTCGCTGAAGGCATCGCGGTAGAGGCGGGCGTCGGCCTTGCCGTTGGCGATGGCACTCTGTTGCAGGTTGTAGCCATCCACACGCATCAGCATTGAGCGAGTCTGTTCGGGCACGTTCAGTTCGTAGCGGCCCTGATCGTCGGTCATCGTGGTCTGCCGCTGGTTGCCGTAGGCCGACACGATGACACCCGCCAGGGGCTGGCCTGTGGCTGCATCGACGACTGTACCTGATACCGTCTGTGTGTTGTCTTGAGCGGTTGCAGCTACTGAGGCGCAGCCGAAAGAAAACGCAAAGAGAAAATATCTTAAGCTCTTGGTAATCATAATTCCTAATCTATAATTCTTACTTTGAAAGCGAACTTAGTTCGAATTCTCATTACTCATTACTAATTTTTCTTGGTCGCAGGTAGATGCAGTCGAGATACATCTCGCGGGCATAGCGTGCCGTCTCGCGTGCAAGAATAGAACACTGAATCTTCAGGCTGACCTTGAGGTCGCTCTGGCCGTAGTTGCAGGCGGGGAAATGGAAGGCCTCGGCCAGCACGATGGTGTCCACGCGTTCAGGATTGCTTTCAAACTGTTTGTTGCCGCAGTTGTCGGTCTGTGCCACGCCCTTCTCGTCGACGTAGTTGATGGTGGCCTTGAACTTGCAGGGGCGCACATCGGGGTCTTTCTGGTTGGCTACGCTCTTAGGCAACAGGATGGCGCAGACGTCGTAGTCGCCCGAAAGGGTGTTGTTGATGCGGAAGGTGAGGTCCCAGTTCGAGGTGTTGGTGCGTGGGAGAATCTGCAGATAACCATTGTCCGAAATGCTGTCGGCCACTTGGCGCCGCTCGTTGTAGCTGCACTCACGCTCGCTGGTGATGAGATACGACGCCTCGCCCTCGGTCCACAGCTCCTTGAAGTAGGTTTCCTCGGCTCGGAAAGGCCACTCGTTAACCTTGTAGAGGATGCCGTTACTGCATGCCACCTGTGTGGCTCCATGCAGGATGCCATTGGCGGCGAAAGGCTGGCGGAAGATGTGGTAGATGGGCTGTCCTACCTTCCACGACTTGCGCCAGTTGAGCCAGGGCACGGAGACGAGCGAGTCTTGCGTGGAATGCTGGTCGCTCATGTTGAAGACGGCATCGTCGAGCAGGGCACGGTTTGTCCAGTACTGCTGGATAGAGTCACGCTTGAGCACTCTCTCGTCGTAGACGAAGTATTTGGAAGCCTCTTCCCATGCCTTCTGCCAGCCAGCAGTGGTGGGGGCCACCACCCAGTAGGTGGAGTCTTCGGCATTGAGGAGTCCGATGCTCTGGAGCATGCGGTTGCGCTCGATGACAACAGAGTCGATGTAGACGGGAACGCCTTCCACCAGACCTATCGACACGGAGTTGTCGGCATCGAAGTAGTCCTCGTCGTACTGTCGGAGGAAGGAACCGATGCTGCTCATGTCAGGCAGGTCGCACAAAGCCTCATAAAGGTTGTGGGTGAAAGGCAGTGGCTGGCTGATCACATGCAGCACGCCGTTCTTGGCGTGGATGTTGGCCTGAGTCACGCTGATGCCCTCGATTCGTGAGTCCTGTATGATGGCATGCTTCGAGTTGAGCATCAGGAGCGACTTGGTGCCATCCTGGATGGAGCTGGCCGAGCGCGAGAGATGGTTGAGCACGAAGAATTTCTCCACCACCGAGTCGCCCTGGTTGGTCTGCACCAGACGGAGCAGGGAGTCGCGGTCGAAGGTGCCGTTAACGGGTGCCACCACGGTGAAGGCCTGTCCGCCGTCGAGCAGCTGGGCATAGCTGACGCCTGTCTTGCGGTGCATGCGGAACACCTTTGTCTGCTCCAGCACTTGGCAGAAGTCGGTCAGCTGCTTGTTCTCACTCATCAGCTGCCACAGGGTGGTGCTGGTGCCTGCTTGGTCGGTGCCCTCGTAGTGGTCGTCCCAGTCGGAGCAGGAAGTGAGCGCTGCGCTAAATGATAAATGACAAATGATAAATGATAAACCTATCATTCGTGCAGATATCTTTGTCTTTGTTTTTATCTTGCTGTTCATATTACACATTGTTATTATGTCGTTCTTAAAGTGCCGGTCTTAAATAGACCGTGCGCCGCCTTTAGTGCGTGTCCTCGCCCTGTGGGCTGGCATATACGCTCTTGGGGCACAACTCCAAGTAGTTGAAGTTCCAGTATTTCATGGGATCGTCGAGCACCTGGCGTACGCGGAGGAAATACTCCTTGCCCGGCTCCAAGTATTCGGTGGCCAGGATGCGTCGCAGGGGACTGCCCAGTTCGCGCATGGCCGTCTCGCCGCCTCCGGGGAAGTAGCAGTCCATGGCCTTCATGTAGCCACGGTTGTGCATGGCCTTGTCGTTGAGGCGGTTCTGCTCCTCGTCGTCGGTGTCGGCAATGGCACCAATCTCAGGTGCTCCACCACCCACGCGAAGGTCGATGGGGATACCGCAAGGATTGTTGTCGAGATACACCTGGATGACACCGCGCTCCTCGCCCGGAGTGTAGCCCATGCGAATCTCGTAGGTTCCCTTGTTGGGCACGGTGGGGAGTTTGAAGGAGATGTCGAAGCGTCCGCTGACGCAGAGCACGTGGCCGAGGAACGACCACCAGAAGTCCTGGTCGGGCGTGACGGAGAGGAAGGTCTCCTTGGTGAAGTCGAAATTGGTGACGTAGCCACGCTTAAAGCCGCGCAGTTCGGAGGAACCTTGGCGGCCACGACCGTCGCAGTTCATGAAGTCGGGGCTCAGGGTGGCGGGGTCGAAGCGCATGCGGCAGTTGAAGATGACGTCGCGCACGAAAGGCGAGAAGACAAGAATGTCGTCAATGTAGTGGTAGACGCCGTTGAGCGCGTTCTGGTCGATGCTTCCCGACTCCGACGGTGAGAGCACCTTTACGCCTCGGCACTGTGGATCGTTGTTGTAGAGGCGTCCCTGGAATCCGCGCCGGTTGATATAAAGTCCGCTGACGGAGGCTGCGGCGGGGCTGGCAAAGCGCACCAGCGTGCCGGGGCACATGGTCTCGTAGAACTCCTCCGGGTCGGCGATGGACGACTTCCAGCATTTCTCGCGGATGGCTCCCGAGATGACAAACTGGTTGTACTGCGCCACGCGGTCGAGCAGATGATAGCTGACGAAGCGGTTAAGCGGGTTCTTGCGGTGCTTGGGGTCGTCGTCGTAGAGGCCGGCATCTTCAGGATAGGTCTGGTCGTACACCTGCTTGGCGTAGGCCTTCAGGTCGTCGATGTTGTTGATGCCGTGTGCACGATAGACGCTGTCGGGCTCCACAAGGGCGGTGTACTTGAAATAGCGCGTTCCCACCCATTTGCAGGTCATGTAGAGATCGCTGCCGTTGGTGCAGCGCTCACGCGTACCATTATACACTGAGTCGTCGCCGCAGGAGTAGGTCTCGTCCATGTAGCGGGTGAGCGAGTCGGCCATACCCGTCAGACGCAGGGCTTCGCAGAAGATGGTGAGCGAAGGGTCTTCCTCCATCTTGTCGGGCAGGAAATCGTTGCTCGCGGTGATGATGTTGTTCACCACGTGCACCACGCCATTAGTCACGGAGTCGTTGTACTCCAGCATACGAGCGTTCTTGTTGACGTAGTAGATGATTTTGTTGTCGTTCACCACGTCGGAGTCGCTCGACCATACGATGAAAGCATCGAGCATGTTCAGCTGGGGCAGCGTTCCCTCCACCACGTCGGTGGTGAAGAAGGCTCCCTCCTTAATGATATGCGTACGCGCGATGGTGTCGCAGAGGTCTTGCGGCAGCTCATCGATGGTTTTGTAGCCTCGGTGGTTGGTAAAGGAGGCCACGGCGTCGTTGGTGGCTGCGAAGAGCGTGTAGCGGCCGTAGGTGGTGAGCAACGAGAAATAAGGTGTGCGCTTCAGCAGTGCAGTAAAGTCGCTGAACTGCTCGGGGTTGGCCTCCAAGAACTGGGCGGCCGTCATCTTTTGCGCGGTGTACATGTTCTCGGGCACGTCGTCGTTGTCGACACAGGCAAAGAACCAGCAGCAAACGCAGAGGGCGCAAATGTATTTATAAATCTTTGTCGTCATAATATATTCAATCTTCGTTATTTGTCGTTCAATGTTCAACGTTCATCGTTCAACGTGAATACTGCGAGTCCTCGCCGTTGGTGAATGCCGGGTTCTGCGTGAGCAGCGGGTTCACCTTCAGCTCGCTCTTGGCGTAGGGGAAATAGATGATGTTGGGGTCGGAGAGCCTGATGCGGATGGCATTGCTGTTCTCCTCGAACTTGTTCTGCACGGCGGCCACGAGGCTGATGGTGTTGCCGTCGCGGCGCGAGCGTCTCACCAGGTCGTACCATCGCTTGCCCTCGTAGATGAACTCACGCTGGCGCTCCTCCATGAGGAGATCTTCCATCTGCTTCTTCGAGCTGATGTAGTCCTCCTTCTTCAAAGTTGCGGTGAGGTTGTTGGCGCGTTTGTTCACCACGTTGATGAGGTCGAAGGCGGCGTCGAAGTCACCGTCCTGAGCGCGCTCAATCAGAGCCTCGGCCTTGATGAGGAGCATGTCGCTCAGGCGATAGATGATCCAGTGGGCGTCCTTGTCGGCATTTTGGCGCATGTCGTCGGTGAGGTGCAGGTCGCTTTCGCTGGTGACGTTCTTCGTGGTGAAGCTGACCGATGTGCGCACATATTTGGCAATGGTGAGCGAGGAGCCCGAAGTCTTGGTGGCGGCGTAGAAGCGGCCATCGCTACGTTTGAACAGCGAGTTGGTGTTCTTCACCACGTCCATCAGCATGAGCGAGTTGGCGCTCAGCCTTCCTCGGCTGTCTCTGTTACCATAGTAGGAGTCCACCCACGTGTTTTTCTGCTCTTGGTTCTTGCTGAAATAGAGCTCGAAGATGCTCTCGAAGCTATTGCCCGTTCCGAAGATTTCGGTGTAGGAGTTGCCGCAGTTGGTGGTTCCCAACGGGGCTTCGAGAATCATGGGGATACTGTCGATGAGGTCCATGTTGGGCTGGCTGCCTTCGCGCTGCAGCAGTTCCTCATACTGCTTGCGTTTCTGGTCGATGACGAGGTCGCAATAGCGTATGCTGTTGTTCCAGTCGCCCTTCCAGAGGTAGAGGTCGGCGAGCAGTGCATAGATGGCCCATCGGGTGATTTTGCTGGAGTTCTGCCAGGCGTTGGGGCTGTCGTCGGTGTAATAGCGGCGCACGGCGTCGTCCTTCACCTGCTCCAGGCTGGTGATGAGCGAGTCGAGCACGGCATCGAAGGGTGTTGCCGGGAGCACATACGACTGTGTGTCGTCGATGCTGGGCCGGGTAGAGTAGGGCACGTCGCGGAAGGTGCGGATGAGGTAGAAGTAGCTCAGCGACCTCAGCGCAATAGCTTCGGCCACGTTGGCGCGCATCTCCTCTTCCCTGTAGTTGGGGTCGATGGCCTGCACCTTGGGGGCGTAGTGGCAAACGGTGTTGCAGCGGTTGATGCACTCATAAATCTTGTCCCATTTGCAATAGGGATTGGATGGCTGTAGGTTCTCTTTCAGAATTTCGCTCACCTCGGTGGGAACGTTGTCGCCAGCCATCAGGTTGTCGCTGCGCAGCTCTCCCCAGATGCCCATTCGTGTCAGCGCATCGCTGTGCTCCAAAGTCTCGTAGCAGCTGTTAAGCACGCTGTTCACGTCGGCTTTTTCCGTCCAGTAGTTTTCCAGCACCACCTCGTTCAGGGGCAGGATGTCGAGGAAGTCATTGCAGCTGGAAAGGAGCAGTGGGGCAGAGGAGTAGAGGAGTAAGCGGGATAGTCCTGCAAACGCCTTATTATGGAATTTATGTCTTTTGGTCATCATAATCATTGATTTCTTATTCTTTCTTTGAAAGCGGACAATTCATTAGAAGCTGATGGTTACGCCTCCGGTAAACGACTTGGCTCGCGGTGTCTTGGCACCGTCGGTCACGATACCCATCGAACCGTAGCCCACTTCTGGGTCGGCTCCCGAGTATTTGGTGAGCACGAAGAGGTTGTTTGCCGAGAAATGCAGCGAGAGCTGAGTGAGTCCCCACTTCTTGATGAGCTTGGGGTCGAAGTTGTAGCTAATCTGCGAGTAGTTGAGGCGGATGAACGAGCCGTCCTCGACGAAGCGGTCGGAGGGCAGGGCGTTGTAGCCGGCGTCGCGCAGGGCACGTGGCATCTCTGTCACGTCGCCTTCCACGCGCCATCGCCAGTTCACGGCGCGGCTCTGGTTGTTGTTGTCGATCATCTTCTCCACGTCGCGGCGGGCCTGGTTGATGATCTTATTGCCATAGCGGAAGTTGAACTGGTTGTTCCACTGCAGACGGCCATAGCGCACCTTGAAGCCGAAGCCGCCGGTGAACTTGGGCAGCGAGGAGCCGAGGTAGACGATGTCGAGCTCGTTGATTTGTCCGTCGCTGTTGATGTCCTCGTAAATGGCGTCGCCGCCGCGGAAGATGCGGTTCTCGTCGCGGGTGCCGTCGTAGCAGTAGACCATGGGCTTCGTCATGTTGTTCTCGTCGAGCACCACTTGGCCGTTGGCGTCGCGCACCACGGGAGCATTGGGTCCGCTCACGCCGGGCACCTCCACCTCGCTGTAGTCGCTGTATTGGTAGACACCCTTGTAGCGGAATCCGTAGATGCTACCGAGGGCGGTCTTCAGCTCCACGCGCGTCAGGTACGACGGGGTGTGTCCGCTGCGGTCGTATTCCTGGTTGAGGCGTGCCAAGCAGGTCTCGTCCATGGCGGTGATTTCGTTCTTGTTGTTGGCGAAGGTAATGTTGAAGTCGGCCGAGAACTTGCCAGCCTTGATAATCTGGTTACCGTTCAGGTTGAACTCCCAACCCACGTTCTTCATGTCGCCTGCGTTCTGCACCGACAGGTTGGGGAATCCCGACGAAGTGGGGATGCCGTAGCTGTTCATGAGCAGGTCGCTGGTGTACTGCCAGTAGAGGTCGACATTACCGGTGATGAGTTCGTTGAAGAATCCGAAGTCGGTACCCACGTTGTAGGTTTTCTTCTGCTCCCACTTCAGGTTCTTCAGCTGAATGTTGGAGGGATAGTTCGACTTGGCGTTGAGATAGCCGGGGCCGTCGCCATATTTGCTATAGAAGAGTCCTTCCGAGCCGGGCTGGCGGCCACCAATACCCCATCCCGGACGGATGGAGAGCATGGAGACGAAGGGCAGGGCCTCTTTGAACCAAGGTTCGCGGCTGACATTCCATCGCAGCGACAGCGAGGGGAAGTTACCCCAACGCTGGTCGTCGCCGAACTTGGTGCTACCGTCGCGGCGCACGGTGAAGTCGGCCATGTAGCGTCCCTTGTAGGCGTAGTGTGCCGAGTAGGTGAAGTAGATGCTGCGCCAGCGTCCGCTGCCTGTCGACATGCTGCTGATGATACCCTCGGCGGCTGTGCTCTCAATGGTGCCGCTGGGCAGGCCCCAAGTGGTGGTGCCCTGCGACGACGAGGTGCCGCTGGTGAGCTGTCCGCGCAGCATCATCGACAGCGAGTGGTCCTTGTTCTTGAATGCCGGCGTGTAGGTGAGCGTATGAGTGGTGGTGACACCGAGGCTCTTCGACGAGTTGGCCGTGGCGGTGTTACTGCCTTGGTCGTTCCATCCGCTGGTGCTCAGCGAGAGCGGCATGAACTGGTCGTCGTAGCGGTTGAAGATATTGAACACCACCTTGCCCTCGTAGTCCAGTCGGTGGTGGTCCTGGTCGATGCCCAGCAGGCGATAGTTCAGCTTGAACTCCGGCGTGATGTTGTAGCTGGTGTCGTAGCTCTTGGCCAGATGTGCCAGTGCCACGGGGTTCTTGTAGCTCAGCTGGTCGCGCAGCTTGGTGTTCACCGTGGGCAGCATCGAGTAGTATTCGCCCACGATGTCGTTGCCGTTGGCGTCCTCCTCATAGATGGAGAGGTTAGGCATGCGCACGTAGGCAATGGAGAGCAGGTCGCCGGCGTTCTTCTTGTTCTTGGTGTAGGTGAGCGCGATGTTCGTCTCGATTTTGATGCGGTCGCTGACGAAGTAGTCCAGGTTGACGCGCGAGGTGAATCGGTCGAGTCGCTGCTCGATGATGGAGCCGGTTTCGTGGTCATAGCCGGCGCCGATGCGGAAGTGAGCCTTCTCGCCACCACCCGTCAGAGCCAGGTAGTGGTTCTGGCGCCAACCAGTCTTCTTCACCAACGATAGCCAGTCGGTGTTGTCGTCGTACATGCGCCACTCGGGGAATCCGCTGGTCTTGTATTGTATCTCGTTGATGTCGCTGGCATCGTCGCTCATGCGCGGGTTGAAGTATTCTTCCTTCAGCAGCATGGTGTACTCGTCGCCATTGAGCAGCTTGTAGCCGTTGGGCTGGTAGGTGCCAGTGAGTCGGAAGCTGTAGTTCACGCGCGTTTGGCCGCGTGCACCGCGCTTGGTCTTGATTTCAATCACACCGTTACTACCCTGCGAGCCGTAGACGGCGGTGGCGGCGGCATCCTTGAGCACGGCGATGCTCTCGATATCCTCGGGGTTTACGTTGAGCAGCTCGGCAAAACGCTCTTCGTTGGCCGACTGGAAGTCGAAGTCGTTGGTGTTGGTCTCCCAGATGTTGCCGTCGACCACGATGAGGGGTTCGCTGCTACCGTTGATACTCGACACACCACGCAGACGCATGCTGGTGCCGCTACCCAGGTTACCACTGTTGGCCACGATGTCGAGACCGGCGATACGGCCCTGCAGGGCTTCGTCGACGGTTGTCATCGAGAGTCCCTCGAATTCCGACATCGAGATGCTCTGCTGTGCCGTCGAGATTTCGTCAACAGGGATGCTCAAGCCGTTGCCCTGCGTACGCTTCTTCGAGGTGATGGTCACCTCCTGGATTTGCGTGGCATCTTGCAGGGTGATGTTGAACTTAGTTTTGTTGAAGGGTAGGGTAACGGTCTTCGCGCCCACGTAGGTGACGCGCAGCTTGTCCTTGGGGTTCTTCAGCTTAAACGAGAAGTTACCGCTCATATCGGTCACGGCCGAAGCCACGATACGGTTGGCGGCGTCGAGTTCCACCACGTTGGCCATCATCACGGGGCCAAACGCGTCGGTAACGGTACCGCTGATGATGTCGCCGGCCTGCTGGGCGGCTGCACGGCTGATGAATAGTGAAAAAAGAATAAATAATAAACCTATCTTCTTTCTGATACGGATATATTTCCTCATATACGATCTTCCTTCCTTTATTATTTATTCGTTATTCATTAGCGTAGCGCAAAGGCCTGTCGATGAGATGAATCACTGCCGACGAGCTGGTCTCGATGTTCACGGCCTCCATGGCGTCGGCCTCATGATAGAGATACTCGCGCGCTTGCAGGTTGTAGAGCGCCGGGTTGCTGGTGAGCACATGTGCGGGCTCGTACTGCTGTGGGTGGTCCTGGCACAGCTGGTCGTTCACCTCGATGGTCTCGCGGCCATCGGCAGCGGTGGTATAGCGTGCGGTGAGCAGATAGAAGCGCTCGGTGAGGGGGTTCATCAGTGCAGTCTCCACGGTGAGCTCGGGGTGCGAGGGGTCGATCACCTCCACGGGTGCCCCGATGAAGAGGGCGTTGTCCTGGATGTGGTATTTCACGAAGTTCACAATCTGCAGCGAGTCACGCGTCTTGGCCGTCAGGTTGCCCTCGTCCTCATATTTGTCCACCTGCTCCCAAGTGGGCAGCAGTCCGTCGTCGTGCAGCTTCTGTATGCTCTCGTTGGTGGGCACGTAGATGGTGTAGTGGTAGGTGTTGAAGGTGCTGATGTTCCTCCTTGGCGAGGCGTAGCTCTTGTTGTGCAGGGTCTCCAAGAGTCCGCTGCGCTCGAAGAGTCCGTAGAACATGCTGTATTCGGGTGTGGCCGAGAGCACGTCGTCCACCGACTTGCGGGTGGTCATCAGTGGCTCGTCGCTCAGGATATAGCTCTTGCCGTTACCGTCGGCGGTCTGGTCGTAGATGTCGCTCACCACCACGGGGCGCTGCTCGTCCACCTGCAAGCTGCCGGCCACTTTCATGTGGCCGATGCCCTCGCCCACGTTCGACACGCGAATCATCGTGCCGCCCTTGGTGCGGTAGAACTCATGGCCGTCTTCCACGTCGCCAATGATGACGTGCGTCTCCAGGATGTCCTTCAGGCGGTTCTCCACCTGTGCCTGTGTGGCGCGTCCGATGCTGTCGCCCACCTCGCCGGTCTCCACGTTATAATTGAAGATGCTGGCCCACACACGCTGGTCGTCGCTCCTCGTGGGGTCCCAGTGGAAGCGGAAAAGCTGCGTCTCGGCCTTGCCATAGCTGCAGGGGTCGATGTATTGCAGCATGGCCTTGTTGTTGGGGATGAAGAAGCTGTAGCGTGCATTGAGCGAGTTCAGGTAGATGTTGTACTTCAGCCTGTTCACGGCCCAGTAGATGATTTTCATCGACTCGTTGGTGAGTGCGGGGAAGAGCACGCTGACGAAGGAGTTGGGCGAATACACCTTGTTGGTGAGGTACACGGCTCCGTTGCAGGCCAGCCACACCGAGTCGATGTCGGCCACCTCCACGCCCATGGGGTCATTGTCTTTGTTGAGGATGCTCTGGAACTTCGAGGGCACGCTGTTGACGAACGAGCTGAGCATGTTGTTGTTCAGCAGTTCGGCCACCACGTCGTCGGGCACGTTCTCCCACGAGCCGTACTGGTCTTTCAGGATGCGGCCAGCGCCGTTCTTCCAGTAGTTGTCCATGGCCTCGTTGCTTGGCACGAGCATCACGCCCATGTCGCGCTGCATCGACACGTTGCCCGTTCCCTCGATGAGTCCCGATACGAAGGCGTTCCACTCCGGGTCGTACTTCAGCAGGGCCGTCGGGTTGCCGCCGTAGGGGTCTCTCGACAGCTCCTCGTTGTTTTGCGACTTCTCCGAGAAGAAACGCTTCTGGTAGACGGTGTCCACCCTGGTGCCATACATGTCGTTATACTGCATCGTCACCGATCCGTCGCGGTCGGGGGTGCGGTCGGGGTAGGGGGCGCAGAAGCGCTCCATCAGCGTGTTGTATTGGCTCACGTTGCTCTTCGTGCGGATGCGCTCGGCCATGTTGGGCAGGGGTGTCACCACGTCGGCCATCAAATGGATGAAACCGTTGCTGCACTTCACGTTTGGCTCAAACACCTGCACGCCGTTGATGCTGGCCTCGCCAGGCTGCCGCTGCGTGGTGTTGTTGAACAGGAAGTCGTAGTCGCTGTTGGTGATACGCTTGTTGGTGAGCATCTTCTCGATGAAGAGCACCAGGGGCACGGTGGTGTTGTCGGTCATGCACACGATGCTCTGACCGCCGTCGCGGAATCGCTGCCAGTAGGCTGTCTGCGGCATCTGATCCGGGCGGAAGATGGTCACCGAGTCATAGGGGGTGGTCGAGGCGAAGCGCCTCAGGCTCTCGCCCTCGGTGGGCGGGGTACCTTCCACGCTGGGCAGTGCCGAGAGCTGCATCGAGTTGTCGAGCATGCTGCCGAAGAGCAGCAAGCGCTTCTGCGAGTTGGAGAGCTGAGCATAACTGCCCACGCCCCACTTGCGCGCACTGAAGAAACGCTCGTAGGCCGCGTCATCGGCCACGAAGAGCGTCTTCGAACCCGTCTTGGCCAGCACCTCGCGGTAGCCAAGGTCGTCAATCAAGCGCACTGTGTTGGTGTAGTTGCCTTGTTCTTCAAGCCAGTTGTAGATGCTCGAGCCCCAGCCTTCGGGGGTTCGCTCATCCAAGTCGTACTGTGAGCACGACGTCAGGCAGCTGCCACCGGTCAACAGCACGCCAACAGCGGCCAGCAGCAGCTGCCGACCGTGTCGTTGTGTTCGTTTTTCGGTTTTCATTGATGCTTATTTGGTTTGTAATATATTTGCTTGCAAAGTTACAACTTTTTTACGCGCGAAGCTTTTTTGCTGGTGCATTCGTGTTTTCTCTACGTGAATGCCACTTTTCTGTATGTCACATATTTTTTTAAGTATGTTCCACGCCAATCCCCGCAAGGCGTTATTATTGCAAAGGTTGGCACATTCCATAAAATATCGGTTAACTGTTATATCATTTCCTTGCAAAAACAATGCGCATCCCGTTCTCCGTTCATTGAGTATTAGGGTTTGTCGCTCGGCATCCCGCGCTCGACCTTTAATCGCTTGCTACCAAAGGGACGCAAGAAGGCTGATGTTTAGCACGTCCATGAATCCGAGACATGCTCTTATTGTATTAAAAAGTGTTGATAATCAATCTATTGGGTTTGTTAATTCAACCGAACGGGGGAGTGGCTGCGCAACATCTTCAACCCCTTAGATTTTTTATCAAAAATTCACGTTCAATTTGCGTACATTCGCGTTTCCAACAAAATGTTTCGCGAAGAAAAATTTTGGTAACGAATTTTTTCAAAAAACTAACGACTTTTTGAAATTTGGTAACGCTTTTTTTCAGGCTGGTATCGCCTTTTTTCGGTGCGTCAAAATTCTTTCGTGAAAGCAACATGAGGTCGAGCGCTTACGTCCCATCGGTGACAAGCGGCAGTGCCGAGCGACAAATCCAGCGAACGAAGAAATACCAGCCGAACGGCCGAGCGTTAAAAATTCCCCATTTCATCGGCAGATTTTGCTTCAAAGATAAAATGTGTACTATTTGTGTACTCAAATAAGATGGAGAAATCACATTTTTTTATTACCTTTGCGGCATCAATCACTAACATCCATATAAAGAAGGTGTTCTACCCTCTCATCATGATTATCTAAAATTATTAACTATAAAAATCTACTAAAATGAAAAAGCTATCTTTTCTCCTGTTTTCAATGCTCCTGCCTTTGATGGCTATGGGGTTTGATGCCCAAATAGGCGGCATCTACTACGATTTTGACTCGGAAACCCAAACGGCAACGGTGACACGTGGTTTCTATTCTGTCTACATTGGCGATATAACGATTCCCGAAGAGGTGACCTATAAAGGTGTTGTGTATAGCGTAACCCGCATTGGCGACAACGCTTTCGGTCAGAACACGGAACTGACTTCCGTGTCGATTCCCAACAGCGTGACTACCATTGGTGAATTGGCTTTCACAGGATGCACAAGCCTGACTTCCTTCACCATTCCCAGCGGCGTGACCACCATTGGCGCATCTGCCATCTCAAGTTGCTCTGGACTGACTTCCATCACCATCCCCAGCAATGTGACCACTATCGGCAACTATGCTTTCGCCCATTGTTCGAGCGTAACCACCATCGACATTGCCAACGGCGTGCCCTACATCAGTGAAGGAACCTTCTATGGCTGTTCCAGCTTAACCTCCATCACCATCCCCAGCAGTGTGACCAGCATTGGCGACTTCGCTTTCAAGGGATGCAGTGCACTGCCCTCTGTGGTCATCGGCGACGGCGTGGCCAGCATCGGCGCGAATGCCTTCTCCGATTGCTATGCCTTGACCTCCGTGGACCTTGGCAACAGCGTAACCAGCATCGGCGCGTATGTTTTCCTTGAATGCAGAAGTTTGTCTTCGATTTCCATCCCCAACAGCATGACCTATATTGGCGACGGCGCTTTCTATGGCTGTTCCAGTTTGACCTCAGTCGTCATCCCCAACAGCGTGACCTCTATTGGCTATAAAGCTTTCTACGGATGTATCAAATTATCTTCCATCAACATCCCCGACGGCGTGACGAGGATCAATGACGAAATTTTCGTGGACTGTTACCGATTAGCCTCCATCACCATCCCCAACAGCGTGACTGCCATCGGCGACTATGCTTTCATGGGTGCTGGCCTTACCTCCATCTCCATTCCCAACAGCGTGACCTCCATTGGCAGCTATGCATTCTGTGGCTGTACCGGATTAACTACCTTCATTATTCCCGACGACGTAACCAGCATCAGCCAGGGAACTTTCCAGAATTGTTACGGTCTGACCTCCATCGACATAGGCGACAAAGTATCCCACATTGGCGAAAGTGCTTTCCAGGGCTGCTCGGCACTTACCTCCGTAACCATTCCCAGAAACTTAACCTATTTCTGCCAAAATGCATTTGAGGGCTGTTACGGTTTATCCTCGGTGAACATCTCTGATTTGAGAGTGTGGTGCAATACGCTATTTCTCGGTAATTCTGCCAACCCCCTGTATCTTGCACATCATTTGTTCTTAAACGGAACAGAAATAACGGAGTTGAGCATTCCACAAGGTATAACACTCATCGGTGATTATGCTTTCACTGGTTGCACTGGCCTATCCTCGGTTGCCATTCCCAGCAGCGTGACATTTATCGGCATGTCTGTATTCCAGGGCTGCAGCGGGCTGACCTCGGTCACCATCCCCAGAAACGTGACCAGCATTGGCAACTATGCCTTCGATGGTTGTCGGCTCGAAAACGTCATCGTCAAGAAGGCAGTACCCATCAATAAAAACGCTTTCTCTGAGCGGACATACCTTCATGCCATGCTCTATATTCCCGTGGGCACATGGGGCGATGCTGTTTATGACACCAATCTGTACCAATTCAACAACATCAGGGAAATGGTTGATGACACAGAAGATTTGTCGCGCAATACAGCCTATATGCTGATGAATGCCAACACGCAAAGCTATGCGGTGAGCGACGTGTATGGCGAGGAGGTAAACACGATGAAGGCCTTCTATAGTTTCGATGAAACCGACCCAAACGGCATTTGGCAACTGACAGGAAACGGCACGGAGCATCATCTATACAACATAGGTGCCAAGAAGTATGCTTCGTTCTCGGCCGATGGCCAGATAATGCTTTCGCAAACCCCTGTAGCCTTGCAGCTGACAACAGGCGAGGAGGGCATTACGATAGGAGAGGACAGCCAAACGCAGTGGAACTTCGTGTTGGCCAAGGGTGTAAATACGAATTCGACCGTGAATACGTCGGTAGAATCTATCGCGCTCGACGCAGCCCCATCGGGTAGTTGCTTCGACATGCAGGGCCGTCGCATCAACGTTCAACATTCAACGTTCAACGTTCAACGTTTGTCTAAGGGCATCTACATCAAGGATGGGCGTAAGCAGGTGGTGAAATAAGCCACGCCAGTCTTTCTGGCACTATCTTTTCCGATAATCTTGAAAAAAGGGCGAAAACCTTTGGTTATTCGCCCGCTTATTCGTAACTTTGCAGCCCAATGGCATCATTCATTTCAGGCGAAGCGCACCGCCCCGGCAGAATTGAGGTGGTGTGTGGCTCGATGTTCTCGGGCAAGACGGAAGAGTTGATCAGGCGAATGCGCAGGGCGCAGTTCGCCAAGCAGCGTGTGGAGATCTTCAAACCGTCGATTGATGTGCGCTATTCCGACGAGGATGTGGTGAGCCACGACCAGAAGCATATCCAGTCCACGCCCATCGACTCGTCGGCGAGCATCCTGTTGCTGTCGAGTGATATCGACGTGGTGGGCATCGACGAGGCGCAGTTCTTCGACATGGGTCTGGTGGATGTATGCAACGAGCTGGCCAACCGTGGCGTGCGCGTCATCATCGCTGGTCTGGACATGGACTTCCGCGGCGTTCCCTTCGGCCCCATGCCCGCCCTCTGCGCCATCGCCGACGACGTGACGAAGGTGCACGCCATCTGCGTGCGCTGTGGCAACCTGGCCTATGTGAGCCACCGCAAGGTGACATCCGACAAGCGCGTGCTCCTGGGCGAGACTCAGGAATACGAACCCCTCTGCCGTGAGTGCTATCAGAAGGAGTTGAAAGCTAAGGAGGGGGAACCCACCCCCTCCCCCTCCCGTGCGGGAGGGGCGTCTATATAATTTTTGCGGCGAAGAAGTCTGACCAAGCTCCCATCCCGCACGGGAGGGGCTGGGGGTGGGTTCTTATAACAGATATTTAATAGGTAAAGTATTTAATAGGTAAATTGAGGCAGACAATCACATTCGATACTTTCGTGCGCTGGCTGGGCTACGGTCTGCTGGTGATAGGCGTGTTCCTGCTGCTGAGCTATCTGAGCAACGTGCTGCTGCCTTTCGCCGTGGGCTGGCTGCTGGCCTACCTGCTCTTCCCGTTGGTGAAGTTCGTGCAGTTTCGTCTGCGCGTGCGCAATCGCGTGGTAAGCATTGTGCTCACGCTCATCGCCGTGGGCCTGGCGGTGGGGTTCCTGCTCTGGCTCATCATCCCGCCCATGATGGAGCAGTTCTCAAAGCTGGGGCAGCTGGTCACCAACTACATCCACCAGTCGGCCCGCATCGACAGCATACCCGAGGCCATCCGACAGTGGACGGAGAACAATCGCGAGCAGATACAGCGATTCCTCAGCAGCCATGAGTTTACCAACGGACTGAAGGAAGCCATCCCCAGCATGTTCCGCGTGCTGGGCAAGACGGCCAACATCATCATCAGCATCGCAGGCTCGCTCATCGCCCTGCTCTATATGTTCTTCATCCTCATGGACTACGAGTACTTGACGAAGGCGTGGATTAAAATCTTCCCTAAGAAGAGCCGCCCCTTCTGGAGCGAGCTGGCCACCGACGCCGAGCGCGAGCTGAGTAACTACATCCGTGGGCAGGGCATGGTGGCGCTCATCATGGGCATCCTGTTCTGCATCGGATTCACCATCATCGACTTCCCTATGGCCATCGGCCTGGGCATCCTCATCGGCATCATGGACCTGGTGCCCTATCTGCACACCCTGGCGCTGTTGCCCACGGTGCTGCTGTCACTGCTGAAAGCCGCCGACACGGGGCAGAACTTCTGGGTCATCCTGCTCTCGGCGCTCGCCGTTTTTGCCATTGTGCAGGTGATTATCGACATGGTGGTGACGCCCAAGGTGATGGGCAAGGCCATGGGCCTCAACCCCGCCATCCTGCTGCTCTCGCTCAGTATCTGGGGCGCCCTGCTCGGCTTCATCGGACTCATCATCGCCCTGCCGCTCACCACCCTGCTCATGGCCTACTACCAGCGCTACATTACGCGCGAAGACGACGAAGAAGAAGAAACGTTGAGCGTTGAACATTGAACATTGAACATTGAACGTTGAACATTGAACATTGAACATTGAATCACAATAATCACTTTTTAAAACAACCAAAAACAAAATGAAAAGAATTTCAACTGTTATTTTATCATTCGCTGCCCTGATGCTGCTCATGCTGACATCGTGCAGCAAGCAGCAGGGTGCTGCCAATCTGATTCCCGACGACGCATTCATGGTGTTGCGCATGGACGTGCTGCAAGGCATGGAGAAGAGTGGCCTGAAGGGCGACAACTCGGAAATGAAGAAATGGATGGAGGAGCAAATCAAGGAGTCTGGCCTCGACAAGGAGCTGAGCGACAAGATACTGCAAATCCTCGACGACCCCACCAAGTCGGGCATCGACTTCACCGAGCCAGTGTTCATCTATGCCTCTACCGACTTTTCCAAGAAGGTGGATGCCGGTTTCGTGGCCAGCATAGCCAGCGAGAGCGACCTCACCAACCTGTTTAAGACGCTGGAAGACATGGACTTCCCCGGAGTGGAGAAGAAGGACGGCGTGAACTATGTGGAGCTGGGCGACGATGCCGCCATCATCTATTGCGACGACTGGTTCTTTGGCGGAGCCACCAACGATGTCGAGGAGATGATTGCCACACTGAAGGAACGCGCCAGCGGCAAGGGCTCGCTCAGCGGAAACAAGGCACTCGACGTGATGTGCAACAAGACGGGCGTCGCTCAAATGTTGTTCCAGCTCTCAGCCTTTGAAAACATCAAGGACCGCGAGGTGAAGATGGCTCTGCTGATGGCAGAAAAAGCACTGCCCGAGGGAGTGAAGCTGAGTGACATGGCCAGCGTCACCGATTTCCAACTGAACAAGGGCGAGACCCTGATGACCACCGAGGCCGTGATGCTCAGCAGCAAGGCACAGGACTATTTAGATGAGAACCTGAAGATGCTGAAGCCCATCGTCAAAGAGCAGGCCAAGTACATCACCGACCGTGCTTTGAGCGTGTTCGTCAACATGGACATGAAAAAGTTTGCTGAAAACATCGAGAAGATGAAGGATATCTATGGAATCGAGGACGAAGACATGGAAGATGTGAAGAAAATACTCGACACCCTCGATGGAACACTGGCTCTCGACGTATATGGTGTCAACGACAACGGCCCCATGGTCTCTGCCTACTTGGGAACAAAGGACAACTCGCTGCTCACCGAGGCCAAGGATATGTTTTATGGCGAGCAGAAGGAAGTGGCCACCGACGAGTTCCTGGTGCCCACCGAATATGATTATGATTGGAACGACGACGACCTCGTCATGACACCGAAGGCTTGGGGCGTGCTTGGCTTTAAGGACGGCCTGACCTATTTCTCGGGCGAAGCCGAGAACGCATTCAAGGCTCCTGCCACGGAGTATCCCTTTGGCAATGTGAAGGGTTGCGGCTTCTTTGCTCGCTTCAACTTCAGCATCTTTAAAGACTATCTGAAGAACGTGGAGGACGACGACGAAGCACGCATGGTGATGCAAGCCATCGACGACATCTTCGACTATGCCGAGCTCTACGCCGACAAGGACGGAAAGGGCATCTTCCGCATCGCCAACAAAGACAACAGCAAGACCCTCATTGAGGCCATCAGCGACTACGCCAAGAAGTTCCTCAATTAATCTGTTATCATGAAACGAGCACTGCTGGGCAAGCTGCTCCGGCACCATATCAACGCATGGCAATTGGCGGGCTTCGTGCTCGCCAATCTATGCGGTATGGCCATCGTGCTCGCCGCCGTGCAAATCTATGGCGATGCCAAGCCGCTGTTTGAAGGCAACGACAGCCTCATGCGGCCAGGGCACATCGTGCTCACCAAGCGCGTGAACACCGTGGGCACCATCACCGGCGAGGCGCCGGCCTTCAACCAGAAGGAAATCAACAGGCTCCGACAGCAGCCCTTCGTCAACGACATGGCGGCCTACACACCCGCCATGTTCGCCGTCTTTGCCACCGTGGGCAGCCAGCGGCTGGGTGTGGAGTTCTCCACTGAGATGTTCTTCGAAGCCGTGCCCGACAAGTACCTCGACGTGCAGAGCGACGCCTGGCACTACGACCCCAACAGCGACGAAGTGCCCATCATCATGCCGCGTGCCTACCTTAATCTCTATAACTTCGGATTCGCCAGCAGCCAGGGGCTGCCAGCGGTGTCGGAGAAGCTGGTGGGCAAGGTGGGCGTGAAGCTGCGGCTGACGGGCACTCGCACGGTGAAGCTGAAGACGGGGCGCGTGGTGGCTTTTTCGCGTAGGCTGAACACCATCCTGGTGCCGCAGGCATTCCTCGAAGACATGAACCAGCAGCTCTCGCCCGACCGCCAGCCGCAGGTGTCGCGCATCATCGTACAGGTCGACAACCCCGCCGACGAGCGCATCGCCCGCTTCATCAAAGAGTATCATTACGACACCGAGGCCGCCGATGCCGACGCCTCGCGTGCCGCCAGTCTGCTGCGCGTGGTGGCCACCGTAGTCATCGCCGTGGGCCTGCTCATCGCCGCCTTGGCCTTCTACGTCCTGCTGCTCAGCATCTTCCTGTTGCTGCAGAAGCAGACCAGCAAGATCGACAACCTGCTGCTCATCGGCTACAAGCCCGCCACCGTGGCACGGCCTTTCCACCGTCTGGCCACGCTGCTCAATCTGGCGGTGCTCGTTGGTGCCATCGTTGTCATGTTCCTGTTGCGCCAGTGGTATCTGCCCCTCTTCGAGCAGCTCACCGACCGCTACGAGCCCGCATCCGTCGTGCCCGCGCTGCTCGTTGCCCTCGCCATCTTCGCGCTCACCACGGTGCTCAACTTCGTGGCCATCAACCGCAAGGTGCGAGCCATTTGGCATCTGCACGAGTAGCCCTGAAGGCCTCTTGTCGGCCTCCTGTCAGCCTCCCTGGTGGCCTCCTGTTTGGGCGAAAAACAAAAAAAACGCCGAAACATTTGGCTAATCCAAAAAAACATTGTAACTTTGCACCCGCTTTTCAGCAAAAAGGGAGATCCGTTAGCTCAGTCGGTAGAGCACAACACTTTTAATGTTGGGGTCTTGGGTTCGAGCCCCAAACGGATCACCAAAAACAATCCGCAAGAATATCAACAACTTGCGGATTCTTTTTATTTCTACACATACACCACATTTGCACCACTCAAAATACAGAAAAAGAGACGGTCATCGTGCTTGTAGAAACCGCTTTCTACAAACATCAGTCAATCTCTTTATTTGTTTAAACCACGACGTGGTTTAAATAAACCGTGACGCAGTTTATATAGATTACGACGTAATTTATAAAAACTACGACGTAGTTTGGAGAATCTCTTCATGTCTAGAGCATAAGTTCTGTCGCATACAGTTTTTTCCCGGACACAAATATTTGTAAGTTAGGATATTTTAACGGGCTGCGGTGCAAGATTTCTGGCGAAACGAGTTATATAGATAAAAGCAAATACAATAGATCATTTCAAAATGAAGACGATGAAACGCTGGAGAATCATATTGATGATGCTTGCTGCCCTCTCCCTCGCCTCTTGCAGCAACACCAAAGAAGGAGATTGGGAATCGATGGTGTGGAAGACCGAAAGCGCTGATGTCCGTACAACCGATGGATATTATGAGGTCTCGGCAGATGGAGGCACGCTCTCATTTGCTTGTCGAAACTATTCATCCCCATGGATAGAGAATGCTTTCTCGGGCGAAAATTACTTTTTCCCACCTCGTGAAGCCAACGATTATCACACCATTACGGCAGATTGGTTTAAGGTTGCAATAGTGGGAAACAAACTCACTGTTACTTTTGAAGCCAATGAAGCTGCCGAAGTACGTCTCCTTGGATTAACCGTTACGGCAGGCGACATTTTCTACACCTTTAGGTTCAAACAGTTACAGAGATAATTAATAATAGGTTCTATAGGCGCTGCAGCTCGTCGTAGATACGCTGCACGGGCAGCCCCATCACGTTGAAATAGCTGCCCTTGATAGCGGTGACGCCCACATAGCCTATCCACTCCTGAATGCCGTAGGCGCCGGCCTTGTCGAAGGGACGGTAGTGCTCGATGTAGTAGTCGATTTCTTCGTCGCTGAGCTGCTTGAAGGTGACGTCGGTGACCACCGAGAACAGTCGCTGCTTTGTTGCCGTGAGCAAGCAGACGCCGGTAATCACTTGGTGGGTCTTGGCGCTGAGGCTGTTGAGCATGCGGCGAGCGTCGTCGGCATCAATGGGCTTGCCCATTACCTCGCCGTCGACCACCACGATGGTGTCGGCCGTGATGATGAGGTCGTTGGGGGCCATCAGCTTTCGATAGGCATCGGCCTTCTCGCCAGCGATGTATTCGGCTATCTGCTCCACAGGCAAGTCAGAGGGATAGCTCTCGGCAATATCGGGGAGAACGCGCACCTCGTAGTCGAGGCCCAGGCCGCCCAGCAGCTCTCGACGGCGGGGGGAGTTGCTGGCCAGGATGATGTGGTAGTGCTTCAGTTTATCGAACATGATAGGGGAGTTAAAGGGAGTTAGGGGGAAGTTATAGGGGAGTTAAAGGACGATAGTTTTTTGCTTGTTTTTTAATCCGTGGTGGGAGTATTCCAAGAGCAGGACTATTGTCCTTTAACTCCTTTAACTCCCCTCTAACTCCCTTTAACTCCCTAAATAGTTACCATCCGAAGGCGGTGGCGTTCATCTGCCACAGCCCTTGGGCGCGGAGCACCTGCTCGATGACGTCGCGGGCGCAGCCCATGCCGCCCTTGCGCTGACTGATGTAGATGCTGGCCTCCTTCACCTCGGTACAGGCGTCGGCGGGACAGACGGGACAGCCCGCGCGGCGCATCACCTCCAGGTCGGGCACGTCGTCGCCCATGTACATCACCTCCTCGTCGGCCAGTCCGTATTTCTGGATGAACTCCTCGTAGGTGCGAATCTTCACGGAGCAGCCCGTGTAGACATCGGTAAGCCCCAGCCCCTCGTAGCGCACCCGCACCGACGGCACGTTGGCGCCCGTGATGATGGCCATGCGCAGGCCTAGCTTCACGGCGAGCTGCAGGGCGTAGCCATCCTTGATGTTCACTGTGCGCATGGGCAGACCGTCGTGTGCGAGGGGGATGGTCTCGGCGGAGAGCACGCCGTCCACGTCGAAGACGATGGCACGTATCTTGCGCAAATCGTAGTTAATCATTTTGTCGTTATTACGTTATGATGAAATCTCGTGGATGCTCTGGCTCATGAGGGAGTAGACCTGCTGGAGGCGTGGCTCGTGGTTGAGCAGGGCAAGGTGGGCGGCGATTACGTTCTCGTCGTAGCGAATGGCGGGGCCTGTCTGAGCTTGGAGTGGGGGCAGCGTATGCACCTTCTGGGTGGTCTCGTCGATGAGGGGGAGCATCACGCTGAAGGGCAGCTGGTGCTGCTGAAGGATATGGGCGGCCAAGGCATAGCAATGGTTGGAGAAGTTGCAGGCGAAGACCGCGGCCAGATGTAGGTAGCGCCGCTCCTCGGAGCTTAGTTCGTAGATGCTTTCGCTCAACGACGAGGTCAACTGTCGCGCCACTTGCTTGGCATGCGTGTCGTTGCCTTCGATGAAGAAGGGCACTTGGGCAAAGTCCACGGGTCGCTCCTTGGAGAAGGTCTGCATGGGGTAT
>JAFZSR010000027.1 GCA_017619275.1 Prevotella sp. | reverse complement strand
TCGTCGACATGAATCTCTCGGTTCGTGCCTTGAACTGTCTGAAGGCTGCCGACGTTGAGACCCTTGGTGATCTCGTACAATACAACAAGACCGACCTCTTGAAGTTCCGCAACTTCGGTAAGAAATCGCTCACGGAGCTTGATGATTTGCTCGAGAGTCTGAATCTGTCGTTTGGAACCGACATTAGTAAATACAAACTGGACAAGGAGTAGTCGTTGATGACTACCACCTTGTCCCAAAACAAGTAAAAACAAATGAGACACAATAAGAAATTCAATCATCTGGGCCGTACTGCCGACCATCGCCGTGCCTTGCTTGCCAACTTGGCCAAGTCGCTGATCGAGCACAAAAGAATCACTACGACCCTCGCAAAGGCAAAGGAACTCAAGAAGTATGTGGAGCCGCTTATCACAAAGGCTAAGGAAGACTCCACCAATTCTCGTCGTGTGGTGTTCAGCTACCTCCAGAGCAAGGAGGCCATCAAGGAGCTGTTTGGCCCCATCGCCGAGAAAGTGGGCGATCGTCCCGGTGGCTACACCCGCATCATCAAGTTGGGTTATCGCCAAGGCGATGCTGCACAGATTTGCTTCATCGAGCTTGTAGACTTCGATCCCGAAATGGCTAAGACCGAGACCAAGAAGAAGGCTACACGCCGTAGCCGTCGCTCGTCGGGTGCCGCCAAGGCCGAAGCTCCTGCTCAGGAGGCCGCTGCTGCTGAGGCTCCCGCTGCAGAGTAAACCGATAATTATATCGCGTCTATTCCCTAAAGAGAGACATTCTTGTCGTGGAGGTGAGGATGTCTCTCTTTTTTTAAAAGAATCTCTGTTTGCATTGGTTACTTTCTCATTGCTGCTTGCTTTAAGATACAGACAAGACCTACATTTTTAATAAAAGGAAATTATGTTTAGACGTGTTATGTTGATTATTGCCGGCGTAATGATGTTCTTGCCTGTGGCGGCCATCACGCATCGCGCATTGATATTCGGATTGGGACGACAGCAAGATACCAGTTGGGCTCGCATCCACGGCGACAACGACATCTATTATGTGCGGCAGATGCTGCAAGAGATGGGCTATACCGACATTGTTGCTCTGCGTAATGAGCAGGCAACGAAAGCCGCCATGGTGGATGCATTCCGTCAGCTGGCACAGCGTTGCGAGCGTGGCGATTATGTTTATGTTCACTACAGCGGCCATGGCCAGCTGATTACCGACTTAGACGGCGATGAGCGTCTGAAGTGGAACAGCGCCCACGGCCAGTGGGACGAGAGCTGGATTCCCTACGATGCCTATATGAACTATTGCGAACAGGACCGGGGCGAAAAACATCTCACCGACGATGAGGTAGCCCAGCTGTTGCGAGCCATCAGGCAGAAGATAGGCTCACGCGGTGAACTAATAGTTTCCGTGGACGCCTGCCACAGTGGCGATGCTACTTGTAGTGGCGAAGACGATGAACCTGTAAGGGGTGTAGACCAAAAGTTTGTCATCCCGCGAAATGGCAACGAGCAGCAGACTGTTCGCCCACAGTCAGAGCAGTGGCTCACCATCAGTGCCTGTCGGCCCTATCAGCTGTGTCAGGAGCTGCGAACGCCCGAGGCGGGCAAACTGACATACGCCTTGCACCAGATGGGGGCAGAATTCTTCAACAAAAGCAACGCCCGTATGGAGCAGAGCTTGTTGGATTTCATGGACGAGCATAAGGGACGATTGCCCCAGACTCCCATGGTGAGCGGCAAAAAACGTTGAAACGAAATAAGGTTAGACCTACATCATATTTACCATGCATAGACTATTGTTACTACTTGCCGTTTTTATGCTGAACTTTGGCAGTTCCGTGTCAGAGGCTGCAAAGCTATCTGGAAATGACGGAGCGTGGAAGAAGGAATGCAAGCGGATAGTGAAAAAGTTGTCGAAGGACGGCTGGCAGGTGTACGGAGGGAAGGAAGAACTCTCCGTAGCCTTGGGAAATCACTACCAATTGTTGGCCGAAAGAAATGACACCATGACAACCCTTATTGGACGAGGCACCGGTCCAACCCTTGAAACTGCCAAGCGGCGCGCCGAGACTGATGCCTCCAAACAGTATGCTACCATGCGTTCCACCACGGTCAGCGCCGTCACCAGCATGGATGTCAACAATGCAACCGTCAACGGACAGGCCACAACCCACCAACAAGTACATCATGGTTCCAGGACCAGTAGTAATATGCATGTTAGTGGATTGGAGGCCACTGTCTGCCTGAGCCGAAGTCTTGACGGCGGCAACGTGGAAGTGATGGCCTATTATTTGGTATCTAAGCAATAAATATTATGAGACGACTATATCTTTCATTCATCATCCTTTTCTCGTTGTCGGTGGGCCGTGCTGTAGCACAGCGCGAGGCCAAGGTCAGCGGTGAGTATGTGTTGGAGTTGAGCGACGAGAGCAACCTCACGCTCAAGGAAGCTAAACGCCGTTGCATAGAACTGGCCAAGGCGAAAGCCATCAAGAATGAATTTGGTGAGATGCTTACGTCGGATGTCATCGAGAGCAACACCGAGGCCGATGGCCGGTCGGCAGGTTCCTATTTCTGGGAGAATACCGTCGCGCAGGCCAAAGGTGACTGGCTGGGCGATCTTCGTCAACCCGAAGTCAACGTGGACTACATGGATGGCAAACTGATGTTTACTGCCAAGGTATATGGTTTGGCACGCGAGGTTGTTCAGTCGCGAACCGAGCTGCAATGGGAACTGCTGCGCACTGGCAGCAGCGACGGCCCAAAGGAGAAAACCGTTTCCTTCGGCCGTAGCGACACCAAATGCTACTATACTCGATTCAACGAAGGCGAAACGCCAGAGTTTACGAATCGTGAGCGGGTGTTCCTGAAGTTTCGTGCTCCTGCCAACGGATTTGTGGTTGTTTATCTGATAGAGGGCGACGATGAGACATCCTGCTTGTTGCCCTATCGCAACAGTCCTTTCGGACGTATGGAGGTGATTGGTGGCCGCGACTACTTGTTCTTTGACAAGCGCCAGGATCCTCAGGCACCTACCTATTATTTGCAGACCCAGCGCCCGTCGGAGGACAACCAGTTCGTCATCATCTACTCGCCCCATCCCTTCAACAAGTGCAACGACGTGAGCAACGATCCTCTGCATCCCAACTCCCTCAACACGCACGACTTCCAAAAGTGGTTGCTCAGCAATCAGCGCCACGACCGCGAGATGGTGGTCAACAAGCAGTGGGTAAGAATCGTGAATCCCAATGCAGGACAATAATATGTGAATCATTTAAAAACTAATCATATTAACTACTATGAAGAAAATTTTCCTTGTTTTGATGGGCTGCATGGCATCATTTGGTGTCATGGCCCAGGACGACAGCACTTTGTCGAATGGCATTGACGAGTCGGCTGACAGCACCGTGCTTACCTCCATCAATGACATCATCAATGAGCGTCAGGAAGTCAGTCAGCGTTTGTCCTTAGACAAGCATTTCAATCGCGTCTGGGGCTATCGCAGCTTTGTCAATTTCGTCTACCACAGCAACGCTACGCTTACCCCCGACGGAACTGTTGCTACGGGTGTCACTGACTTTAATGGCGGTGTGGCTCCCGAGTACAAGGCCAAGCTGGGCTTAGCACTGCAGGTGGGGCGCAACTACCGCCTTCATAAGCGTCCCATTGCCAATGTGGCCCAATTCAACCTCGATTTCACTGGCTTCGACCTTTCCTATAATAAGTATGAAGCTGAGACAGGCAACAGTGGCAAAGTTTATCTGAACACTCAGTCGTTTAACTACGAGGGGAAGGAATATTTCTACATTCCTTGGAACATCGAAAAGCATGAATTGAACTACGGCATGTCCATCGGTCCGTCGCTCACCATTGCGCCGTTCACTTACGCCAAAGGCCGTGAACTGCACTACTTGAAGCTGAATGGCTATTTCCATTTGGGCTATAATGCTTCGGCTATTTTCATGAAATACGACGAGAAAAACATCGTTGCTACCGAGGACAAGTCAAAAGTCAAAACCGACGAAAACTGCTTTTTGTGGGGACATGGTGTGACCACCAGCTTTGGAGGAAACATCTCCTGGCGCAACATTGGCGTCGGCTTTGAACATCGCAGCGGTAAGCTTGAATTCCAATCGTTCAGCACCGACAAATACAGCAAGGTGAAGAACAAGTTCAAGGCCGGTCTCTCCCGCCTCTATTTCCAAATTCGTTGGTAATTTCCCCCCAACTCATATTAGTAACATAACCATTAAAAATACTACCCGATATGAAAAGACAAATCATGATAGCCCTTCTGGCCTTTGGGGGCATATTCTCTGTCTGGGCACAAAACAGCAAGATTGAAGGCTTCTGCGGTACCGACTGCAAGTGGAGTTTCGACGGTTTCACGCTTTCGGTGAGCAACATTAACAAGAAAGGTTTCACTGTCGAGATGGACGATTACGACATGAACAAGAACCTTGCTCCATGGATGAAGCGCAAGCTGCCCGTGAAGAAGTTGGTGATGGGCATTGGTGTTACGCGCATCGGTTCTTGTGCTTTTGCCGGCTGCACCACACTGCAGGAGGTGGAGTTCGAAGACATGTCGCTCAGCTCCATTGCATGGGGTGCGTTCCTTAACTGTTCGCATCTGCGCACCATCTCGCTTCCCACGTCTGTACGTTCCATCGAGGCCATCGCCTTTGCCAACTGCGGTGCGCTCTCTTCGGTGAAGATTCCTAATCAGTGTCGTGTAGGCGAGAAGGCTTACGCATCGTGCCGAGGCCTTAACAGCCTTGAGATTGGTTCAACCGTTATCCTCGACCATAACGTCTTCGTCACCGAGGTCAATGTGAACGGTCGCCTCAGCCATGCAATGTATAATGGCGTGGTGCGCAGCATCCCTCCCTATATCAACGCCAACAACTGCGAAAGGTACGGCCTGTCAAAGAGTTCCGTTAAGAGCCTGTCTTCAAACCGAACTGCCAGCTTCGACTACGACCGCTTCACTTCCGATGTCGATTCACTCATTCCCCGCACCTTCTTCACCCGCAACGACACCTACGCCCTCGTCATCGGCAACCAGAACTACCGCTTTGCCACCGAGGTTCCTTATGCCATTCACGATGCTCGCGTCTTCGCCGACTATTGCAAGCAGACGCTTGGCATCCCCGCCGAGAACGTTCACCTTTGTGAAGATGCCACCAAGCACATCATCCTCGATGATGAGCTTGAAGACTGGCTCTCGGAAATCAATAACCGTCAGGAGAAGGTGCTCATTGTTTATTATGCCGGCCATGGCGTGCCCGATATGAACAACCAAAATAAAGCCTATATCCTGCCAACCGATGTGCATGGATCAAAGCCAAGCCGCGGCATACCCCTCGACGAGTTCTATAGCAAGTTGGGCGACTTGGCTTTTGCGCAGACATCGGTGTTCCTCGATGCCTGCTTTAGTGGCATGAGCCGTACCGAAGAGGGCGTGTCCGAGGGCTTGCGTGGTGTTGGCATCGAGGCCGAACAAACCGTCATTAACGATGGCAACCTGGTGGTGTTCTCGGCAGCACAAGGAAACGAACCCGCACAGGGCTACCCCGAGAAAGGACATGGACTGTTCACCTACTTCTTGCTGAAGGAGATGCAAGCAGCCAAGGGGCAGATCAGCTTTGGCGAACTCTCCGAGAAGCTGTCGCGCAACGTCTCGTCCACCGCAGGCATGTTGAAACTCAAGCAAAAGCAGAATCCTGCAACCAATGCCACAGGTGCCCTGTCCGACATCTGGCGCGATATGGGATTCTAATGGCCCTGCTCTGTGCAGCTGCTCTGAAAAATGATTCCCCCGGTGGGTTACTTTTACATGGAAGCGTGCTTTAACAGATAGTAAGAGCGATTACTGAACAATGATAGTTGAATTATTGGACAGAAAAAAGGTGCAGTACACCGATTGTCAGGTAGTGAAAGGGCTACATGGTCACGACCGCCGCACAGAGGAGTGGTTCTATCGTGAGTCCAAACGCTACTTCGACAACCATTTTCACCAAGTGTTTTTCGATGATGACCGGCGACAGGAAATCTTCCAGACGGCATTCGTGAAGCTTTGGTTGGAGATGGAGAACGGGCGTATCAAGGTGATCGACGACCAGATGTGCCGTCAGCAGCAGAATGGTGAGTGGCGTGTGATGACATGCTCACTTAACACTTTCCTGATGGCCTTTGCAAGAACCGAGCACCGCGAGCTGGTGAGGCGACTGAAAGAAGATGGCTATCCCGAGCTCGAAGACACCGTGAACCACAGCCAGCAGCCCATTGCGATGGCAGGCGATGAAGATCCCGAGGATTTGAAGAACCGCATCGTCGATGAGTGCATCAGTCAGCTCTCGCCGCGCTGTGCCGACATTCTGACCATGTTTTATTATCAGCAGATGACGCTCGACCAAATCATGGAACAACGCCCCGAAAACACCAGTAAGAACGGGTTGAAGACAGCAAAAAACAAATGCATGAACACCCTGAGGGAACGTGTGGTGGCTGAGTTCCGAAAGTTGAACTTAAAAGCATGAAAGAACCATGGAGCAGAACGAGACAACAGTCGTGCCACAGGATGAGTTGACCGATCGCATTGCAAGTCGTTTGGGAGCACGCCAGCAGAAGCTGGAGCAGATGGAGCAGTGGGATAAAACGCCGGCAAAGAAATCCACTACTCGCTTGCGTCCCCTCTTCATAGGGCTGGCAGTAGCCGCCTGTTTGGCCGCAGTGGTGTGGGTGGCCCCTTGGCAGTCCAGCACCAACCCGCTCGACGAGTTGGGCATTGGCACCCCAGAGATTACGGTCTATCGCTCGGCCAGCTCCGATGCCGCAGCCATCAATGCCCTCATCAATGACGAGAAATACGAAGAGGCCCTCGACATGGTCACCGCAGCCCTATCGCATTCCGACGACGAGGTGGCACTGGCCGAAGAATATGCCGAGGCTTTCGGCGACGATGAAGCCATCTACGACACCATGCTCGCCTATCAGGAGAACGCCCAGTTGCGCTGGATGAGAATCTACCTGCTGATGAAGCTGGAACAGAAAAAAGACGCAAAGCGCGAACTGAAGACCTACCTCCGCTACCGCGAGTTTGCCGAGCACGTGGAGGAGGCAGAGGAACTGCGCAAAGCATTGAAGTAACCCCTACAGAATCCTGCGGCCTGGGTTTTTGTCCCAAGCCGTGGGATTTTTATTCCATCATGTTAGGTGTGAAATGTGGCAAACACGCGCACATTTTAGCAATTAAATAAAAAAAATTGAAGGAAGTGGGTTACTTATCCAGATCACTTGCTTTAATAGACAGAACAACAAAAAAACAGAATACAAACAATTAAAAAACGACACTATTATGAAAAAGATTTTATTTGCCATCGCAGCAGCCTTGATGACTGCCACCACACTGAACGCACAGACCGCCGCTGAGCAGGCACAGGCTCAGGCCTCGTTGAACGCCATCCACATGAAGCTGCTGAATGCGAAGCCCTCGAAGCAGGCCAAGAAGCAAGCCAAGGAGTTTAAGCGCCAAGGCTGGAAGGAGCCCGCAGGAGAACTGGCTATCGAACAGCAGCTTACCCAGGCCCAGCTCTATGCCATGGAGCAGATTACCGATGCCAGCGGTGTGAACCAGCGTCGCTTCATCCAGGTCACCGGCCGTCAGACCTCGGGTTCCTACAACGCAGGATTTGCCGCTGCCCGTGCCGCAGCCCAGACCGAGCTGGCTTCAATGCTGCAAACCGAGATTGTGGCAGCATGGCAGCAGAAGATCGACAATCAGCAGCAAACGGCCACTACAGCCCTCACCTCCGACAAGTTCGACCAGCGCGTGAAGGCCGTTGTCGACCAGACGCTCACAGGTAGCATCCCCGTCGTCGCCATCTATCGCGTGCTGCCCAACGACATGTATGAAGTGGAGGTTCGCCTGGCCTACGACAAGCTGGAAGTGATGAAGCGCTTGCACCAGGGACTGCAGCAGCAGATGGAGCAGGACGGCGATAAGTTGGAGAAGATTGTTGACCAAATCATCGAAACCAAGCTATGATTAGCAAACGAATAATCATCGTTTTGGGCATGGCACTCTGCCTGGTGCAGGGCCATGCCCAAAATAATAAGACCAGCAAGGCTCGCCAGGAGCTGGAAGCGTTTCGGCGTGAGGCGCATGGCGATTTGGAGAACTTCCGTCGGCAAGCGATGGACGACTTCATCAGCTTTGCGCGCCAGACCTGGAAGGAGTTTGGCAGGAAGGCACCTGTGCCACAGCCCAAGGAGGACTTCGTGATTCCGCCAAGGGTGATACCCAAGCAAGACCAGACCAAGCCCAAGCAGGAGCAGCTCAAGGAAGAACAGGAGCGGAAGAAGCAAGAGCAGGAGATGATGCGTCTGGAGCAGGAGCGGAAGAAGCAGGCAAAGGAGCTGGCACGTCTGGAGCAGGAGCGAGTGAAGCAGGAGCAGGAACTGGCTCGTCTGGAACAGGAGCGTGTGAAGCAAGAGCAAGAGGAAGCGCGCCAAGAACAGGAGCGTGTGAAGCGCGAGCAAGAGCGAGCACGCCAGGAGGAGGAGCGGATAAAGAAAGAACAAGCCAAGCAAGAGCAGCAACAAGCACGCCAGGAGCAAGAACGGATAAAGAAGGAGAAGGCCAAGCAGGAGAAAGAGCTGGCACAGCAAGAGAAGGAGCGTGCCAAGGCCGAACAAGAGCGCCTCAAGGCTGAGCAGGAGCGTGCCAAGGCTGAGGAAGAAAAGGCCAAGCAAGAGCAGGAGCGCATCAAGCGAGAGCAAGAGCAAATCAGGCAGGAGCAGGAGAAGGCAGCACGTGAGCAAGAACGCTTGAGGCAAGAACAAGAGCGGCTGAAGCAAGAGCAGGAAAAGGCCGAGCAGGAGCGCATCAAGCAGGAGAAGGCAAGGCAAGAGAAAGAGAAGGCCAAGAAGGAGAAAGAGCAGGCCAAGCAAGAGAAGGAGCGAGCCAAAGCCGAACAAGAGCGCATGAAAGCCGAGCAGGAACGCATCAAGGCCGAACAGGAGCGCATCAAGCGTGAGCAGGAGAAGGCCGAGCGCGAGCAGGAGCGCCTGAAACAGGAGCAAGAGCGCCTGAAGCGCGAGCAGGAGAAGGCCGAGCAGGAGCGCATCAAGGCTGAGCAGGAGCGCATCAAGGCTGAGGAAGAGCGTGCCAAGAAAGAGGAGGCTCGTCAGGAGCGCGAACGCATCAAGGCCGAGCAAGAACAGGCCAAGGCCGAGCAGGAACGTATCAATGCCGAGCAGGAGCGCGCCAGGAAAGAACAGGCTCGCCAGGAGCGAGAGCGCGTAAAGGCCGAGCAGGAGCGCATCAAGCAGGAGCATGCACGGGTGAAGGCCGAACAGGCCCGCATCAAGCAAGAGCAAGCCCGTATCAAGCAGGAGCAAGATCGCATCCGTCGTGAGCAGGCCAAGGCCGAGCAGGAACGTTTGAAGCAGGAGGTGCCCGTGAAGACTCATCCTGTGGTGATCGACGAAGTGGTGGCTCCCACCCCGCCCGAACCCCAGCCCCAGCCAGTGGAACCCATCCAGGAAGTGCCCGTCGTGGAGGAGAAGACAATCGACTTCACCTTCTTTGGTACCCACGGCCAAGTACGTTGCGATGTGTCACTCTGTCCCCAGCTGTCGGTGGCGAAAGATACCGAGGTGGCCGATGCCCTCACTGTGCTGTCTTCCGACCGTTTCGACAATCTGATTATCGACTGCCTGAAGCTGCGCCAAGACCTGAAGCTGAGCGACTGGGCCTACTTGTTGATGCTGCGCGAGATGGCCAACACCATTTGCGGCAAAGACACCAACGGCAGCGTGCTCCTCATGGCATACGTCTATATGCAGTCAGGCTACAAGATGCGTCTGGCTTCCGATGGCAGCAAGCTCTATATGCTCTATGCCTCCAAGCACACCATCTATGAGCAGGGAGCTTTCGAGGTCGACGGCGACCTGTACTACGGCATTGAAGGCTTGCCCGAAAAGATGTACATCTGCCAGGCATCGTTCCCCCGCGAGAAGGGTTTGTCGCTGTTTGTGAACAGTAACCAGCGGCTGGAAAACCGTCCTTCGGAAGAGCGTACCATCATTTCAAAGGCTTTCCCCGATGTCAGGCTCACCACGAGTGTCAACCTGAACCTCATCGACTTCTACAACACCTATCCCACGTCGAACATCGGTGGCAACCTGATGTCGCGCTGGGCCATGTATGCCAATACGCCTTTGGACAGTCTAGTGGAAGCTAAAATCTTGGACGAACTGAAGCCGAAGCTCCAGGGTCTGTCGCAGAAGGATGCTGTGGAGCGACTGCTGAACCTGGTGCAGACAGGTTTGGAGTATGAGTACGACACTAAGGTGTGGGGCCACGACAGGGCTTTCTTCGCCGAAGAGTCGGTGTTCTATCCCTACGCCGATTGCGAGGATCGATCCATCCTGCTGTCGCGTCTGGTGAGAGATCTGCTGGGTCTGAAGTGCGTCCTCATCTACTATCCACGCCACCTGGCCATGGCAGTTCATTTCACCGAGCGGGTGAATGGCGACGTCATCTACCTCGACAACATTGACTATGTGGTCTGCGACCCCACCTTCATCAGCGGCGCTCCCGTCGGCCGTACCATGCCCGACGTGGACAACCAAACGGCAAAAGCCATCTTGCTGCAATGAGAAGCGGGAATGGATTCTTGGAAAGTCTGAAATAAACAGATACGTTAAGGCGAAGCAGCCTGGTGATGCGCAACCTGCGCATCATCAGGCTGTAAACGTTACTGCTGCAGCAGCGACTGGAGGAGGCAGGGCGTTACTGTAGTGCCCTCTTCGTCTAAAGAAAACTTAATTTCTTTGGGCAGATGGAACGTAATTATGAGTTTTTGTGTACCTTTGCACACGTGAAGAAGAATACGGGTTCCGTTGTCTTCGTGCTGGCCTTCATTCTGCTTTGGGCCTGCACCCCGTCTGCGCTGTTTAAAAATGCAGCGCCAACTGCTTCCGTGGATAAAGAGGTCCCCATTTCAGTCCCTAAGGAAATCCCCGTTAGAGAAGACCCCGAGGAAGTCCCACAAGTTCCCGTAGAAGCCCCCCCTTCAGCCCCCGAGGGGGCTACGATAGACCTGCCCACTGACAGCCTATCGGCAGACAGCTTGATTACGGAAGTTGTTCCTGACAGCATGATTATAGTAGCCCCCTCGGGGGCAGAAGGGGGGGCTTCCTCCATTGCCCGCGCCGCCATGAAGCGCGACACCACCACGATGGACTCGCTGGAGCTGGCCATCTATAAATACAACAAGGTGATTGACGACTCGCTGCGCCTCGACTCGCTAAACCGCCAGAAGAAGAACGGCATCGACGCGCCCGTGGTGTTCTCGGCCAACGACTCACTCATCTACGAGGCCTCCACCGGCATGGCCCATCTCTTTGGCTCGTCGCACGTGGAGTACCAGAACATGGACCTGAAGAGTGACAAGATTTACATGTGCCTCGACTCCTCGCTCGTCCACGCCACTGGCAGCCGCGACTCGCTGGGCGCCATTTATGGTACCCCCGTGTTCAAAATGGGTGGCGACACCTACGAGAACGACACCATGGCCTTCAACTTCAAGTCGAAGAAGGGCCTCATCCAGCAGGTTTACACCCAGCAGGAGGACGGCTACCTGACGGCCGAGATAGCCAAGCGCGGCAGCAATGGCGAGCTGTTCCTGCAACATGGCAAATACACCACTTGCGACGCCCCCCATCCCGATTTCTACATCGCCATGAGCCGCGCCAAGGTTCGCCCTGGCAAGGACGTGGTCTTTGGTCCCGCCTATCTTGTGGTGTGCGATGTGCCCATCCCGCTAGCCATCCCCTACGGCTTCTTCCCCTTCACCAAGAGCTATAGCAGCGGTTTCATCATGCCCACCTATGGTGACGAGACCGAGCGCGGTTTCTACCTGCGCGACGGCGGCTACTATTTTGCCATCAGTGACAAGATGGACCTGAAGCTGCTGGGCGAGGTCTATACCAAGGGCTCGTGGGGCGCGAGCTTGGCCAGCAACTATCGCAAGCGCTACCGTTTCAGCGGCTCGGTTTACGCCAGCTACCAGAACACTATCAACGGCGAGAAGAACATGCCCGACTATGCCAAGCAGACCAGCTTCAAGGTACAGTGGACCCACCGCCAGGACCCCAAGGCCAACCCCTTCTCGAACCTCTCGGCCAGCGTGAACTTTGCCACCAGTAGCTATGAGCGCAACAACCTCACGTCGATGTACAACCCGCAGTCGATGACGCAGTCCACGCGAACATCGTCCGTCAGCTACAGCACGGGATTCTCCAGCCTTGGCATGAACATCAGCACCACAATGAACCTGAACCAGAACATGCGCGACTCAACCATCGCCATGACGCTGCCCGACCTGAACATCAGCATCTCGCGCTTCTACCCCTTCAAGCGCAAGAAGATGGTGGGCAAGGAACGATGGTATGAAAAGATTGCCATGAGCTACACCGGACACTTCTCGAACAGCATCTCCACCAAGGAGGACCAGCTGGCCCACTCGAACCTGGTGAAAGACTGGCGCAACGGCATGCAGCACAGCATCCCCATCAGCGGTAGCTTCTCCATCCTGGGCTATATCAACGTCACCCCCTCGTTCAACTTCACCGACCGCACCTACACCAACAAAGTGCACAAGTCGTGGGACAACACTGCCGGCAAGGAGGTCTCCGACACCATCTACGGTTTCTATAACGTATTCAACTGGAACCTCTCGCTGTCGGCCAGCACCAAGCTCTACGGATATTTCACCCCCTCGCGCAAGCTCTTCGGCGACAAGATCGACCGCATACGCCACGTCTTCACCCCCAGCATCAGCTTCAGCTACGCTCCTGACTTCAGCGCCTCGCGCTACGGCTACTACCAGTCGTACCAGAAGACCGATGCCGAGGGCAACGTCACGCTCGTGGAATATTCGCCCTATCAAGGTTCTCTCTACGGCGTGCCCGGCAAGGGAAAGACGGGTAGCATCTCGTTTGACGTGTCGAACAATATCGAGATGAAGATGCGAGTGGACAACGACTCCATTGATTCAAAGAAGATCTACATCATCGACGAGCTGGGCGGCTCCATGTCGTACAACATGGCGGCGAAGGTGCGACCTTGGAGCGACCTCTCCACGCGCCTCCGCCTGAAACTCAGCAAGAGCTACACCTTCAACATCAATGCCGTCTTTGCCAGCTATGTCTACGAGGCCGACAGCGTGGGCGCCCGTCCCCATGTGAGCGAACACCAGACCTATTGGGCCAAGGGCAAGATAGGCCGCTTCCAGGGTATGAGCCAAAACCTGAGCTACACCATCAGCAATGAGAAGGTGGCCAAGTGGATTCGCTGGCTGAAAGGCGAGCGCGACGAGGACGACAAGAAGAAACAGGGCGACGACGATGATGAATACGACGACGAGAACGAGGTGGAAACCAACATCGACCGCGACCTGGAGAAGGGCAAGCATGGTGCCGAGCGTAAGGGTGCCGGCAAGGCCGACACCGATGAAGACGGCTACATGGCGTTCTCGCTGCCTTGGAGCCTCAGCTTCGGATATGGTATCACCATGCGCGAAGACAACGACGTGAAGCGCTTCAACTACCACACCATGCGCTACCCCTATAAGTTCACCCAGAACCTGAACATGAGCGGAAACATACGTCTCAGCGACGGATGGAACATCAGCTTCTCGTCGGGCTACGACTTCGAGAACAAGAAAATCAGCATGACCACGGCGTCGCTCGGCCGCGACCTGCACTGCTTCAACATGTCGTGCTCCGTGGTGCTGGCCCCCTACACCAGCTACAACTTCTCGTTCCGCTGCAACGCCAGCACGCTCACCGACGCGCTGAAGTACGACAAGCGCTCCAGCTATAGCAACAGCGTGCAGTGGTACTAATCCCTCTCCATAACCCCCATTCACCCCATTAAACCCCATTCAACCCAATAATAAACTAAAACAAAAGCAAAAACTATGAATCAACAAGAAGTGATGAAGCCCTATGTCATCGGACTTGACCTGGGCGGTACCAACTCTGTATTCGGCATCGTGGATGCACGTGGAGAAATCAAGGCTACAACGGCCATCAAGACGGGTGGCTACGACACCGCCGAGGCTTTCGTGGAGGCTTCGGTCAACGCCCTACAGCCCATCATCGAGCAGGTGGGCGGCATCGACACCATCAAGGCAATGGGCATCGGCGCCCCCAATGGCAACTACTACAACGGCACCATTGAGTTCGCTCCCAACCTGTCGTGGGCGCACGAAGGCGTTGTCCCCCTGGCTCAGATGTTCAGCGACAAGCTCAATGGCATTCCCGTGGGCTTGACCAACGACGCCAATGCTGCCGCCATCGGCGAGATGGTGTATGGCGTGGCGCGCGGCATGAAGAATTTCATCGTCATCACCCTGGGTACAGGCGTGGGCAGCGGCATCGTGGTGAACGGACAGCTGCTCTACGGTTGCGACGGCTTTGCCGGCGAGCTGGGCCATGTCATCATGGTGCGCGGAGCCGAAGGCCGCAGCTGTGGTTGCGGTCGCACGGGCTGCTTGGAGGCCTATTGCTCGGCAACGGGTGTGGCACGCACGGCTCGCGAACTGCTGGCAAAGACCGAGCGTCCCTCGCTGCTGCGTGAGATGGATCCCGAGAAGATTACCTCGCTCGACGTGAGCATTGCCGCTGGCAAGGGCGACGAGCTGGCCAAGGAAATCTATGAGTTCACAGGCCACATGCTGGGTGAGGCTTGCGCCGACTTCGCAGCCTTCTCCTCGCCCGAGGCTTTCATCTTCTTCGGCGGCATGGTCAAGGCCGGCGAGCTGATTATGAAGCCCATCCGCGAGGCCTACGACCAGCACGTGCTGAAGATTTTCCGTGGAAAGGCCAAGTTCCTCGTCAGCGGACTCGATGGCGCCTCCGCCGCCGTGCTCGGTGCCTCTGCCGTGGGCTGGGAAATCTGATTTTGTTGACATCTGCGGGCAAGAAAAAATATTTTGGTTTTTTCTTGCCCGTTCCATTTTTATTGTCTATCTTTGCACCAGTCTAATATACTAACTAAATTAATAACCAATAATCATTTTACGTATGAAAAGAAATCTACTTCGTAGTCTGCTCACGGCAGTCGTATGCCTTGCAGCAGGAGTGTCGGCTCAGGCGCAGTTCAGTGGTACCATCACGCAGTATCCTACCACCGACTACTCCACCAAGGCCGCTAATTTCAATCTGGAGGAGGTGGCCACGCAGTTGGGCACCACCGCAGCCACGCTGGCAGAGACATTCGCTGCCTGGCAAGAGGATGAAAGTGGGAGCATGGCCGACATGTTCTTCCTCACACTGCCCGACGGCACCTTAAGCAACGACTACACACAGGGCTCGAAAGGCGGCTTCTGGGTAACGGTCGACGGTATGCCACAGGTATGGGGCGTCGACAATTCGCTCTATCGCTGGTACAACACAGTGGGAATGGATGCCGATGAGGGCACCATGGCCATCTATATGGGTCAGTATCCTGAGCAGTGCCAGATAGGCGATAAGTTCACCCCGAAGTTCGTGCTGAAGTTCGGCGAAAAAGAGGCCACCTTCGACGTCACCTTCGAGATTATCGAGAAGCCAGTTGTCAACATCCCCGAACCCACCCTGCTGTGGAAGAACCTGAACATCGTGGGCGAACTCACCATCGACGTGAACCAGAAGCAGCGCTCCAATTATAACAGCGACGCAGTAAGTGCCGACTTGAGTGAGGTCATAGCCAATCTGGGCATCGCCGACCTGAATGTTGTCAGCGAGGAACTGAGGGAGGTGCTTTACGTCCCTGAGAACATCTTGGGCGATGACGTGGCCTTGGGAACCTACAAGAGCGACACGCTCACCAACAGAACCTCTGCAAATGGCATTGGCTTCTGGATGCAGGGCTACGACAACCAGGAGGGCAGCAAGAGCATCGAATGCGGACGCGCCGGTTACGGCAGCGATTGCCACTTCTATATGGAGTCGTTCGCTTTCAACGCCGAGAGCAACATCCTCTCTTGCACGCTGGGTCAGATGCCGAGCAAGCTTGAGGGCGACATGCAGTACTTTACTTATGTCTATCTCATTTGGGGCGACAAGGCCATTCAAATTCGCTACAACCTGAACATTGAGAAGGTAGATGTGGGCGAAGGCATCAACGCCTATACCATCGTGGGCGAGGATAACGTTCTGGTGGAGCAGGAGATTACCTCCAACCATGAGGCTACACAGATTCATCCCGACATGGAAGCCATTGCCGCCGCTTTGGGCTGCGAGGTGTCGGATATTGATATGGCTGCTTTGAGAGACGATATCGACTTTGGCAGTTCTACGGCTAACAATGGAGGATTCTGGTTTGGCGAGGATGGCTTTGTCATCAGCTATGGTAGCAATTGTACCATCTATGTGGAGCCAGTTGTATCTGGCGACTATACAACCCTGAGAGTTGGACAGTATCCCAACCACTTCACCGAGGCAGGCCAAGAGCAATCTGTCACCGTCTATTTCTTGGGCAACGACTACAAAGCTTTTGCTTATAATGTCACGCTAAGAATCATTGATCCTGTCATCATCACCAACGAGTTCCAGAGTGTGGCTCAGCGCAGCTACATCGTTCAGCAAAAGCCCGACAACAACTATGCCTGGAGCGACGGCGTGGACATCCCCTACGATTTCATTTCAGAGAGTATCGGCGACAGCTATGTGGTCTACGGTATGGCACAGCTCACTGCGGATGGAAAAGAGCAAGTGGGCAACGACAAATACACCAAGAACTATTGCATTACCGAGACTCCAGGCTTCTGGCTTGATAGAAACGGACGCCGCAACACATGGCAGGGCGACCCAGGCGAAGCCGTCTTTGGCATCACTGCTGGTGGTAGGCAATCAGGAAAGTTCAATTTGATTCAGTACCCCAACCGCTGCAACGTTGGTGACGTGCTGACCACCAAGCTCTTCTTTGTCAACGAGACGACCAGCAAGATGGTGACCTTCAACTTCACTTATAGCATCGTGGAGGAGGTGAAGACCTATGAGACCGTGGGCGAGGCCGACATCACACTGCCCGTGAGCGTCGAAGACTTCACCATGCCTATCGACCTGAGTGCTACTGCCGAGGCTTTGGGCGTGACGGTTGACTATCTGCTTAGCGAGGAGACCCTCTGCCCGATGACCGAGGCAGGTGTGTTCGGACAACCTGTGAACAGCGAGGACGGTCTTGGATTCAATCAGCAGGGCTTCTTCGACATGCAAGAGGGCATTGCATTCCTGTACTTCGTCAACGATGGTGGCGAGGTGACCATCAACACTTACTCACAGGAGGAGGTTGCCGACGATTTCGCACTCTATGCACAGTTCTGCTTCCGTGTGGACGAGAAACAGTACATCTACAACGTGAAGTTTGTGGCTCCCTCGGCCTTCGACAGTGGCGTGAACGACCTCACCGCCGTGAGCCGCAACGCCGGCAAGGTGTTCGACTTGAGCGGTCGCCGCGTGATGCAGCCCAAGCAGGGCGTCTATATCCTGAATGGACGCAAGGTGGTGAAATAAGCTCCATCCGCATCAACCAAAAAAGGGAGTGTGCCAGCGCTGGCGCACTCCCTTTTTGCGTGTGTGAACGGCATGAGAAAGAATGGTGCCGCCTTCCAAAATTTTGGTAACGATTTTTTCCTGTTTTCCTCCCATGAGGAACCCAACAGGTCAAAAGTAAAAACTATTGACAGCCGCCGAAGATGTCGTTATTTTGCCGGCTGTTTTCGTGACACTATGTCATATAATTCCTTTTGTTCGCTGTCCATTTGTAAAATCATGGTCTTTTTTCGGTGAGTCTTTGGAGTCTGATAGTTCAGCTGGTACATGGTTTTTGTGAGGTGTCCTGCCTGATAGATGGTAATCTCCGACTTTGCCTCTTTGAGCAGACGTTCCAATTCCAGCATGATGGTGTAGGCCGTGAAGCAGATGCAAATGTGTGCCTCTATCCGGTTGTGCAGCCTATGGAAGATCGGCCTGGCGCGCAAATCACCCTTGTTCATCCTGAATGCCCGTTCTATGAACCAAAGATTTGAGTAGTTGGACAGGACATCCTTCTCGGGCAGCTTGGTGTTGGTGACATGTCCCTTTACTCCGTCCCATACGGCATCAGCCTCGTACTTGTCACGGTCAATGATGATTGTCACGTCGCCTTCCATCTTCAGATATTTGTTGTAGCCTCGCCTGTTGATGTTAGCCTTGGTCAGCTTGCCGGTGTTGAATCGCTTCTCCAGACGCTCCATTCCCTTCTTCCGGGCATGGGCATCCTTCTTGGCGCGTTTCTCCGATTTTGAGACAACCAGACGTACACCGTCGCCCTTGTCGATGACCTTGACGTCGCCGTACTGCAGGTTCATGCCGATGATGGCTTGTTTCACCGCATCCGTCTCGTTCTTCACCCGTGCACCTATTATATATTCGTAGCCGTTCTTCTGGAGTTCCTCAATGTTTGCCTTCGACAGCAACCCCGCATCGGCCACGACGATGGGATGGTCGAAGCCGTGCTTCCTGGCCAAAGCCTCAATGACGGGAATCAGCGTCTTGCCCTCATGGATGTTGCCCTCGTATATCTCATAGCCTATGGGGTTGCCGCCTGGAGCGACCAGCAGCCCGAGGAATATCTGCGGACAAGCGTGCTTGCCGTCCTTCGAGAAGCCCGTCTTGCGTAGGTCGTCCTCCTGCGCAGCCTCAAAGTACAGCGTGGTCATGTCGTAAAACACCACGCTGACGATGCCGCCGCACTTCTTCTTCGTCCAGGCGTATGAAATGCGCTCCACTTGCGATTTCATGTCCTCGCCCTCCGGCCTTATCGGCTTCCCGTCCTTGTGCTTCTTGCAGTCCTTGTCCTTGCGGTAGCACAGGTCGTCAAGGAACTTGTAGATAGCCTCCACGCCGTAGTCCTTGTTGAGATAGCGACGCAGGTACTCCACCGTACGAAGCTTGCTGCCCGGATTGAACAGGCGGCATATCACCAAGTGGCGGAACATGTCATTATTCAATTCGCCATAGCCTATCCTGTCGTAGAGACTGCCGTAGATGAGTTCGGGACCAATCACCTGAATGTGGGCGTTTGAGATTCCAGAGAGGAATTCCTCCAAGCCTTCCTCGAAGGAATCATAATAGTCCATCGGCAGCAGAGGACCGCGCATGGAATCGATATACTCCCAGCCCTGGCGTTCCAGTTCCTGCAACTCCCCTTCATCAGAACTGGTACCTATAATCTTAATGACCTTGTTGGCACGGCTATGCTTTCCCTTCTGCTTGACGATGACGCTGAAGGAGCCGGACTTGTTGGGCTTTCGTTGTACAAACATGGTGCAAAGGTACTGCGAGGAACCCAAAATGCAGCCTGTCAAAGTGTCATTTTATTGATTTTTAAGAAGTTTCACCTGTTAACACCCATTAACGTGGAAAACAGGAGAAAGAATGGTGCCGCCTTCCAAAATTTTGGTAACGATTTTTTGAAAAAAGTCAACGACTTTTGAAAAAATCTCGTACGAGATTTTTCCCCCCCCTTACTTCGGCAAGTTAATCCCCAAACAGTCCATAAGACAAATTAGGGATAAACTACGCGCAGCCCCTCCCCTCCCTTCAAGGGGAGGGGTTAGGGGTGGGGTCTCTAAAATCCTGCGAATGAAGAATATACCGACCCCACCCCTGCCCC
>JAFZSR010000026.1 GCA_017619275.1 Prevotella sp. | reverse complement strand
GGGTTCTTTCTTTTTCGTATGAACATGGGCACAAAGGTACAAAAAACGACCGATTCACCCAAATTCACCCATAAAAAGATTACAACTGATTGATTTACAGCATAAACTATCTGATGGCAGGAAAAGTGACGAAGTCAGGAATAGAAACGGAGCACACCGAGGAAGTGTGCTCCGTTTGCTTTTGAGGTGATGGCGATTACTCCACCACGATGGGCTTGTACTTCGGCACGAGCGTCTTCATGATGAACCAGCCGATGAGGTAGGCCACAGCGCAGATGCAGAACACAATCATGTAGGCTGCGGGCTTACCGTCGAAGCCAAAGAACGAGAATGCCTCGCCTTTTCCATCGGCCCAGTCAAAGAACTGTCCAGAGCCGAGGTTAATAGCAAACGATGCGAGACCTCCTGCCATAGAACCAATGCCCGTTATTGTGCCAATGGTGCTCTTGGGGAACATGTCGCCAATAGTTGAGAAGAGGTTGGCCGACCATGCCTGATGGCCTGCACCCAAGAAACCGATAAGGATAGCTGGCCACCAAGGACTGATTGATCCTAAGGGCTGAGCCAGCAGTCCCAACAGGGGGAAGCAGGCGAAGATGAACATGGCCTTCATGCGGCCCAGGTAGGGATTCATGCCTTTCTTCTCAACGAAATAGGTGGGCAGGTAGCCACCACCAATGGAGAGGATAGTAACAATGGCATAAAGCACCAAAAGTAATAGAATACCCATGGTGGAATCGCTGGTATAGCCATACTGGTCTTTGAAGTAGGCGGGTGCCCAGAACAGGAAGAACCACCAAACGCCATCGGTCATGAACTTACCAACGATGAACGACCACGTCTGTTTGTACTTGAAGCACTGCCAGAAGGGGATGGTCTTCTCTTCTTTCACGTTCTCGCGGTCTTGTACTTCGGCAATATCACTGTCTTGTTCAATGTAATTCAACTCAGCCTGATTCACGCGTTTATTCTTGGCGGGCTTGTCGTAGAGCCATGTCCACAATCCCATCCAGAAGAAGCCTAAAGTACCAATAATGATGAAAGCCATCTCCCAGCCCCAAGCACTGGCCAGCAAAGGAATGGTGGCAGGGGCAGCCAAGGCTCCTACAGAGGCCCCGCTATTGAAGATAGAGGTGCTGAAGGCACGGTCTTTTTTGGGGAAATACTCGGCCGTCACCTTGATGGCGGCGGGGAAGTTGCCAGCCTCACCGACAGCAAGAATCAGACGGCATGAGATGAACAGCCACACGGAGATGGTGGTCAGAGCCGTAATACTACCGCCAGCCAGTCCGATAGCACCCCATCCGCAGGCAGCATGCAGACAGGCGCCCACGCTCCATACAAAGATGGCGATGAGGTAGCCTTTCTTCGTGCCCATCCAGTCGATGAACTTGCCGGCGAAGAGGTTGGCAACAGCATAAAATACTGAGAACAGGGCCACAATGAGGCCATAGTGTTTGTCGGTCCAATGGAAATCGGGCGCGATGAAGTCTTTCCAAGTGAGCGAAAGCACCTGGCGGTCCATATAGTTGATGGTAGTGGCCAGGAAGAGCAGTCCGCAGATGACCCAGCGGAAGTTACTCATTTTAACAGTCTGAATAGGAGTCATTTTATAATTTAGATTTTAGAATTTAGAATTAAGAGTTATCGGCTGCGCCGATTAAGAGTTAAGAATTTAGAATTAAGAGTTATTATGAGTCATGTTTTTACGTTTCGTCTTGATAATTGACACCAAAAGTCGTTTTATCTCTTCGCCATCGGCGTAGATAGATTGGAAATGCGTTTCCTGCAAGTCGTTCACTTTGCGTAGTAAACGTAACCAATAGAGCGTTTCGTTGCACTCTTTTAATGAAATGTAGAGTTTAGCTAAAAAGTCATTATCGCTAATGGCGCATTCGGCTTCAGAGTAATTTGCTCCAATGCTCATGCCGCTACGCATCATCTGGTCAACAATATGTTTCCCCTTTCTCTCCTTGTCCAAAAAGCGGCAGAGATTCACAATCCTTGCTGCAAACAGAAGGCATTTCTCGTCAATCATTTTGCCAAAATCGCTCATTGCAATAATTCTTAATTTTCAATTCTTAATCGGCGTAGCCGACAACTCTAAACTCTTAATTCTTAACTCTTAATTTTCTCATCTGATATCGATGACGGGAATATTGTCTTTGTCGTTATAATAGAGGTTCTCGCCTGCCATACCCCAGATGAAGGTGTAGTAGTAGGTGCCGGCGGCGGCGTGCATGCTCCACTCGGGACTCATGATGGCCTGCTCGTTGTGCAGCCATACGACGCGGCTCTCCTGCGGCTCACCCATGATGTGGGCGATGGTCTGGCCTTCGGGCAGGTTGAAGTAGTAGTAGGCTTCGATGCGGCGTCCGTGGGTGTGGGGCGGCATCGTGTTCCAGGCAGCGCCGGGATTCAGCTGCGTCAGTCCGAGCTGCAGCTGGCAGGGCCCTTCCTCCAAAACGTCGTTCACGATGAGCTTGTAGACGGTGCGGTTGTTGCACTCCTCTAATGAACCTACGGGGCCCCAGACGGCAGCCTTCAGCGAACCTTTGCGGCCGTCGAGGGTGATCCACTGCGTCTTGTAGTGCTGGTGGGCGGTGGCGCTGTTCAGGTAGAACTTGGCGGGGTTCTTGGCGTCCTTCGAGCGGAAGAGCACCTCCTTGTTCACGTCCTTGTCCTTGCCGATGTGGCCACGCCCGATGTAGAGGGCCTCCTTCGGGGCGAGGGCATACTCTTTGCCGTCGACGATGACCACGCCGTCGCCCTGTCCGCAGTTCACCACGCCCAGCTCACGGTTGTAGAGGAAGTACTTCTCCTTGATGCCGGGGTCCACGTCGAGTCCCAGCTCCAGGAAGTTCTCCAGCTTCAGGGTTTTCGTCACGGGCATGGCACCGCCGAAGATGAAGCGGTCGTAGTGCGAGTAGGTCAGGTTGATCTTGTCGGCCTCCATCACCTTCTCCATCACGAATCGCTCGCGCAGCGTCTTCGTGTCGTAATGCTTCACGTCCTCCGGGTGGCAAGCCGTCTGGAAGTTTACGCTTTGCTGGGCCTGTGCAACCAATGCCACGGCCAGCAGTGCTGTTGAAAGAAATGTTCTTTTCATTGTAGTATTGAATTAGAATTGAATGTTTTCTTAAGTTTTGAAACGAATAATTTCTTTTTTTTGGAAACGAATTTTTCTAATTAAATTTAATTTTATCCACGAATTTTTTAATTATTCTTTTAATCAGTAATGTAGTTCTTGTAGTTATCGTGGTTGAGCAAGACGAAATCATCGTAATGCGGCTGATAGAGGTATCGCTCGGCATAAAGGCTGTCCTCACCGAAATTGAATAAGATACCCCTGTCAATCCCAGTAATGCGCATATAGTTGAACAGCTGAGCACGGTGTACAGGGATAATCTCCTCCACCGATTTCAACTCAACAAGGATTCCTTCGTAATAAAAGTCTGCAAAGTATGTCTTGTCCAATAGAACATCTTTATAATGCAACCGAAGTTCTTTTTCACGTTCCGCTATCATGCCGCGCTTCTTCATCTCCACTGCAAGAGCCTCCTGATAGATGGGTTCAGCCATGCCACGTCCTAAGACTGAGTGAACTTCCATGGCAGCTCCCACTACATTATAAATATCCAAATACTCTTGCTTCGTCATAACTGTTTAACGAAATGGGAAATTAAAAGAATTCGTGGATAAAATTAAGAATAATTAGATAAATTCGTTTCTAAACAATCACGGTTATTCGTTTCAGAAGATAATTTATTCCTGCGGTTTTCTTTCCTCGGCAGTGATGCGCATGCGGTTCCACACCACCATGCCAATGGTGACGATTGTGAGCACGCCCATGCCTATCCACTTCAGGTATTTCACGCAGGCGTAGATGACGTAGCCGATGAGCGACGAGGCGAAGTCGAGCGCACCGCCCTCAAAGCCATCGGGAATCTTGGCGGCCGAGGCGGTGGGGTCGGTCTTGTACACCTCATTGGCGGCCAGCGTGAAAGCCGAGGCCATGTCGGTGACGAAGTAGAGGCCCACGATGAGTGCCACGAGACCGATGATGAGGCTCTTCACCACATTGCCCTTGGTATAGGGCAGGATGAGGGGGAACAGATAGAACATGCCAGCCAGCGATGCCAAGGGCAGGAACTGGTTGCCAGGCATGAACACGGCGATGGCCAGGATGACAGGGATGAGGATGACCGAGCACACCAGCGTCGTGGGGTGACCAATGACCAGGGCGGGACTCATGCCGATGTGCACCTTCATGCCGCCGAAACGTTTCTTAGCCACCTCCTGCGTCTTCTCGGCGATGGGCTTCAGTCCGTCGATAAACAGGCTGGTGATGCGCGGAATCAGCTCCATCACGGCACCCATCGTCACGCCCAGGAACAGCACCTTTTTCACTTCTAACTGAGCGGCCACGCCGATGAGTACGCCCACGATGACACCCAGCACCAGCGGCTCGCCCAGCACGCCAAACTTCTTCTTCAGTCCATCGGCGTCGATGTCAAGCTTCGAGAATCCGGGGATTTTGTCCAGCAGCCAGTTCAGTCCCACAGCGAAAGGTGTAAAGCTCTGGCAGAAGGGCTGCGGGATGCTGATGCCCGGCAGGTCGTAGTGCTCCTGGAAGCGGTCGGCGGTGCGGTCGGCCATCACCAGGGTGATGATATAGCAGGCGATGGCAGCGAAGTAGCCCCACAGCAGGCTCTGGTCCATCACGAAGTAGGCCACGGCGCCGATGAAGGCGAAGTGCCAGTAGTTCCACAAGTCGATGTTGATGGTGCGGGTGCACTTGGTGAGCAGCAGCAGCAAGTTCACGCCCAGACAGATGGGGATGATGAGCGCCCCCACGGCAGTGCCGTAGGCCACGGCGGCGGCAGCGGGCCAGCCCATGTCGAACACGTTCAGTTTCAGACCATAAATCTCACTGATGGTGTTCAGCGGCGAGTCGAAGTTACTGGTCAACAGGGCAGTAACGATGCCCAGGCCAACGAATCCCACGCCTACATAGAGGCCGCTCTTGAGGCTCTTGCCGAACTTCATGCCGATGCACAGTCCGATGATGGTGAAGAGAATGGGCATCATCACCGATGCGCCCAAACTAATGATGTAACTGAATACTTGTTCCATTCTTTTAAGAATATACGATTGTTTTAGCTATGAATACGCTGCAAAAGTACACAATTTTCTTGAAATACGTGACACTTTACGGCAAAAACTTTTGCCCATTGATGATGGGCTTGTGGCTCATTGCCCCTTTGGGGTGCTTTCAAGTGATTGCGAACAATCATTTACGCGCCTTTTTTGACAATTTAGACACGCCTGATAATCAGCCATTTGCTCGGGTCAAAAAAATCTCGTACGAGATTTTTTCAAAAGTCGTTAACTTTTTTCAAAAAGTCGTTACCAAAATTTCGTATGTCGGCACCTGATTCCTGAAGCGAGTGGTTTCAGTCTCGGAAATACACGCGCTTCACGCGACTGCTCACGCTGGTGAACACCTCGTAGGGGATGGTGCCGAGCAGATTGCTGAGCACGGTGACGGGCAGCTGGCGGCCAAAGATTTCCACCTGGTCGCCCTCCTCGCAGGGAATGTCGGTGACGTCGATGAGGGCCACGTCCATGCAGATGTTGCCCACATACTCGGCTTTCTTTCCGTTCACGATGCAGTAGCCATGACGGTTGCCCAGGAGGCGGTCCAGTCCGTCGGCATAGCCGATGGGAATGGCGGCGATGCGGCTGTCGCGCGTCAGCACGCCTTTTCGACTGTAGCCCACGGTCTCGTCTTTCGGCACATTGCGAATCTGCAGGATGGTTGTCTTCAGCGTGGATACGGGCATCAATTCCGAATTTCGAATTCTCGGGGCTGCGTTCGTTTCGTCCTTATGACAGGAATTCTGAATATGGGCATCGGAATTCATATACGGCTCCACCCCATACAGCCCAATGCCCAGACGGCACATGTCCAATTGGCGCTCGGGGAAGTGCTCGATGCCAGCGCTGTTGCAGATGTGGCGCAGGATTTTGTGGTTGAAGGCTGCCTGCAGCTGGCGGCTGGCTCGGTCGAAGCGCTTGAACTGCAGGGCAGAGAAGTTGTCGAAGTCGTCGCTGTCGGAACCCACGAAATGGGTGAACACCGAGCGGGGAATGATGGCCGACTGGTGCTTCAGGCGGTCGATAAGATCGTTTATTTCATTGAACATTGAACATTGACCATTGAGCATTGGCTGCGCGTTGGAATGCTCACTGGTCGATGGTGAATGGTCAACGGTCAATGGTGAATGGTCAATGTTCAATGGTGAATGGTCAATGGCATTAAATCCCAGGCGGTGCATGCCCGTGTCGAGCTTGATGTGCACGGGCCAGCCGGTGATGCCCTGCTGGCGTGCGGCGGCGATGAGCGCGTCGAGCAGGCGGAAGCTATACACCTCTGGCTCCAGGTCGTAGTCGAAGAGGGTCTTGAAGCTCGACATCTCGGGGTTCATCACGATGATGTTCTGCGTGATGCCGGCGCGGCGCAGCTCGGCTCCCTCGTCGGCGGTGGCCACGGCCAAATAGTCCACACGCTGGTCTTGCAGCGTCTTGGCAATCTCCACGGCACCGGCACCGTAGGCATCGGCCTTAATCATGCACACCAGCTTGGTGCCAGGCTTCATCAACGACCGATAGTGGTTCAGGTTGTTCACCACAGCGTTCAGGTCCACCTCAAGAATCGTTTCGTGCACGCGCTGCTCCAGCTGTTCGCTGATGCGCTCGAAACCAAAGCGGCGGGCGCCCTTCAGCAGCACCACCTCGTCGTGGAGCGAGCGGAACACGCCGCTTTGCACAAACTTGTCGACGTCGGCAAAGAACCATTTCTGTCCCACCCCAATCTTGTCGGCCTGAGCCGATATCTCGGGACCTATGCCGATGAAGCGGTCCACACCGCGCTTTATCACCAGCGCCGACACTTGCTCATAGAGCCTGTCGGCCTGTTCGCCGCTCTGCAGGATGTCGCTCAGGATGAGCGTGCGACGGCGGCCCTGCTGGTCGGGGCGACGGGCCATGAAGTCGAGGGCGATGTCGAGCGACTGCAGGTCGCTGTTGTACGAGTCGTTGATGAGCGTCAGGCCGCGCTGGCCCTCCTTCACCTCCAGGCGCATGGCGATAGGCTCCAGACAAGCCATGCGCTCGGCTACCTCCTGGGGTGTCAGTCCCAAGTAGAGGGCGGCGGTGGCGCAGGTAATACTGTTCTCGATGCTGGCCTCGTCGATGAAAGGCAGGTCGTAGCTGCCCTCCACGCCTTTATAAATATAAGTAATGTGTGCGCCGTCGACGGTGACATACATGGGCGACTTCTGGCTGAAGCGACTCCAGCCTATGCGCTCGCCCTGGAAGGTGCTGCGGCGTATGCAGCGGCTCACCACGTCGTTGTCGCTGGGGTAGATGATGGCTTGGGCATCGCGGAAAAGCTGCAACTTCTCCATGCACTTCTCGTCCATTGAGCGGAAATTCTCTTGGTGGGCGGCTCCCAGCGAGGTAAACACGCCGAGCGTGGGCTGAATGATGTCGTGCAGCGCCATCATCTCGCCAGGCTGGCTGATGCCAGCCTCGAACAGGGCCACGCGGGTCTGCTCGTTCAACAGCCACACGCTGAGTGGCACGCCAATCTGCGAGTTATAGCTGCGCGGCGAGCGGGTGACCTTGAACGTTGAACGTTGAACATTGAACGTTGAATTGTCACTATTGAGGGATGTTGGCTGTGTGACGCCCGAGAGGATTTGGTAGAGCCACTCCTTCACCCACGTCTTGCCGTTGCTGCCCGTGATTCCCACCACGGGGATGTCGCTGAACTCGTCGCGATGGCGCTCGGCCAAGCGTTGCAGGGCGGCCAGCGGCGAGGGCACCATCAGGTAGTTGGCGTCGTCGGCACCCAGACCGTCGTCAAGCGGCCAGCGGTCGACCACGAAATTGCGCACGCCTCTGCGGTAGAGGTCGGCGATATACTGATGCCCGTCGCCACGCTGGGTGCGGAGGGCGAAAAACAATGTCTGCTCGGGGAAGCAGAGTGAACGACTGTCGGTGAGCAGCCACCCGATGGTGGCATCGGCTGTGCCATAACGGCGGGCGCCAATGAGCGTCGCCACTTTCTCAATGCTATAGGTCATAGTATCTGCATTTATTTTGCAAAGGTACAAAATATGTGCTGTTTGGCAAAATTTGTCGTAGACTTTAATTTGTTTTTCTTAAAAAAATGTGTAACTTTGCGCCCATATTACAATACAAACCTCAACAACTATGGCAAGAATATTGATGATTGGCGCCGGAGGCGTCGCTACCGTTGCAGCGTTCAAGATTGCACAGAACGCTGATGTGTTTACCGAGTTCATGATTGCAAGCCGCCGCAAGGCAAAGTGCGACGCGCTGGTGGAGGCCATCCACAGCAAGGGCTACACCATGCCCATCCAGACGGCGCAGGTGGATGCCGACGACGTGGAGCAGCTGAAGACGCTCTTCTCGAGCTATAAGCCCGACCTGGTGGTGAACCTGGCCCTGCCCTATCAGGACCTCACCATCATGGACGCCTGTTCGGCCTGTGGATGCAGCTACCTCGACACGGCCAACTACGAGCCGAAGGACGAGGCACACTTTGAGTACTCATGGCAGTGGGCCTATCGCGACCGCTTCCGCGAGGCTGGGCTGACCGCTATCCTCGGGTGCGGCTTCGACCCGGGCGTCACCAGCATCTTCACCGCCTACGCCGCCAAGCACCACTTCAAGGAGATGCAGTATCTCGACATCGTCGACTGCAACGCCGGCGACCACCACAAGGCTTTCGCCACCAACTTCAACCCCGAAATCAACATCCGCGAAATCACCCAGAAGGGTCTCTACTGGGAGAACGGACAGTGGGTGGAGACCGAGCCGCTGGAGATTCACAAGGACCTGAACTATCCCGAGATAGGGCCGCGCGACAGTTATCTGCTGCACCACGAGGAGATTGAGAGCTTGGTCATCAACTATCCCACCATCAAGCGCGCCCGCTTCTGGATGACTTTTGGCCAGCAGTACCTGAAGCACCTGGAGGTGATACAGAACATCGGCATGAGCCGTATCGACGAGGTGGAGTACGAGGCTCCACTGGCTGACGGCACCGGCACCGCTCGCGTGAAGATTGTGCCCCTGCAGTTCCTCAAGGCCGTGCTGCCCAACCCGCAAGACCTGGGCGAGAACTACGAGGGCCAGACCAGCATCGGTTGCCGCATCCGTGGCATCGGCAAGGATGGCAAGGAGCACACCTACTACGTCTACAACAACTGCTCGCACCGCGCCGCCTACGAGGAGACGGGCATGCAGGGCGTGAGCTACACCACCGGCGTGCCCGCCATGATTGGCGCCATGATGTTCTGCAAGGGACTGTGGAAGAAGCCCGGCGTGTTCAACGTTGAGGAGTTCGACCCCGATCCGTTCATGGAGCAGCTGAACAAGCAGGGACTGCCTTGGCACGAGCTGCACGACATCGACCTGGAACTCTAACGCCCTCATCGCATGAAGACACCACTATTTCTTTCTGCCGCGTTCATGCTGGCCATGCCGTCGACGGCGCAAGAACGCGTCGAGGTGACCGATTTCAACCTGGCCGGCCCCTACGCCGTGGCCGCTCCCTTCGCCGTCGACACCGTCGATGTGAAGGGGAAACGCTTCGAAGACGCCGCGCTGCTGGGCGTGGTGCGCCCCGATGCTAATGCCACCACCACCTTTCATGCTCCTGCGCCGCTGCCCTCGCTGAAAGAGCAGAAGAGCGTGGGTGTGCTCAGCTTCTTCGTGAACAACAGCGACTATGTGAAAGGCACCATCAGCGTGAAGGGTCCGAAGAATTTCAAGCTTTTTGTCGATGGCAAAGAGCAACAGCCGGGCGACCTGAAGCTGGCTCCTGAACATCATACGATTGCTATCAAATACCTGGCTCAACCCGCCGATACCGACAGCATCAGCGTGAGCATCAGCGCCCAGCGGCGCGTCAGTCCCACGCTGAGCAAGCAGCATCCCTACATGGTGCACGACCTTACCGACGGTCGCCGCGTGCGCAGCATCAGCCTGTCGCCTTCTGGCAAGCTGGTGGCGCTGGGATACCAAACCACCGACCGAGACGGCAAGAGCCGCTGGGACTATGAGCTGCGCGAAGTGGCCACAGGCCGACTGCTGACCACCCCCACCAAAAGCCTGACGTGGATGCCGCGCACCGACGCCTGGATAGAGGATGTGAAGGAGGATGGCATTCGCGTGCTCTACAAAGTGGACCCGCTGACAGGTCAGCGCACCCGTCTCACCGTCGGACTGCCCGACGGTAGCATCACCATGAGTCCTACGGAGGATTACATCATCATCTCTGCCACCGAGGAAGGCCCCAAGGAAGACCCCGGCGTGTTCGAGGTGCTGGAGATGGACGACCGCCAGCCAGGATGGCGCACCCGCCGCTACTTGGTGAAGCACGATTTGGCCACAGGCCTCTCGCAGCGCATTACCTTCGGCAACAAAGGGGAACACCTCTACGACATTTCTGCCGATGGCCGCCAGCTGCTCATCGTCGCGTCATACTCTCGACTGGAGCGGCGCCCCACCGAGGTGGAGGACATCTACCTGATGGATGCACAGACGCTCCGCGTTGATACAGTTCTGCAGTGTCAAGGTTTCCTGGGCGCTTCACAGTTCTCGCCCGATGGCCGACAGCTGCTCATCACCGGCAATCCCGAAGCCTTCGACCGCATAGGCTGCCAGCTGCCAACTGGCGTCACGCCCAGCATGACCGAGAACGAGCTGTTCCTCATGGATTTGAGTACGAAGCGCGTCACGCCGCTCACCAAGGACTTCGACCCGTCGGTGCAGAGCGCCATTTGGTCGAAGGCCGACGGCATGGTCTACTTCTCCGCCGAGGACCGCGACTACGTGAACATGTTCAAACTCAACCCGAAGACGGGCAAGATTGAGAAGCTGCCCATCGAGGGCGACTACGCCTATCGCTGGACGCTGGCCGACCACGCCCCTGTGGTGGGCTACCTGTCGTATCGCACGCTGGAGCCCGCTTCGGGCTATATCCTGAAGCAGGAAAAGAAGAAGATAACCAACCAAAAACTCTTCGATGGACGCGAAGCGCTGGGCGACGCCGTGGTAGGCACTTGCCAGGACTGGAACTTCCAGAACTCCAACGGCGACACCGTCTATGGCCGCCTCTATCTGCCCGAAGGCTTCGATGCCACGAAGAAGTACCCGCTCATCGTCTACTACTACGGAGGCTGCTCGCCCGTGAGCCGCTACTTTGAGTCGCCCTACGCCCCGCAGATGTGGAACTCGCTGGGCTATGTAGCCTACATCATCGAGCCCAGCGGCGCCACCGGCTTCGGACAGGAGTGGGCTTCGCGCCATGTGAACACAGCGGGCGGCACGCCACGCGCCGACGGCACCGTGCCCAGCGGCACACCCGCTGGCGACATCATCGAGGGCGTGAAGAAACTGTGCCAGGAGCATTCGTTTATCAATAAGGATAAGATTGGGTGCATGGGCGCCAGCTACGGCGGATTCATGACGCAGTATCTGCAGACCGTCACCGACATCTTCGCCTGTGCCGTGAGCCACGCGGGCATCGCCAATCACACCAGCTACTGGGGCGAGGGCTACTGGGGCTACAACTACAGCGAGGTGAGCATGGCCAACAGCTATCCCTGGAGCCACCGCCAGCTCTACGTAGACCAGAGTCCGCTGTTCCGCGCCGACAAGATTCACACGCCGCTGCTCCTGCTGCACGGTAATGCCGACACGAATGTGCCGCTTATCGAGAGCCTGCAGATGTTCACCGCCCTGAAGCTGCTCGGTCGCGAGGTGGCGCTGGTGGAGGTGGAGGGACAGAACCACCACATCACCGACTACGCCAAGCGCGAGAAGTGGCTGGCCACGCAGATGGCCTGGTTCCAGCGCTGGCTAAAGGACGACCCATCGTGGTGGGATGCCCTCTATCCAAAGAAGCACCTGTAGACTACGCTACGGCAACAAAAGACAAAAAAAGTTCACAGAGGACACAGAATTCTCAGAATTTTTCTGAGTCTTCTGTGTCCTCTGTGGACGAAACATTTTTTAGCCTACATTATTCATGAAGGAGTTTAGAAGTTTGGGAGTTTGGGAGTTTGGACGATAGTTCTGGCGTTTCAGCGGACTCAGATTCTTTCTGATAGCTTTACAGCGAAAAGTCTATTGTCTAAACTCCTAAACTCCTAAACTCCCAAACTCCTATGAATAATTCAAGTTAGAACGGAATCTTATAGCCCACGGAGATCTGGAACACGCTGTTGCGGATGCTGCCGTTGCCCTTGTTGATCTTTGCTACGCCGAGATTGTAGCGGGCATCAATCACGAAGTCCGAGAACTCGTAGGAGGCTCCGATGGGAATGCTCAACTCCAGTGACTGCAGATTGTCCTTCACGTCGGTCTCGTTCTTGTTCACCTTGTACTTTGCCGATGCCACAAATGCGGGCTGCAGACCAGCCTTCAGGGCGAAGTTGGGAGCCACGTAGAAGTTGGCCAGCACAGGAATGTTGATGAAGTCGTAGTTCAGCTTCACGTCATTGTCGCCGTCGCATCCCTGCATGGAGTACATCAGGCCACCCGAGACACCCACCAGCGAGTTGATCTGATACATCACGTCGGCACCGGCTGCCAAGCCAATCTTCATGTTGTTGCCACTGATGTCGCCCGAGAGGTTGGCCAGGTTCAAGGCTACCTTGGGGGTGAGCGACCATGTGCCTGCAGGCTGTTGTGCATTCACTGTCATGGCGGCAATCATCATGACAGCAATCATCATCATTTTCTTCATACCTTCAATGTTTTTTGATGTGAATAAATAGGTTATGTTAAACAAATCTTGCTCTTCGCCGCATCAGTTTTTGAACCTTTGCTGATAGGTCTTGTCGGCATTCTCGAAAATCTTTTTGATTTCGCTGTCCATCCTGTCGAAGGTGATGGAGCCTTCTTCATCCCTTAGCGTCAGGTTGTCGCCGCTGATACTATAGCTGTAGGCTTTCGAATTGCCATTGGCCGACAATGTCAGCTTGCCGTCCTTGGCGGTGTAATTGCCAGAGTACTCATCTTTTTCCATTTGCGAGATGGTGCCGCCGCTTTGCAGTCCTGAACCATACACATCATAGTCGATGATGGTGAACTTTCCACCCGATGTGAACTTGATCCACTCCATGAAGAGGTTGGTCTCGTCGGGGGTTACGTACATCCACGCCCAGTCGCCTACGATTCCCTTGCTGCCGCCGCCGCCAAGGTCGAGGCCACCGCCGTCATCATCGTCATCACCGCAAGCCGTGAAGGCCAACATGCACAAGGCTGTTACCACAGCCATACTCCAATAGTGTAGTTTTTTCATTGTTATAATATTTATAGTTAGACATTATTGGCTGCAAAGATACGAAAAGTTGAGCATTCAACAAAGAAAAAAATCAATTTATTATCGTGAAAGAGCAAAAATGGCTCAATTAATCACCTTGCGACCCTCAACGATGCGAACAACCCTCTTTCCACCGCGAACCTTGTGACCTTGTAGGTCGTAAGCGTCATTCTTCATCATTTCTTTGTTCATTTTCACAGTGTTTACACCCGTAGTGGTGGCGGCGGGCATGAAGATGACCTGGCCCAGCGAGGGGTTGTCGTGCTTGTGGAACACCACTGTCTCTATCTCCTCCTCCGTCTGCTCGCTCACGTTCCACGTGTTGCCCTGTGCGTAGACAGTGTTGGTGGAGTTGTTGTAGAGGTCGTAGAGCAAGCCGCTGTTGCCGTTGTTCACGAAGGTGTTGTTGCCGGGATTGTAGTCGGGGTCGCTCTCGTCCACGTTGGTTCGTCCCAAGTTGGCGTTGCCGCCGCCCACCAGCGTGATGCCCCATAGCGAGCCTTCGATGTGGTTGCCCTCAATGCGGGTAATCTGTTGGTAGTAGGGGTCGTAGACGTTGATGCCGCTGCCGCCGTTCATGGGATTGCTCTCGTGGCAGTTGTTCACCAGCGTGTTGTTGCGGATGACGGCATTCTGCCACAGGTAGGTGGCGATGCCGAAGCGGCAGTCGCTGATGGTGCAGTCCTCGATGAGAGTGTTCAGTTCGTCCGTAAAGCCCAATAGGTTGGCCACCACGATGGCGCCCACCATGTTGCACTCGGGGTCGCCCTCAATGGTGCAGCCTTTCACGGTGACTTGGCTGGCCACGGTGAGGTTCAGTTGCGGCGTGTTGCCGTTGGCCTGTCCGTTGGCATTGAAGTAGCAGTTTTCAATGAGCAGCGGATTGCGATAGTTGGCGGCACCAGCAATGGCGGCCTTGCTGTTGAACTCAAAGCTGCAGTCGCGCACCTCGAAGGGAGCCAGGTCATTGCCGAGGGTGAGGGCACCCTGTCCGATGGCACCGTTGTTATAGAAGAAATGACAGTCGGTGACCTTCAGGCCTTTGCTCGACATGCCGCGCAGACCCACAAAGTAGAACGTGCAGTTCTGAAACTCCACCTGCGCCTCTTCGCTCATCACCTTGATGCCTACGGGCTTCACGTAGTCGGCATCGTCGTAGGCGCTGTCGAAGATGGAGCCTTGCTCCAGCTTGAAATCGGCGTCGCCTTCGATGACGAACACCACGTCGTCGTCGAACATCACGGTCACGTCGTCTTCCATCACGAACTTGTCGCCGGCGGCGATAGTGTCGTTGGCCAGCATCATGTAGGTCACTTCGCCATCTTCGTCGTCCACCCATTTCTCCACGCCCGAGCCGTCCATCGCGGCCAGCATGTCGAGTGTGTAAGTGGTTCCGTCGCCCGCCGTCTTCAGTCCTTCTGCGCTCAGCTGCTGGCAGACGGTGGCCAGCAAGAGCATCATCATTGTCTTTTTCATTTCGTTTAATTATGATGGTTTGTTATGTTTACAGGGTGCGAAGGTACGAATAAACGAGAAACTGGCGAAAAAAAGCGCCGATTTTTTTCTGTTTCTATCGTTTATTCGTAACTTTGCACAAGTTTTTTTACATTAAGCTTATGCGCACACCCCATTTGCTATCCCTGTTGCTTGCCATCGTGTTCGGTTCCTCCACGCTACATGCCGGCGAACAGCAAATCGATGTCACCAGCCGTTTCACGGGTTTGTGGAACGCCAGCGAGCAGCTGACGGTGAATGCCGACGGCACGCTCACCTACGTGGCCAAGCGGTGGGGAGGTTTGTCGTGCTGGGTGGGCGGCGACGGCTGGGCACGCTACGAGCGACTGGTGTTTGTGTTTGCCGAGTCCACGCCCTGCGACGTGCAACCCATCATCCTGTTTCAGGACGGCGGCGATGCTGTGTCCAACTATACCAGAGCGGGCGTGATGCAGACCGACATCGAACTGCCTGTCGACCGCCGTCACGCCATCTCCCAGGTGGCCCTGCAGGCCGCCACCGATGCCACCATCCACATCAGCCGCATCTATCTGGTGCTGCCCACGGGCGACAATGGGGATGATGATGCCGACGACTCCTACGAGCCCGACGAGGAGCAGGATGCCAAGCTGATGATCAACGAGCTGATGCAGAGCAACGTGGACTGCGTGATGGACGACCTGAACGATTTCCCCGACTCGTGGGTGGAACTCTACAACGGCGGCACCACCGCTGCCCGCCTCAGCCACTATCGTATAGGCATCAGTCCCGACTTTTCCGATGCCTGGCCGCTGCCCGCCAAGAAGGTGAAGGCCGGGCGGCGCATCCTGGTCTGTTGCGACAAGGAGAGCAAGGAGCTGCACACCAATTTCCGCTTAGAGAGTGGAAAGGGTTGCCAACTCTATCTGTTTCGCGACGGTCAGCTCATCGACCATATTACCGACCTGCCCAAGCAGCCTGCCCCCAACATCAGCTATGGGCGCAGCACCGACGGCGCCAGCGACTGGGGCTACCAGCTGACGCCAACGCCCGCAAAGCCCAACGAGGGCGGCATCTGCGACCACGACCATCTGCTGGGCGACCCCGTGTTTAGCGTGCCGGGCTTTGTGGCCAGCCAAAACCGCTACACCCGTCTGGAACTCTCGCTGCCCGAGGGGTCACCGGCCGGCACCGAGATTCGCTATACCCTCAACGGCTCCGAGCCCGACGCCCAGAGCACCCTCTACACCCAGCCCCTGCAGTTCAGCGGCAACAGTGTGGTGCGCGCCCGTCTGTTCTGCCAGGGATGGCTGTCGCCGCCCTCCACCACGCAGAGCTACCTTTTCCTCGGTCGCGAACTCACGCTGCCCGTGGTGTCCATCGCCACCAATGGCCAATATCTCGACGGCAGCAGCACGGGCATCTTCGTCAATAACAACGGCGACAAGCGCGTGAACTGGCGGCGCCCCATCAACATTGAGTTCTTCATGGACGGTGAAGACACGCCCAGCACGCTCAACCAGCTATGCGAGACCCGTGTGGCCGGTGCCGCCTCGCGTGGTGCCGCCAAGAAATCGATGGCCATCTACGCCCACAAGCGCTTCGGTACCAAGCGTTTCGAGCATGAGTTCTTCCCCGACCAGAAGCCCGGACGCACCGACTTCAAGTCGCTGGTGCTGCGCAATGCGGGCAACGACTTCGACTATCTCTACCTGCGCGACGCCCTGGTGCAGCGTGTGATGGGACTGCATGCCGACCTCGACTGGCAGTCGTGGCAGCCCTTCATCGTCTTCATCAACGGGCGGTATTATGGCATGCTCAACCTGCGCGAGCGAGCCAACGAGGACAATATCTACACCAACTACGACCAGTTGGAAGACATCGACCTCATTGAAAACTGGGGCGACCTGAAGGAGGGCACATGGGATGCTTTCAACGAGTTCAAGGCTTTCTATCAAGAGAAGAACCACTCCATGCACAAGTATGAAGAGTGGATGGACTGCCAGGAGTTTATCAACCTGATGGCTATGAACCTCTATTTCAATAATTTCGACTTCCCCAGCAATAACATCATCATGTGGCGGCCACGCACGCCAGCCACTCCCGAAGCCCCCCATGGCGGCCGCTGGCGCTGGGTGGCCAAGGACTGCGACTACACGCTCTGGATTTACAACACCGGCCCCGCTGACTACAACATCATTGACTGGCTCTACGACCCCAACTACGACGGCAGTCTCAACTGGGGCAATAGCAGTAATGCCACGCGCCTGTTTCGCCGACTGATGGACGACGCCGATTTCCGCCGCGAGTTTGTCGACCGCTGCGCCATCTACATGGGCGACTTTCTCAACGAGCGCGGCATACGCGCCATCTGGGACCCCATGTACGACCTCATCAAGACCGAATATCCCCATCACCGCGAACTCATCAACAAGTGGTGGCCCAACTACGCCGAAGAGCAGAGCCGCGTGCAGCAATGGGTGTCGCAGCGCACCGAGCAGTTCTATCGGCAGATAGCTACTCGCTACGGTCTGGGCACACCCATCCCCCTCTCCATAGTGTGGACGAAGAGCGACGATGACGATGATGTGGGCATCAGCTTCAATGGGGTGCCCCTCAGCCAAGCCACTTTCAGCGGCAAGTTCTTCAAGAATCATCAAATAGAGTTGCAAGCCCAGGCCGGCAAGCACCGGCAGGTGACGGGCTGGCAACTGCAGCTGACGGGCGTCGATGGCAGTCAGACCACCCAGCAGGTGATGGGTTCCACGCTGTCCATGCTCATGCCTCCGTGCAGCCAGATGATTGTCACCCCCATCTTGGGCGAGGCCTCGGCCATCGCCGCCGTGCAGCAATCCTCTTGGACGTGGCACCGCACGGCACGCGCCATCAGCGTCGAGGATGCCGAACCAGGCACCCGCATCAGCCTGTGCGACCTGCGCGGCATCGTCCTTTCTCAGGCTACCGCCACCAGCGGCCCCGTGACACTGCCAGCTACCGAGGGTAAAACCTACGTGCTGCGCGTGGGCGCCGAAGCAGTGAAAATCCATTTCTGAAACTGAGGTGCGAAGCCCCTAGCCAATGGTTGGGTGAGCTGCATATTTGCGGCTAAGAAAAAAGGGAGGCTAATGGCTCTTTTCCCCCTTGGGGCACGGTGGAAAAAAATCTCGTACGAGATTTTTTCAAAAGTCGTTGACTTTTTTCAAAAAGTCGTTACCAAAATTTTGGAAGTCGCCACCCCTCTGGAATTCCTCCATAAAGAGAGGCCTAAAGGTCATAGTTCTTTGCAAGAGCAAAGCGGCCGCTCGACCTTTGGTCGCTTGCCACCGCAGGGACGCAAGAAAGCCGAGTGTTTTTTGTTGTCTAAGTTGTCTTAAAACAACAAGGCGCAGCCACTCCCCTCACTTCAAGGGGAGTGGCTGCGCGTCGTTTATCCCAAATGGGTCTTAACGACTGTTTTGGGCTTAACGATTTACCAGCGTGAACTTGACTGTTCCCTGCGGTGCTTCGGCCGATGTGCCTATGGTGGCCACGAAGTCGCCGGGTTCGGCCACCCAGTCGTGGGCGCGGTCATCGTAGTAGCTGAGGGCTTGGCGGTCGATGGTGATGCTCACGGCTTGCGTCTGTCCAGGCTGCAGCATCACCTTCTGGAAGGCTTTCAGCTCTTTCACGGGGCGTGGCAGCGAGGATTTCAGGTCGCTGATGTAGAGCTGCACCACTTCGGCGCCAGGACGGCTGCCCGTGTTGGTGACATCGATGGTGAAGGTGATGCGGTCGTCGGATGTGAGCTGCTGCTTGTCGGCCCTCATATTAGCCAGATGGAAGGTGGTGTAGCTCAGGCCGTGGCCGAAGGGGAAGAGGGGCTTGCCAGCGCGGGCGGTCTTCTTCGAGCTTTGCAGACGGTCGGTCCAACGGTAGCCCACGAAGATGTCTTCCTTGTACTCCTCGTCGATAATGGCCTCCCCCTGCCCCCCTCCAATAGAGGGGGAACTTTTGCGCCAGGTGCCGGGATAGCTGCCTGTGGCATGGGCACCGCACTGCTCAAGACTGGTAAACCAGGTGAAGGGCAGCTTGCCGCTGGGGTTGACCTGGCCTGTGAGCACGCTGCAGAGCGCCTCACCAGCCTGTGAGCCAATGAACCATCCCTGCACCACGGCGGGCACACGCTGCAGCCAAGGCATGGCCACGGCATTACCCGAAATGTTGACATAAACGAGTCGGGGGTTGGCGGCTACAAGGGCGCTGATGAGCTCGTCCTGACCATAGGGCAGGTCGTACTGCTTGCGGTCGTGGCCCTCGCAGTCCTGGAAGTCGCTCTTGTTCAGTCCGCCGAACATCACTACGACATCGGCCTTGCGGGCTTTCTCCACTGCCTCGGCCAGGAGCACGTCGGCAGGACGGTCGTCGCGGAGCGAGCGCCCCACGGTGACGCCGTTGTAGCTCTGCACGGTGTCGCCCACATAACCGCGGGCGTAGTCGCAAGCGATGCCGTTGCGCCGGCACCAGGCCTGCATGGCGTCGAGGGGCAGCACCTCGCGCTGAGCCTTCAGCGACGATGAGCCACCGCCCACGGTCATCATCTTCATGGCGTTCTCGCCCACGATGAGCAAGCCACCAGAAGCCCCCCTTTCGCCCCCCGAGGGGGGCACTATAGTATTGCTGTTATGCCACTGCTGTATTTTTTCAGGGGTCAGGGGCAGCAGTGGCTCCCCATCCCCTTTCTTCTTGGAGGAGGACAGGGGGAGATTCTGCAACAGCACAATACCTTCCTGTGCAATCTTCAGTGCGGCATCGTAATGGCTCTCGCTGCAAAGGAAGCCCACGGGGCGCTGGCTGCGCATGGTGGTGCGATAGAATAGGCGGAGCACACGGCGCACCTTCTCGTCGAGTTCGCGGGTGCCCACCTTGCCCTGGGCGATGAGCTGCTTGTAGGGGCGGGCCATGTAATAGGCGTCGTAGGCATTGGTGGCGCCCATCGTGAGTCCGTCGGTCCAGGTGCCAAACTCCAGGTCGAGGCCGTTGGCGATGGCCTCCTCGGTGCTGTGGCAACCGCCCCAGTCGCTGATGACCACGCCGTCGAAGCCCCAGTCGTGCTTCAGGATGGTGTTGAGCATCGTGGCGTTATGACAGTTGTGTTGGTTGTTGTAGAGGTTGTAGGCGCCCATGATGGCCCAGGCTCCGCCCTGCTGCACGGCGGCACGGAAGGCAGGGAGGTAGATCTCGTGCAGGGCACGGTCGCTGACGATGACATTCACCTGGTGGCGATATTCCTCGTCGTTGTTCAGGGCGTAGTGCTTCACGCAGGCGGCCACGCCTTTCGACTGAAGCCCCTGGACGTAGGGCACCACCATCTGCGAAGCCAGCAGGGGGTCTTCGCCCATGTACTCAAAGTTGCGGCCGTTGAGTGGCGTGCGGTTGATGTTCACGCCAGGTCCCAGCATCACGTTCTTGCCGCGATAGAGGGCTTCCTCGCCCAGGCTCTCGCCATAGAGGCGCGACAGCGAGGGGTTCCAGGTGGCGGTGAGACAGGTGAGGGCGGGGAAGGCCACACACGAGTCGTTGGTCTGTCCGGCCTGTTCCCACTCGTCCCAGAGCACGTCGGGACGCACGCCGTGGGGGCCGTCGTCGGTCCACAGGTCGGGGAATCCCAAGCGCTTCACGCCGGGCGATGAGAACTTCGACTGTGCGTGGATGACGGCAATCTTCTCGTCGAGGGTCATGCGCCGCAGGGCATCGTCGATGCGCTGTTCCAATGGCTTCGACTCGTCGAGGTAAACGGGCAGCCTCTGCGCTTGCAGGGTGGTGGTGGCCAGCATAAGCATGGCCAGTGAGAATAGTTTCTTCATTGACGACAATTCTGTTTTATTTGTTTTATTTCATAGTTTCACTGCGCTGCAGAGCCTCAAGGTAATAGTAGTCGGCATAGCCGATGGGCACGTCGATCTCGTCGTGGGCGGGATGGTTGCCGGTGGAGTGGAGCAACAGGAATCCCTGCGCGGTGCGGGGCTGTGGCTGGTAGGCATCGTGAAGCGAGCCGACGATGCGGTCGGCCGTTTCGCGATAGCGTGCCGCCAAGGAGGGTGCGCTGTAGGTGGCCAGCTCGTAGAGGCCCGAGGCGAAGATGGCGGCTGCCGATGCGTCGCGTGGAGCCTGGGGGATGGCGGGGTCGCGCATATCCCAGTAGGGTATGAGGTCTGCGGGCAGGTTGTGTTGGTTGAAGAAGAAGTCGGCGATGCGTTGCGCCTGTTCCAAATAGGAAGGCTGGCGGGTGTAGCGGTAGCACATGGTGAAGCCATAGAGTCCCCAGGCTTGTCCGCGGCTCCAGACGCTCTCGTCGGCCAGGCCCTGATGGGTGATGCGCTTGATGACGGTGCCGTCGTCGGGGTTGTAGTCCACCACATGATAGGAGGAGCCATCGGGACGGAAGTGGTTCTGCAGTGTCTTGTCGGCGTGGCTCTCGGCCATGCGGCGCAGCTGCTGGTCGCCCGTCAGCCGTGCGGCCTCGAAGAGCAGCTCGAGGTTCATCATGTTGTCGATGATGACGGCAAAGCGCCATCGTTCGGGCGTGCCCCAGCTCCAGCTGCGTATGCATCCCACGCGCTCGTCGAAGCGGGTGGCCAGCGTGCGTGCCGCCTGTACCACAACGTCGCGATAGCTGCGCTCGCCCGTCAATCGCCAGGCTGTGCCAAAGGGGATGTGCATCATGAAGCCCAGGTCGTGGCTGCTGGCGTTCCATTGGTTGTCTTGCAGCCGCCATGTCTCGCCCACGGCTTGGCGACGCCAAAAGTCGTCGTGCGACCATTGGTACATCTGCCACAGCATTCCAGGGTAGAAGCCCGAGCACCAATCGCCAATGCCCACCATGCGCAGCGTGCCGTCGGCATTGACCGAGCGGGGCATCGTGCCGGGGGATTTGGTTCTGGCAGCCTTCACCTGCTCCATCTGAAAACGAAGCTGCGCGTCGGCGGCAGCGAAAGCTTGGTCGACCACGGTGGGGCGATAGTAGAGCAGGAAGAAACGGTTGTCCATCTGCTTCACCAAATGCTGGCTCACCAACTGGCGATAGTCCTCGCGCTGCCCATCGAGCAGCCACAGACGATAAAGGTCGCGGCACAACTCCTGCTGCTTGCCCTCCCAGTCGCTAATTTGCTGGTGAGGCCATGCCTGCACGTCCTTTCCCAGATACTGCGCCAGATAGTCGGCAGCTTTCTCCATAGGAGCGAGCGTCGGCATGGCCGAGGCCTGTCGAGCCAACTGACAGAAATCGATACAGTGCTGCAGATTATACTCGGAATAGCCGAAGGCCAGCGTGCGCCACAGTTCGTGGGGCTGGCTGCCGTCGGTTGCTATCTGCCGTTGCAGGCGGCGCGAGGGGAAGCTGTCGACGAGCTGGCGTGCCACTTCCTTATTGTCGGTGTAAAGGGCGTAGCATAGCAACTGCACATCGTAGGCCACACTGTGGTTGTTGGCCTGGCGGTCCTCTTCGCGCCCTTGCTCGCTGGTGAGCATCCACTGCAGAAACTGCGCAAACCATGCCTTGAGCTGGCGGGCGTCGCGGCGGGTGAAGGCCTCCGACTGCTCCAGCAGCTTCACGGCGCTAAGCATCTCGACAAACGAGTAGCTGTCGATGAGGCCGTAGCAGCGGCCGCGGCCATCGTTCACGCCCGGCACCATCTGGGCGTAGCGCAGATGGGGGTTCATGCGGGTGTCTTTGTTGAGGAACCACGTGCGCAGCAGCTCGGCGGCCTTTTGGGCATAGTCGTTGCGCCCGGTGAAATACCAAGCCAGCGCGAGGGTAATCACGCCGTCGGTCATCTCCGAGAGGCGGTTGCGGTCGTACTTGTCGATTTCGGGATTTGTGCGTCCGTCGCGGTTCACGTAGGGCAGCCCGTCGGGCTTTGTGGGGTCGGGCCAGAAATAGCGCGAAAGGCTGGTATAGTCGTGGCGGTCGCCGCTGGCGGCTGTGGTCTTCTTCTGCATCACCGACGGCGGCACGGCCATCAGCGCCCGGTCGGCATCGCCCACCAGGCGACTGATGGCTGCCGCAAACGCAGGCTGCTGCCTGTGCGCCTTGGCATAGGCTAGGTGAGCCTCGTCCCATAAGGACTGCGCACCTGCCGTTGCCAGGCACAGGGAAAGCTGTAGCAGAAGTAGGAGGAGCCGCATCGGGAATTACTTGATGAGCTTTTTGCCGTTGAGGATGTAGACCCCCTTCTGCAGATTGCTGACGCGAACACCGTTAAGGTTATAGAGACGTTGAACGTTCAACGTTGAACTTTGAACGTCGTAAATGCCAGCAGGGATGACCACGCCGGCTCCCGTCTCGTCGGTGGCTTTCTGTGCCGAGAGCACAGGCACCTCGGTAGTGCGGTCGAAGATGAGCACGAAGGTGTCGCCAACGGTGAGCGGCTCAACCTGGAAGATATTGTTGGTGTCGCTGGCGCCTTCGTTGCGCACGAAATACTGGTCGCCCTCGCCGGCCTTCACGATGTACTCCTGTACTTCGCCGCCCCAGCCTTGGCCTTCGCCATAGAACTTGAACGACTGGCCACCGCCAACGCCCGATCCGAGCTGCTTGCCAATGGTGAGCGTCAGGGTGTAGATGTGGTCCTGAATCTGAGCCAGGCTCACCGACTGCGAGAGAGAAGGATTCCATCCGTTCGACTCGCCCCAGCCGTTGGGGTTGATGGCGTAGGAAGGCTTGCCAAACTGGTTGCCTCCGTTGGCGTACGTGGCAGCGCCATTCTCGTAGGTGGCGGCAGCGCCGTCGGCGGTGAGCGGATAGATGTGGAAGTACTTACCACTCATGTTGATGCCCAGGTGATAGTTGCCAGTGAGAGCCTTGAAGGTGAAGCTGCCATCGGCATTCTTCTTGAAATAGTCGGGGTTATAGTAGAAGTCGGCCGAGTTGACGATGTCGGCGTCGGGACCATTCTCCACGCGGTAGCTCTTGCCCTGCTCCAGGATGCCATTGCGCTCGTAGCTGTTGCCCACGGCGGTGAGCTCCTCGCCGTTGAAGGTGGGCTTCTGCAAGCCAGCGCCCGAATACTGCACGGTAACCTTGCCGGGAACGGCCTCCACGTCGTTGACAGGATCGCCAAACACCAGACCGTTCAGGTCGATGGTGAGCGTGAGCGTCTCGCCCTCGCGGAGCGAGCCCTTGATGTTGCCGTCGTCGCTGCCACGGGTGTACACCTCGTTGCCATCGGCGTCGTAGGTCCACTCGCCCTCGGGATTGTTGATGTAGATGAAGTCGCTATTGTCGAACACCAGGTCGGAGCCGTGGAACTCGGTGCCCCAGCCATACTGGCCGAAGAACTTGAAGTTGACGCCCGTGCCCAGCTGCTGGCCCACGGTGAATTTTATCTTGTAGATGTTCTCGGCAATCTGTGCCACGGGGATGCTGCCGCTGAGCTGTGCGCTCCAGTTCGAGCTGTTGGCGGCGTAGGTGGGCATGCCCACGGTGTTGCTACCGATGAGCCAGAGGGCCTTTGCGTCGTTAAAGGTGGCAGGAGCGTCGTAGGTGCCTGGGAAGATTTTCACGTAGTTCAGCGAAGGCATCAGCATGACGGTGTAGGCTCCGCTGACGGCGTTGAAGGTGAAGTTGCCCTTGCCGTCGTTCTTGGCAAAGCACTCGTCGACGAAGGCCGTGCTCAGGTCCATGCCTACCACGCCCTCGTTGCCGATGGTGAAGGTGCCGCCCTGTGCCAGCGTAGCCTCGGCCACGTAGAAGTTGCCCCGCTTGGTCATGTTCTCACCGTTGAAGGTGGGGAAGTCGGCAGGAACGTATTCCTGGTAATCGACAGTGAGCTTGCCGGGCGTGACATTCATGTCGATGGTGACGATGAGCTTGTCGCCGGTGCCGAACACTACGCCATCGTTGCTGTAGAGATTGCCGTTGTCGCCCGAAGCGCCATCCTGACCACCCACGTGCAACCAGGGGTTGTCTTCCATCCAGATGTTGCCTTCTTCCTTACCGGGCAGCACGTCGCCGCCCCAGTTGGTGCCCTTGAAGAACTTGAAGTTGACACCAGCCTCGGGGTTCAGCTCCTGTCCGAAGGTGAGCGTGAGGCGATAGATGTTGGCATCGATCTGCGGCACGCAGAGGCTGCGGTCGCCCTGCCAGTTGATGGGGTTGTTAGCATACGAGGGGAAGCCGATGCTGTTGCTGCCGTTTACCCACAGGGCGCGGTTCACGGCCCAGTCGGCGTAGGTGCCTTCGGGGCTGTCGTCCACGGGGCGATACTCGGTCTTGATGTACTTCAAACCCTCGTCGGCAATGAAGAAATAAGCATACTCAGGCGTCTGGTAGCCCTGGAAGGTCCACACATCGCCTTCTTTGTGGGTGAAGAGGTCGGGCATGACATACCAGCTCTTGTCGGTGCCGGGGAAGATGTAGTCCTGACCTTTGACGAGCACGCCGTCGTAGCCTCTCGAGCCGTCGACGACCAGCGTCGTCTGGGCTTGGGCTGTGGTGCTGGCTCCGGCGAAGATTGCCATCGCGAGGGCCATACGAGTAAACATTTTGTTCATAGTAGTTGTAGTTTAAATGAATGATTAATAGTATTTATTTCATGTTGATGACTTTTGCTGCTTTTCGCCCTTGGCCGATATAGATGCCAGCAAGGGGCGACTGCGAGGCTCGCATGCCGCCGAGGCTGTAGAGACGTTGAACGTTGAACATTGAACGTTGAACGTCGAACGTTGAATGTTGAACGTTGCCGATGCCAGCCGTTGTGCTGGCTGGCAGCAGCACGCTCACGGCGGCGCGTGGCGGCAGACTGATGTGGAAGCGCTGCTGCCCCGTGGCGATATTGGTGGCCAGCTCGCGCTGGTTGGAATTGTAGAGCACCACCGCCATCGTGCCGTTGGGATTGCGGAAAGCGGTGTAGTCCACGCCATCGTAGTGCCAGCCGCTGGTGCCGATGCGCACGGCACCGGGGCGCACCACTGCCGAGAGGTGGCAGATGGTGTAGTAATGCGAGTTGAGCGTATAGTCGCGATAGTTGCTCTCGTCGATGTCTACGGCTCCGTAGCAGGTCTGGCAGCCACCGTCGAGGTTGGGGCCACGCTGCATATCGAGCATGAAGTTCCACACGATGGCACCACGGCAATGCTTGTTCAGCGTGTGCAGACCGATGTTCACCATGCAGTCGGCCAGCGAGGTATCGAGATTGCGCCCGTTGTTCCATGTACCGATAGAGGCCTCGGTGAAGAGCAGTTCCTTGTCGGGGTAGAGATTGTGGATGACGTTCAACTCGTCGGTATGGCCGCCATAGTTGTGATAGGCAGCGCCCACCACCAGCTCCTTGCCCTCGAAGTCCTTATCCTCGTAGACCTTATAAATCTTGGCGGGGTATTGTTGCTCTTCGGGCTTGTTGTCGTAGTTGTAGTTGTGGTCGAAGAGGTAGATGCGCGTCTGCAGCCCAGCCTGCTTCAGCGCGGGCGCCAGCTGCTGCACGAATCCTGCCTGCTCGTTCCAAGGCATGTAGAGCGAAGCACAGTTGCCAGGGTTCAGGGGCTCGTTCTGCGGCGACACGGCGTAGATGTTGATGCCCTCGGCAGCGAAAGCCTGGATGAAGCGCACGAAGTACTGGGCGTAGACCTTGTAGTAGGCGGGGTTGAGGTGGCCGTCGGTCCAGCTGTTGTGGCTGCGGCGGTCGGTGATGTTGTTCACCTTCATCCACTTGGGGCACGTCCAGGGGGCGGCGATGATTTTCAGTTGTGGGTTGATGGCCAGCAGCTCTTTCAGCACGGGGATGACATAGTCGACCTCGTCGGTGTAGAGGCGAAAGTGGCGCAGCAGGTCATCGTCGGGGCCTTTCTCGTCGCACAGCGAGTATTCGGTCGACGAGAAGTCGTTGCACCCCAGTGAGATGCGCACATAGCTGGCACCATAGCCCTCGGTGGGCGAGAAGGTGGTTCGGAGCAATGTTGCACGGTCGGTAGCCGTCATCTTCAGCAGGTTGTAGGCCGAGGAATAGGTGATGGCAAAGCCAAAGCCGTCGACGCTTTGGTAGCTTTCTTCGGGATGCAGCAGAAGGGCGCTGCGCACATTGGTGCTCTCCTCGCCTTGCACTTCGCTGCGCGTGAGCGAGTATTGACGGGTGCCGTCGGTGGTGTAGACGGTGGCCATAGGCGGCTGGGCCGTGGCACACGAAGCGCACAGCAAGGCTCCCATCATCAATCTGTAGATTCTTTTCATTATTCTTTAACTATATAAGTGTTCTCTACTATTCCTTTTTTTTCGCGCAGCCACTCCCCTCCCTTCAAGGGGAGGGGTTAGGGGTGGGGTCTGTATATTCATCATTGGCAGAATTATTAGAGACCCCACCCCTGCCCCTCCCCTTGAAGGGAGGGGAGTGGCTGCGCGTTGTTTTCGAATTTTATTGAACACATTTTTATTCGTTTATTAGTATTTTCCTATTCGCAATCTGCCGTAAACAAACCGTCGGAAAAACCTGCCAATTGCACGTTAAAAAATCTCGTACGAGATTTTTTCAAAAGTCGTTGACTTTTTTCAAAAAGTCGTTACCGAAATTTTGAATGGTAATAGGTAGGTTCATTCGAACAGCTTTTACTATGAATTTCACGTTCCGTTTATTGTCAAATCAACGCTTCTCTTCCTGCCACCATTTCACGTTTAGCTCCGATGCAGGGACGAAGGTGGGATTCTTGTGGTCGGGCAGTGCGACGTGTATGAGATAGTTGCGGCGCAGCTGCAGTGGGCGTGCCACCCAAGTGCGGCTCTGCTCATCGCAGAGCACGATGACCACCAGCACCACTGCGTCTTTTCCCACACGGCCGTACTGGGCCGAGAGCTTGGTGAGGTCGAAGTGAATCTGGCTGTAGCGCACCGACGAGTGGTTGTCGAGCCATCCGTCCTGCTGCGTGCCGTATGCGCTCACGGGATGGAGCGTCACCTTCTGACCGTTCTTCTCGTAGCCGATGGTGGGACTGTAGGCCTGGCTCACGTCGATGAGTGGCGCCTTCGTGCCGTCGGGCATCACCGTGCGGTCGGCCTCGATGCCGGTGGCGTAGTCCAATGCGGTGTCGGCCGTATAGAACAGATAGACATTGCCGTATGGGGCTTGCACGTTGGTGCCGGTGACGGTGAGGTCGAGCGCGGTCACCTCGGCAGGAGCGGGTGGCGTCTGCGGCTCATCGCTCTCGTTGCATGCCGACAGCAGAAACAGCGGCAGCAGCAGTACGGCACATCTCATGGCTCTCATACGCTCAACCACGGTCTTACTCACGTCCGGGAATGGGGGTGAACGTCTCGGTGACGGGGATGGAGAGGTTTCCGAATCCATCGATGGTGTAAACATCGAACTCGTAGCCCTGCAACTCCAGTCCGCTGATGGTGTAGGCGGTCACCACTTCCGGAATATCGTATTGCTGCACGTCGTCGGCCGTCTTCTTGGCCAGAATGCGGATGGCCTTTACACGGTGGGTCTCGTCGACGATGTCCCAGCTCAAGGTGAGCGTGCCAGCCTCGGGCGACACGGCCTTCAGATTGCGCACGGCTGGTGAGTAGGTGGGCACATTGGCCAGGTAGTCGGCATAGTTGTCGTCCATGTCCTTGCAACTGGTGGTCATGGCCAAGCCGCAGGCCACCACGCAGCCACACACAAGGTATTTAATGCTTTTTCTCATCATAATCGTTATTGGGTTATCCGTTTAATGCTTTCTTGATGTGGCAGCAGCCTCTTGGGCAGCCAGCTCTTCGGGGCCGACGAGCACTGCTCCATAGAGGTTCAGTTCGGAGAGGCCCGACACCTGTCGCTTGGAGAGATCCCAGTTCTCTACCATGCGCACACGCAGATAGCGCACCGAGTCGGTCATTTCGTCCAGCTCCCACTCATGTCCGTCGAGTGCAGCCTGATAGCTCTCATTGGTGGGCATATACACATTGGTCTTGCCAAGATATTCGGGGTTCGTCCAGTATTGTGGCAGTGCGCCGGCCGTGGTGTTGGTGGCGATGTCGCAGTCCTTGATGAGGAACCAAGCATCGTCGTCGAGCGTCATGGCACCGAAGAGCTTGAAGTGCTTCAGGTTGGTGGGCTGGTAGTAGTCGTAGTCGTCCGACTCGCCGTTGGTCTGGTTGGCGCCGGAGTAAGGCTGGTCGCCATAGTGGTAGGCACGCTGCCAAGCCTTCAGGCGCGAGATGCTCACCACTTGGTGCATGTCGACGACGATGTCCATCTGCTCGGTGTCCCAGGGCAGCGCTGCGCCGTAGGTCACGCTGCTGTGGCTGGCATCGGTGCCGGCATAGCCGTGGTAGCCACCGGCCTTGCTGTCGATGATTCCGTCGAAGATGGCGGCGTTCACATTGTCGTCCCATGCCGGCTGCAGGGTGGTGAGCTTGGCCACAATCGTCCAGATGTACTCCTTGATGGTGCCGTTCTTTGGGTCTTCGCGCTCATTGAACTTGCGGAACTCGGCTTCGGGTGGCACGCTGTAGGCCGTGCTGGCGCTCTGCACCGTTTTGTTGCCTTGCGCGTCTTCCACGCGATAGGTCACGTTGTAGGAGCCCTCGAAGAGTCCGCGCACGCGGTTCTTGGCGTTTTTCATTTTGCTCACCAGATAGCGGGTGCGGGTGACGCCCTCGGCATCGGTGTAGGTCACCACCACGTAGACGGGCTTGCCCACGGTCTTGTCGTCGATCTCGTCGGCATTGTCAACGTCGGCGCCAGCGGGGTTCTCCCAAAGCACGGTGAAACCTCCTGGCATAGGGTTGATGGTGAGATTGTCCTTCACAATGTTGATGTAGGAACGTCCCGGCTGAACGTTGATGATGGTGGCAGCGGTTTCGCCACCCCATTTGTCGACGGCAGAGACAGCGATGGGATAGGTCTTTGTCTCGTCGGCCAAGCCGTCCACCTCGATTTTGTTGTCGTAGATGCTGGCGGCATGGCTCACCTTCTTGCCCAGCGAGTTGGTGTAGGAGGCCTTGATGTAGAGCAGGTCGTTGCTCTCTGGAGCCTGATAGGTGATGATGGCCCCACCCATGGTGGGTTCGTAGCTCAGGTTGGTGACGGCGGTAAGGGCGGTGTCGTCATCGTCGGAGCAGGCGGTAAGGGCTGCTGTCATACAGCAGCATACTGAACCTGCAAGGAAAAGCTTAATTATCTTGTTCATAATCTTCAGTTTTCAATTGTCAATTATCAATAGCCGGGGTTTTGCACCAACAGTGGGTTCTTCACCAGTTCGTCGGTGGGAATGGGCCACAGGTAGTTGCGGGTGGTGAACACATGGAGCAGCTGCGGGTCTTGGCGGCGCTGGTAATAATCTTGGGCAGTGGAGCCATCGGCATTCCACTGGTAGATGTTGGTGTTGAAGTATTTCGAGCCTTCCAGCCAGCGGCGCACGTCGTCGTGGCGATAGCACTCGAAGGCCAGCTCGGCGGTGCGCTCCTGCTTGATAATCTCGCGCATACCGTCTTTCGTGGCATACTTGTTGGGGTGCTTGGCATTGGCCCAGGACTCTTCAACGGTGGGAATGCCAGCGCGTGAGCGGATGCTGTCGAGCAGGTTGAGCACATCCTGCTGGCGAGCCTCGCCGTAGACCTCGTTCAAGCATTCAGCATAGCTGAGCATCATCTCGTTGTAGCGGATGATGGGCCAGGGATAGAGGGTGATGGTGCCATTGCCCTGTGTGTCGGGGTGCATCAGCTTGCGCAGGAAGACGCCGCTGGTGGGCACGTCGATGTCGTTATGGCTCTGGCGGCCGTTGGCTTCCTGGTAGCGCATCTTCAGATTGTAGAGGGTGCCGTAGCCACGTACACGCGAGCGGTCGAAGCCGATGGAGGCATAGAATCGCGGCTCGCGGTTCATAAACATATAGGCTGTCTGCTCGCCCACCTGTGCCACGGTGTTGTGGTCGGCAGTGATGGTCACGATGCTGTCGCGATGGACATAGTCGAAAGTGGGGTCTTCGTCAAGGGGCAGACCGTTCTTGGTGTAGAAGAACTCCGTGGCGTTGAGTGTGGGACCAAACCACTGCCAGGCATCGCCGGTGCTGGTGGCTGCCGAGCTCTTGTAGTTGATGGAGCGTTGAACGTTGTGCCAGGAGTACCAGCTCTCGGCTGTTCGCGAAGCGCCCCAGATGACTTCTTCGTTCCACTTGGTCACCATGGCATACTGGTAGTTGTACATAAAGGGCAAGCGGATGCTGTCGTTGCGGAAGTTGCGTGCGTCGACGGTCTTCGAGTAGTCGCTGGCGGGATAGCGAAAGAGCTTCACGCTGAGCTGGCCGCACATCTTCATGGCCTCCTCATAGGCGGTCAGCGCACGCTGCCATTTCTGGGCCTCCAGCTCTTTGTCGTCCTGCGGGAAGAGCTTGGTGCCGTCCTTGTTCTCCAAAGAATAATAGAGGGGGTTGTTGTTGAACAGCGGACTGGCGGCATAGAGCAGCACCTTGGCCTTCAGGCAGCGGTTGATGAGCTGGTCGATGCGCCCCAGCTCGGCGGTGTTGATGATGCGGATGGGCAACGCGTCGACGCTCTCGTCGAGCAAGCCTACGATGTAGTTCACCACCGAGTCAACGGGCACACGCACCAGCTGGTTCTCGGGTGCCGACACGTCGAGCGGCGTCTCCTCGTCGACCAAGGGGATGGCTCCATACTGCGTGAAGAGCAGGAAGTGGTAGTAGGCTTTGAGGAATGTCACCTCGGCGCTCCATCGCGAAATCTCGCTCTGCGTCATGTCGGGCACACGGCCGATGTTGTTCAGGAACGAGTTGCAGATGCGCAGGGGGATGAAGAGTGAGGCCTCGCAGGGGGCGTGCTCGTACCAGCTGGCGCCCGTGTCGCCATACCAGTAGCTCATGATGGGCCTGTCGGCACTAATCTTGCCCAGCATGGCGTTCTTGCCGTCGGTGACACGGTCGATGCCCATAATCATCTCGTCGCTCATCCCCAGGAAGGAATAGGTGTTGTCGAATTCGGGCAGATAATGATAGCAGGTGGCCAGTGCGTTGTAGGCCGTCTCCTTGCGGTTGTAGATGGCCGACACCTCCTGGGTATTGTCGGGGACTACGTCGAGGTAGTCGCTGCAGCTTGTGATGGCTGCTGTGATACAGCAGCAGACAGAACAGGCGGCAAATATGTTGTTGAACTTAGTCTTCATGATTGATAACTCTAAAATGCTATTTTTATTTATTTAACTGTTAGAACTCCACGTTCAGTCCGATGTTGTAGACGCGCTGTGTGGGATAGCCAATGCCATAGCCGCCCATTTCGGGGTCCCACAGTTTGAAATCGCTGATGCAGAAGAGATTGTTGCCCGAGGCAAAGAACCTGATGACCTCGAAGCCCAGCTTCTTGGTGAAGTTGGCGGGCAGCGAGTAGCCCATCTCCACGGTCTTCAGGCGGAGGAACGAGCCGTTGCGCAGCCACCAGGTGCTGTTGACCGTATTGTTCGAGCGGATGCTGGTGGAGAGTCGGGGCCAGAAGGCATGCGGGTCGGGGTTTTCCTCGCTCCAGTAGTTGCCAGCCACCAGCTTCAAGGCATTGCGGTGTGCGGCAAAAGGCTCGATGCTACTGGGCTGGATGAAAAACGATGAGTGGGCCGAGCCTTGGAAGAAGAACGAGATGTCGAAATTCTTGTAGCCCGTGGAAGCACCAAAGCCGTAGATAATCTCTGGGTCGGTGGGGTAGCCAATGGCCACCTGGTCCTTCTCGTCGATGGCGCCATCTTTGTTGACGTCGATATACTTGATGTCGCCAGCCATATAGTCGCTGTTGGGCACCAGGCCGAACTGCCTCGGCGAGTTCTCTACATCGTTGGCGTCGATAAACAGTCGCTCGGCCACGTAGCCCCACTGCTGGCTGAGATTGTAACCCATGCGGTTGCGCCATGCTTCGGGGTAGATGATGTCGCCGCCGCTGATATACTCGCTGGTGGCGTAGGTGAAGTTGAAGCGTGTCTGCAGCCACCAGTCGCGCGTAATGCTCCAGTTGATATCGAACGAGGCGTCGATGCCATGGCTGCGCGCCTTGCCCATGTTGGCATAAATGTCGGCGGTGGCACCCATCGTCAGGGGCACTGCCTGCATACGCTGGTAGATATCGTCGCGGTTCTCGCGGAAATATTCCACCTGGATGTTGGCCTTGCCCAGCAGGTCAATCTCCACGCCGTAGTTCTGCTTCTTCGCAGCTTCCCAGCCAATCTTTGCGTTGGCATAGCGGGTGATGCTGTAGCCGTCGTAAACGGTTCCGAAGCTTTCGCCCCAGCGGTAGCCGGTGCTGGAGTTGCTGGTGTTCACGTCGGAGAGATAGTAGAAGCGCTCGTTGGTGCCCATGATGTTGTCGTTACCCACCAGTCCGTAGCTGGCCTTGAATTTCCACATGGGGAAGATCTTGTCGAGGCCGAGGTTGCTCCAGAACTTTTCGTTGCTGATGATATAGCCCACGCCGATGGAGGGGAAGAAACCCCAGCGGTGGTCTTTGTCGAATTTCTCCGAGCCGTTGTAGCCGAAGTTGGCCTCCACGAAATAGCGGTCGGCATAGCTGTAGGTGAGACGGCCCGAGAGTCCCATGGTGCGGATGGGCAACGAGCCGAAGGCGCCGCCGGCATTGCCGCGCAGCTGTTCTTTCTGCTGGCCCACGAGCATCGCCGAGAGCGAGTGGTCGGCAAACTGACGGCTCCACTGCGCTGCCACCTCGAAATAGTAGGAACTGCTGGTCGACAGGCTCTGCTCGGGATTGCTCAGGCGGTCGGTTCCCTCGCCAATCTGGTTCAGGCTGTACTTCGTGCCCAGTTCCGAGACGTTGGTCACCAGCGCATAGTAGAACGGGGTCATCGAGCGGGTGTTGGTGTTGGAACCTGTTGAAGAGAAGGAGGCCAGTCCACGCACCGAGAGTCCTGGCGTGAGCATGCTCAGGTCTTGCTCGATGGTGAAGATGCTGTTGCCCGTATAGCTGAAGGCGTCGCTGTAGCCCTGCATCATCTGTGCGTAGGGGTTGGGGTATTGCGCGCGTTGTCCGGCGTTTCCGTAGAGCACGTGGTCGGCATAGTACCAAGTGTTATCGATCGACTTGTCGTAGTAGGCGGGGAAGTCAACGGGGTTGGCGCGCATGATTTGGTCGAAGAGCGTCGACGTGCTCACGGCAGGGGTGTTCGAGCGGTCGAGCAGCGAGTACACCTTCACCGAAGCCTTTGTGGTCTTGGTGAGGTTCACGTCGATGTTGGCGCGAATGTTATAGCGGTTGATGCTGATGTTATTGTTGTAGTTGTTCACCGAGGGCACCTTCAGCAAGCCGTTTTCATGGGTGTAGGCGGCCGAGAGGTAGTACTGTGCCACCTCGCCACCGCCCGAGGCGGTGATGGTTGCCTTGGTGTTGATGGTCTGGTTCTTAAACATCATGCCGTACCAGTCGACGTTGGGATAGAGCATGGGGTCGGTGCCGGCGGCGGTGTTTTCAATCTTCTCCATCAGGTAGGCGTCGCTGGTGAGTCCCTTCGTGTCGCGCGTGCGTTGCGCGTAATTATATAGGTTCATGTAGTCCACGCCATCCAGGAACTCCAGAATCTTCGTTGGTGTAGAAATCTGCGTCTCCAGACGGGTGGTGATTTTCATCTTTCCCTTACGACCGCTCTTGGTGGTGACGAGCACCACGCCATTGGCGCCCTTCGAACCATAGAGGGCGGTGGCCGTGGCATCCTTCATGATGCTGAAGCTGGCAATGTTTTCGGGTTCCAATCGTGCCAGGTCCTCGGTCGACATCTCCACACCGTCGATGAGGATTAGCGGTCCTGCCAGGGCACTGTTGATGGTGGAGACGCCACGCACGAAGAAGTTGGCGTTGTCCTTGCCCGGTTCGCCCGACCGCTGATAGCTGATGACGCCAGCAATGCGTCCTGCCAGCGTGTTGGTGAGGTTGGTCGAGGGGGTCTTCAGCTCGGCGGGGTTGATGGTCTCGATGGAGCCAATCACCGAGTTCTTCTTCTGCTTGGCGAAGGCCACCACCACGGTTTCTTCCAGTGTGTTTGCGTCTTCGCGCATCACCACGTCGATTACCTCGCGACTGCCCACATATTCTTTATGTGGCATGAAGCCGATGTAGGTGAAGGTGATGGTGTCGGTAGGGTTGGCGGTGATGGCGTAGCGGCCGTCGATGGTGGTTGTGGTTCCGGCAGCCTCATTGCCCTTCACCACAACGCTCACACCGGGCAGTTCCGTACCCTCGGCATCGACCACCAGTCCTTTCACCACCCGTTGCGCTTGCAAGGGCAGGGCGCCCAGCAGCATCGCAACGGAGGCGAACAATAATTTTGCAGACTTTCTTGTCATGTCGCTAATTGTTTTTTAGTTGTTATAATTATTTCTGTTCAGTTTCGATTTCAAGTGCAAAGATATTAAGAAAATTGATATGAGTCAACCATATCAACAAGCAAATATGGACGAATATGGAGGGTAAAAAAATGTCAATACTCTAATATTTAGCTATTTAACCTTTCACGAAGGGGCAAAAAAATATGGACGTTTTTGATAATAATATCATCCCTTTCCAAGGGGCAAATGCCACGCGCACCCCCCTTCTTTCCCTCTGAGCCTTTTGAGCCTACTGTTGATGACGGCATGCTGGAGTTTCGGCATAACCACCGAGGCGACAAGTAGTTAAGATAAGCTACAGGGGACGTCGCATCCATATTTGTGCCGTATAGAGGGCGAAATGTGGTGAAAATGTGCTAATTTTGCAGCTGAAACACATCACACAACATCGCGATATGAAGAAACGCATCTTTACAGCCATGATGATGGCAATGCTGACAACCGCGCTGACCGCACAGACGGGCAGCGGGCTGACAACCACCCACCAGGAGTCGGGCTACGTGCCCGAAGGCTACCAGCTGGACTGGAGCGACGAGTTCGATGGCACCGAGTTGAACACCCAGAACTGGAAATTCGAGATTCAAGACCCTGGTTGGGTGAACAACGAGCTGCAGCGCTATGTGGGCAAGACCTACAGGGGGCAGAAGGTGGTGTTTGTTGAAGATGACCACCTCACCATCCGCTGTCAGAAGATCGACGGACAGGTGGTGAGTGGCCGCATCAACGCACGTCCCTCCACGGGTTGGCGTTATGGCTATTTCGAGGCGCGCATCAAGCTGCCAAAGGGCAAGGGCACCTGGCCGGCCTTCTGGATGATGCCCTGCAACGTGGACTGGAACACCAACCCCTGGCCACGGTGCGGCGAGATTGACATCATGGAGGAGGTGGGCTACAACCCCGGCCACGTGTCGTCGAGCATCCACTGCGACGCCTACAACCACACCAAGGGCACTCAGAAGACGCACGAGCTGTATCTGCCCACCGCCGAGGACGAGTATCACGTCTATGGCTTGGAGTGGACGGCCGACCGACTGACTTTCTATGTCGACGGACAGTTGCAGCTGCAGTTCGACAAAGAGAGCGACGACCACGCCGTGTGGCCATTCCACTATGCCTTCCATCCCATCCTCAACCTGGCTTGGGGTGGCTCATGGGGCGGCGCGCAAGGTGTTGACGAGAGCGCCCTGCCTGCCGAGATGCTGGTGGATTATGTTCGCGTCTACAAGAAACCCATGCCCGCTACGGCAAAAAAAGTAGTGGCCTACGTCACGTCGTGGAGTTCCGTTCCCGTCGACCCCATGGTGATGACTCACATCAACTATGCCTTCGGTGGCGTGGGCGACGATAGCGGCGTTTTTGTCGATGGAATCGGCCGTTTTCGACAGGTGGTGGAACTGAAACGGCAGAATCCCGCCCTCAAAGTGTTGCTCAGCATTGGTGGCTGGGGGCGCGGAAAGTTCTCGCCCATGGCCGCCAGTGCCGAGAAACGGCAGCACTTCGCACAGTCGTGCTTGGCGTTCTGCCAGCAGTGGGGCATCGATGGCATCGACATAGACTGGGAGTTCCCCGGCAGCAACTCGAGCGGCGAGACGTCGCCAGCCGACGAGAAACAGAACTATACCCTGCTGATGCGCGACCTGCGCGAAGCCCTTGGCGACACGCTGCTGCTCACCATGGCGTCGCAGGCCGGGGCAGGATACTACGATTTCAAGGCGTGCATGCCCTATCTCGACTTCGTCAACGTGATGACCTACGACATGGCATCGCCTCCCAACCACCACTCGGCCCTCTATCGTGGCGGACAGGTGGGCAAAGGGTGGATGGTGGGCACCGAGGCCATTGATGCCCACCTGAAGGCGGGCGTGCCGGCCGACAAGCTGGTGATGGGCCTCGCCTTCTATGGCAACGGCAATGCCGACGGCAGCGGCTCGGCGGGGCAGATCAGTCTGCAAGAGATTGAAGACGGCATCAAAAGCGGCAAGTGGACTGACAATTGGGACGACGTGGCGAAGGTGCCCTACGTCACCAACCAGCAGGGCCAGTTCGTCTATGGCTACGACAACCAGCGCTCGCTCACCATCAAATGCCAGTACATTGTCGACAACGATCTGGCAGGGGGAATGTATTGGGAATATGCCAACGACAACAATATGGGCACCGAGCGCAACACCGTGTACGACTGCCTGATAGGAAACGCCACGCAAAAGGACAACCTCTATCTGGGCGACACGCGGCTGGAGTACAGCGGCCATGGCATCTATAGCGCCACGCTCCACCTGCAGCAGGGACAGACCTACGCCGCCATCGGCGACAAGGCGATGACGAGCGACGACTGGTATTACGACCCCGACTTCTTTGAACCCGCCACCGACGGCTCCTACCGCTTTCGCGCCCTCAGCGGTCTTTATGAGGTGAACGCCGACTTCGGCAGCCGGTGCTTCCGCGTGACGCCTCTGGGCGACGACGGTCAGCCGCGCTGCTACAACAGTACCGACGGTACGGGGTGCATCTGGCTGATTGGTGCCGCCAACTGCGTGGGCAAGCCCGCCTACGATGCTGAAGCTGGCTCAGGGTGGGACGAGCATAAGGCGCTGCCCTTGGCTGCCGTCGCTCCCAACCGCCACCAAATCACCTTGGAGACGGGTCGGCAGATTAGTGCCGGACAGGTGAATTTCAAGTTCTTTCACCAGCCGTCGCTCGCTGGAGGCGCTGCCGACGAGTTTCGCGGTGCCGACGGGCCTTGTCTGCTCAGCCTCGTCGATGACTACTATGCCATCGGCAACGGAACCGACGGCCACGACAACGGTAACATCTATCGCAAGCGGGCCATTAGGCTGAAGCAGACGCTGGTTTTCACCATCGACACCACCAACCCGCTGGCGGCTGTGCTCACCATCAACAACCTTACCACCGGCATCGGCAACGTCCAAAATTCAACGGTCGACGTTCAAAAAGCTTACGACCTTTCTGGCCGACAATTGTCACACAGTCGGCCCTCGCGAGGGCTGTATATTCAAAACCGCCAAAAGCGAATGAATCAGCTGGTTACACCATAGAAAAATTTGGTAACGACTTTTTGAAAAAAGTGAACGACTTTTGAAAAAATCTCGTACGAGATTTTTTCGCAGCGAGCAAATGGCTAGCGAGCCGCCTATTTGCGGCTACAGTTTTCAGTCGGGCAACGCCCAATTATGAATGAAATGAACCTATTTTTCAATAAGATGAAAAGACTATTATTTGCACTCCTGCTCTGTTGTGTCATGGCAAGGGCACAAACCACCACTCGCGTGCTGGTGCTGGCCGAGCGGGGTGGACTGCACGAGCCTTTTACTGCCCGCGGACTGCAGTGGTTGGAGCAGAACAAGGAGCGGCTGCATCTGCAGCTCACCGTGGTCAACGATGCCATCAACTTGAAACGGGGCGACATCAACCGCCACCAGCTGGTGCTGCAGCTCAACCACCCGCCCTACGCCTGGAGCGCGGAGGCTGCCGAAGAGTTTCAGCAATACATCGACGGCGGCAAGGGCGGCTACGTGGGTCTGCACCATGCCACCCTGCTGGGCCAGTTCGACGGCTACCCCCTTTGGCAATGGTTCAGCCATTTCATGGGAAGCATCGTCTACAAGAACTATATTGCCGAGAAATGCGACGGCACCGTGCAGGTGGAAGATACCGACCATCCCGTGATGCAGGGCGTGCCCACCACCTTCGTCATCCCCGACGACGAATGGTACATCTATGAGCAGAACCCGCGCCGCCACGTGCATGTGCTGGCCCATGTCGACGAGGCCAGCTACACTACCGACACTGGCGTCCGCATGGGCGACCACCCCGTGATCTGGACCAACACCGCCAAGCCCGCTCGCAATGTCTACTTCCAGTTTGGGCACAGCGTCCTGCTTTGGGAGAATGCCGCCTTCGTCCAACTCATGGAGAACGCCATCCTGTGGGCCGCTGGCACCACTTCAGAACATCCGTCAAAACCGTAACATAATAGTATGATGAAACGTATCGTCCTGTTTTTTCTTTTCGTTGCTTTGTGTGGCTTGTACGGTCCTGCCTTGGCGCAAGACTATGCCCGCGAACCCCGTTTCCGTGCGCTCGTCTATTGGGAGCCTGGGGCCGAGGAGGCCCATGTGCAGTTCGACAATCAGGCAATGGAGTTCCTGCACAAGCTGACCTATGGCGAGGGCTGGCTGATGGACCGCACCACCTCGCTGGCCGACTATTCGCTGGAACGGCTCAAGCAGTACAGCGTGGTCATCGCCCTCAACGCGCAGCCCCATGCTCAGGCCGAGCGCCAGGTGTTTGAGCAGTATATGGAACAGGGCGGCGGATGGATTGGTTTCCATGCCGCAGCCTACAACGACCGCAACACCCGCTGGCCTTGGCTGAACAAGTTCTTGGGCTGTGGCACCTTCTACTGCAACAACTGGCCCCCGCAGGCGGCTCTCGTCTGTTGCGACACGCAGCAGAACCCCGTCACACGGTCGCTGCCCGCCGAGTTTGTGGTGCCGCCCAGCGAGTTCTATCAGTGGCAGCCTTCGCCACGCGAAAACCCCGACGTGGAGGTGCTGCTGAGCATCTCGCCGAAGATGTATCCCTTCGGACTGAAGGACATCGTCCACGGCGGCGACTTCCCCATCGTGTGGACCAACAAAAACTATCGCATGGTGTATCTGAACATGGGACATGGCGACGAGGGCTTCATCGACGCCACGCAACAACTGCTCTTCACCAACGCCCTGCGCTGGGTGGTGAGCCGCGACAAGAACTGTAGCATCACTGATTGAGCCCTATCACCTTCACCATGTTTTCAAAGTTGTCGCGGTTGCCGGCAGCTTTGTTCTTGATGCGAGCCCGATAGGCGTAGATGGAGTTGGGGCTATAGTGCAGGAACTCGGCAATCTTTGAACTCTCGTCGATACCCAGGCGGATGAGTGCAAAGATGCGCAAGTCGGTGTTGAGACGGTTTTCGGCCGAGGGCGTGATCTGCTCGCCGGGGCGCAGCAGGGCGTTGAAATCGGCAATAAACGTGGGGAAGAGGTGCAGGAACACCTGGTCGAAGTTGTCGAAGAGTTCCTTCAGCTCGTCTTCCTTCAGCTGCTCCGAGCTGGTCATCCGCAGCAGGTCGGCATGCTGTCCTGCCTTCAGCTTGCGGTTCACGCGGATGCGATAGTTGTCGAGCTTGTCGATATATTCCGAGCAGATGCTGAGGAACTTTCCAATGTATTCGTCTTTCACACGATTTGAGTCGTTCAGCCGCATGACGGCCTGCCGCAGCTGACCATTGATGTCGGATAGCATTCGGTTGGCCTCCGACAAATTGTCGTTATTCACCGAGAGCTGCCCGTTGAGTGCCGACAGTTGCTCGTTGGCTGCCGCCAGCTCGCTCTTGGCCTCTGCCAGCTGTTTGCGTTTCTTCTGCACATAAAGGAGCAAAACCAGCAGTCCGATGACCAGCAGGCTGATGGCGCCTATCGTCCAGCGCAGGTTGCTGTTGGCTTGGTGCAGGTTGGCCTTGTACTTGTCGTTGATACGCGTCAGGATGGGCGACACCAGCCAAGAGCGCATGTGGGGGCTGAACTGCGATATGCAGCCCCACGAGAAGTCCATGTATCGGTAGGCGCGGTCCAGGTCGCCATCGTCCTGCATGATGCTGTTGGCCAGGCTCCACAGGGCCGACTGGTCCATGATGGCTTGGCGGATGTCGGTCAGCGCCGATTGGATGAGCCAGTAGCGCTGCATCGTCACGTCTTCCTTGCGCTTGTAGATTTCCGAACGGAAGAAAGCCATGATGGCATAGTCGCGCGTGGCGGGCTTCACATGGGCCAGCCATTGGTCGCTGTAGGGCAGCGCCTCGTCGGTGTTGCCACGGTTGTTGAGCATCCTCGACATCAGTTCGCAATAGGTGCCGGAATCGTGGGGCAGAAGCGCCAGCAGGGAGTCGCGAAGGGCGTTGGCCTTGGAGTGGAAGTGCTGGCTCAGCTCAGGGTCGTGCGAATAAAAGCCCATCTCGCCATAGAGATGGTTGCGTCCCAAGAGATACGAAATGTGCATCGCACTGTCCATCGGCTCATTGGCGATGCGGTTGAAGTGGATCTCGGCCTCGGAATAGAACCCCGTTTCAGCCAGCTGATGGGCCATTGCCAGCTCGGCTTGGGCCAGCAAGTCGGAGCGCTGGAGGCGGCGGGCATAATGGAGGCATTGCTGCAGGTAGGCCAAGGTGGAGTCGTTGACAAAGGCGACGTACTCCCGATAAAGGCTCCATGCAAACCGATAGCGCTCCTCATCGTCGCGGCAGGAGGCGTATTGTTTCTTCAGAATGTCGATGGCGTCTGTCTTCTTTTTCTGGAAGATGGCGGCAGAGTCGATGGCGGCATCAAGCTCCTTGTAGAGCGCGTCGAGGCTCACCGACTGCTGGGCAAAGGCGGCGTTCCCCCAGCAGAAAAAGAACAAAAAGAAAGCGACTCTTCTCATGTATGTTAGCTATTCAATGTGCAAAGATAGCAATTTTTTTCCATCTGACAAGAAATATTATCAAAAAACCGCCTTGGGAGTTGCGTATATGCCAACAAATGCCTACCTTTGCAGACTGTAATGACAATCTTATTCAAATAGAACCAATTAAAACCCACTGAACATGAAAAAAGTTTACCTGGCACTGATGTGCATGGCAAGCCTCGTCATGACGACGGCTTGCGGAGGCGACAAGAAAGCCGACAAGGCTGCCGACGCCGAGAGCGAGAACACCGAGATGGCCACCGAAAACGAGCAGACCGAAGAACAACAAGCTGAAGAGCAGCAGGGCAACGACGAGAGCGTACTGCTCACTCCCGACAAGGCCGAACTGCTCAACCTCATCGACCTTTACAAGAATGGCGATTTCAAGCCCGCCGCCAACATCATCTTCGTCGACACCCTCAAAGGCGAGAAGGCTGGCGAGCTGCCCTCGAAGTGGGACATCAAGGAAGGCAGCGCCGAGGTGGGCGAGGCCTTGGGACACAAGTACATCGTTCTTTCGGGCGGTTGGTCAACCCTCTTCCCCATGGTGGGCGAGGGCAGCAAGGACTACCTCCCCGACAACTTCACCTACGAGTTTGAGTTCCTCTTTGGCGGGGACGTTGTTTTTGAAGTGCAGAGCTATAATGCTGAAGAAGTCGGCATCGGCACCACACGCTTCTGGCCCGACGGCATGGAATGGAGCTATGAGAAGACCGACGAAGAGGGCATCCACGGCGACAAGGGCGAGCTGCACAAACTGCTGAACAGCAAGGGATGGAACCACTTCGCATTGAGCTTCAACAAAGGCAACCTGAAACTCTTCATCAACGGTAAGCGCGTGGCCAACCTGCCCAACATCATGCAGCCTGGCTATATCACCATCGCGGGCAGTGGTGCCAACGGCGAGAGCCACTTCATCAAGAACGTCTGCATCGCCAAGTAGTTATCTTTGAACGATTTTTCAGGAAATTGGGGGAAATTCTACCGTCTGGAGTGGAATTTCCCCCAATTTCCTGAAATTTCTTTCCAGTCTGTTAGGCTATGCGCAAGAATTTTCGTACTTTTGCCGAAAGATTGTTCAACTTAAACCCTTTGATATGAAGAAAAGACTATTGTTAGGCGATGAAGCCATAGCCCTGGGTGCCCTGCACGCAGGACTGTCGGGCGTGTATGCCTATCCCGGCACACCGTCTACCGAGATTACCGAATTCATCCAGAACGACCCGCTGGCACGCGAGCGCGGCGTGCATAGCCGTTGGAGCACCAACGAGAAGACCGCCATGGAGGAAGCCCTGGGCATGTCGTACATGGGCAAGCGCGCATTAGTGTGCATGAAGCACGTGGGACTGAACGTCTGCGCCGACCCCTTCGTCAACAGCGGCATGACGGGCGTCAACGGTGGCGTGGTGGTCCTCGTGGCCGACGACCCCTCGATGCACTCCAGCCAGGACGAGCAGGACTCGCGCTTCTATGGCAAGTTCGCCATGATTCCCACCTTCGAGCCTTCTACGCAGCAGGAGGCCTACAACATGATGGCCGATGCCTTCAACTACTCCGAGCAACAGTGTCTGCCCGTGCTCATGCGCGTCACCACTCGCATGGCCCACAGCCGCGCCGTGGTGGAGTGTGTTGACGAACCGCGTCAACAAAACCCCTTGAACTATAATGCCGTGGCTGCCAACTGGGTGCTCCTGCCCGCCAATGCACGCCGCCGCAACGACCATGTGACGGCTCAGCAGCCACAGCTGGAGAAGGATGCCGAGCAGTCGGTTTACAACATCTACATCGAGGGCCACGACCGCAGCCTGGGCATTCTCGCCAGCGGCATCGGCTACAATTATGTGCGCGAGTGCTTCCCCAACGGTTGCCCCTATCCCATTCTGAAAATCTCGCAGTATCCCCTGCCGAAGAAGCTGGTGCGCCGTATGATGAGCGAGTGCGAGCAGATGCTCATCGTAGAGGAGGGCCAGCCCTTCATCGAGGACATCGTGCGCGGCGTTTCTGACTGCGACACTGTCCACGGCAAGCTCGATGCCACGCTGCCCCGCACGGGCGAGCTCACCCCCGACATCGTGAAGAAAGCCCTGGGCATGAAGAACGACGAGACCTTTGCCCCCTGCGAGGATGTGGTGCCACGTCCGCCAGCACTCTGCCAAGGCTGTGGCCACCGCGACGTTTATGCCGCCCTGAACGAGGTGCTGCGCGAGTACGACAACGCCCGTGTGTTCGGCGACATCGGCTGCTACACCCTCGGTTTCCTTCCCCCCTTCCGCGCCATCCACAGCTGCGTCGACATGGGCGCCAGCATCACCATGGCCAAGGGTGCCGCCGACGCCGGACAGTGGCCAGCCGTGGCCATCATTGGCGACAGCACCTTCACCCACAGCGGCATGACGGGTCTCCTCGATGCCATCAACGAGAACGCCGACATCACCGTCATCATCAGCGACAACCTCACCACTGGCATGACGGGCGGTCAGGACTCGGCCGGCACCAGTAAGTACGAGGCCATCTGCCGCGGCTTGGGCTTGAGCGACGAGCACCTGCGCGTCGTTGTTCCCCTGCCGAAGAACATGCCGGAGATTACCCAGGCCATCCGCGACGAGCTGAACTACCACGGCACCAGCGTCATCATTCCCCGTCGCGAGTGCATGCAGACCCTACAGCGCCACCTGAAGCAAAAGAAAGCCCAATCAAGTCCCCAAAGTTAGGGGAATGGGAGTCTGAACAGGCTACTCATAAGCAGTTGTAAATAAAATTTTGAACCAATTAATTAAAAACTGGCGGGCGAGAACGTAAAGGACGTTCAGACCCCCATCCCCCTAACTTAGGGGGCTTAGATAGAAATGAAGACCGACATTATACTTTGCGGCGTGGGAGGCCAAGGCATCCTCTCCATTGCCACCATCATTGGCGAGGCCGCCATGAACGAGAACCTATACATCAAGCAGGCCGAGGTGCATGGCATGAGCCAGCGCGGCGGCGACGTGCAGAGCCACCTGCGCATCAGCAGCGACACCATCCATAGCGACCTCATCCCCCGTGGCGGCGCCGACGTCATCATCTCCATGGAGCCCATGGAGGCCCTGCGCTACGTGCCCTGGCTGAAGCCCGACGGATGGGTCATCACCTCCAGCACGCCCTTTGTCAACATCCCCAACTATCCCGACATGGAAGTGGTCAACGCCGACCTGGCGCGCCTGCCACACGTCATCAGCATCGACATCGAGCGCATGGCGAAGGACAACGGTGTGCCCCGCTCGGCCAACGTCATCCTCCTCGGAGCTGCACAGAAAGCCCTCGGACTGGAGTACGAGAAGCTCGAAGCCGCCATCCGCAGCGTCTTCGCACGTAAGGGCGACGCCATCGTCGAGGCCAACATCAAGGCTCTGGCACTGGGACGCGCTGCCCAATAGCAAGGCGGTGTAAACAAGAAAACAGTCGTAGGCACTATGCTTGTCAAAGTCCGAAAAACCGTCGGATTCGGTGCGGATTTTTGACAAGCATAGTGCCTATTTGAGCAATAGAGATGAGAGGCAAAAAAATCTCGTACGAGATTTTTTCAAAAGTCAACGACTTTTTTCAAAAAGTCGTTACCGAAATTTTGGAAGTCGGCACACGTTCCGTTTTGTCCGTAAAACGGGGATAAAAAAGTAGCCGCTCCCTTGGGGGAACGGCCACGCAATGATGGTTATTTGTTCTGGTAGTTATTAATGTCGTAGTCTCTCACGGCAGCAAGCACGCTCAGCACTTCGGCGTCCGTGGCGTCTTCCACATTGGAACCCACGCGGAGCACATGCTCGCCAACCTGGGTGAGATATGCTACCTTGTAGCTATATTCATTCTTGTATACCTGCCAGGTGCGGCCGGCGGCAACGAGGTCTTCCTGCTTATTCTCGGCCTTGAGCTTGGCCACCCAGTCGGCGATGTTGCCCTTGTTGTCCTTGAAGTTCAGTTCCTTGGAGCCTTTCTTGATAATCATCTCCGAGACGTACTGCTTCGATTCCCATCCGGCGGGAATCACCACGTCGTAGACCTGGCCTACCGTCTCCACCTTGGCAGGCTCTGCCGGAGCCTCGGTCTGCTCGGTAGCCTGTTCGCCCTCGGCGGGAGCTTCAGCTTTCTCGCTCTTTTTGCCACCACACGATGCCATTGCAAAGACAGCTACAGCTGCGACAGCAAAACTGAAAAATGCTTTCTTCATTTCTTTTTTTGTTTTTTGCTGATGGATATGTGTTCTCTGAACACGTTAGAATGTTGTGCGAATCATAAAGCGGATGCCCTGCTTGTTGGCCGACGGCAGGTTGTTGTAGTTCAGTCGGCGCACGTACTCCACGTGCAGCAGCTTCAGGATGTTGTGTATGCCAAAGCTGGCCTCCACGTAGGGCGTCTTCGAGTCCATGATGTGCGAGCCTTCGGGGAACTGCATCAGCACGTCGCTACTAGCGTTCTGCGGCAGCGTGGGATTATTTTTGTCGGTGAGCGCGCCCCAGAGCACTTTGATGCCAACCCACTCGCGCCATTTCAGCTTGCGCAACAGGGGAATGCGGTTGAAGATCTTGCCATTGAAGTCCCAATCGAACATTAGCGATGCATAGCGGTCGTTGAGGAACTCCATGTTGTTGATAAGGTTGAAGGTCTGGTCTTCCAAGATGTAGCCCAGGTTGGCCACCGGCATGATGAGCAGCGGATAGGGCACCTGGTTCCATTGCGCTCCGAACTTCAGGCGTAGGTCAATCTTTCCCCAGTTCATCGGCATCCACACGCGCTTGTAGATTTCGCCCTCGGTGAAGTTATAGTTGTACATGCCGCCCAGCACGCCGTCGAATCCCATGGTGTGCTGCAAGCGGAATACGGGTGCGTCGAGATTCAGCGGCCAGCGGTGCTGCTTGGTGTTGATGAATGTCTCGCCGGGTGCATAACGCAGTCCCACGGTGGCCTCGGTGTAGCGGATGTGGTCGAGAGGCTGCTGTGTGGCCAGAGGTGCCAATTCGATGTTGCCGATGGGACTGACACGCTCGGTCTTCGCCTCGGCAAACACCTTGAAGCCCCACTCCTGCTCAAAGTCAAAATTCACTGCCTGGCGGTTGTAGAGGAACATCTTGTCAATCTCGGTCACCTTGAACGAGGTGAACATGTTGTCCTTATCAGTCTGTATGAACTTGTCGCTGGGCAGGGCCACGTCGCGCATCGATTGGAAGCTGATGGTCTGCTTGGGGAACTCGCGGGGCAGATAGCCCGGGCGGTTGAAGGCCCAGATGGCCTCGGCATCGTAGTAATTCTGCTTGGATTCCATGCCGCGTGCCACATATCCCTTCAAGAACAGATGTGGGTGCAGGTTGGCGGTGGTCTGTCCGCTTGCACGCAGGCGCCACTTGTCGTAGAAGTTCTGCGAGATGATGGTGTTCACTGGGCCGATGTCCACCTTGCTGGGATGCTCCTTCGAGCCCGTCTCCACAAAGTTCTCGATGAGCGCCTTCAGACCGAAGACGATGTATTTCCATCCTTTCATCTGCTCCAGGTGCTTCAGAATCTGGTCGATGCTGCTCTCGCTCTTCGTCAATTCCACTTGGCGGTACTGATTCCAGAATTCCTCGTCCTGCATCTCGGCGTAGGCATCCTTCATCACGGCCCTCTTTCCGCGAAGCAGCTGGTTGGGAATCTCGTCGAAGGCGAAGTCGCTGCGCCGCGTGGTGCGCACGACGATAAACTTGGTGAGAAACTTGGCGGCCATCAGCTCCACGAACATATCGTCGACGGTGAGCACCCACTCGCCGTTGTCGAGCTGGCTAAACTCCTGCAAGCACTGCATGTTCTCCACCCAGTTCACATCGCTGGTCTTGGGGATAGTAAGCTCGCAACGCTTCACCTGGTAGCTGCTGTCGGCGAGGATATAAATCTGGCCTCGGAAGCCGAAGTCCTGCTGGTTGTTGGGGGTGAAGTCGAGGTGGTAGCACAGGTCGTGGCCTACGTAGACGGTGTCGGTGATGTAGAAGCGGTAGAACTGGATGGCATCCCTGCCGATGGGGCTGGTGAAGGGATACTGGAACAGGCGAATCTGGTCCTCGTAGATATCCACGTCGGTGAAGACGTCTTTCAGCACGGCGTTGAGGATGTCGCCCGTCTGGAAGATCTCGTTCACGCCGCTTGAGTTCTGTCCTTTGATGATGCTCTTCTCAGCGTGCGGGTCGCGGCGGTAGATTTTCTGCGTCACCGTCTCGTCGACCGACATGGGCAGCACCAGTTTTTCGTTATACTGGCAAACCTCAATTTGGTCGATGAGCCACTGGTGCTTCTTGAACATGCCTGAGGTGAGATCCTGGCCCTGCAGGTCGTTCAGGCCAAGCATTATTTTCTGGTAGTTGTTATACTGGTAGTAGTCGTGGTTCTTCAGGTCGGTTTTCTTCTTGGCGGCAATCACCTTGCGCATCAGCTCCACGGCGGGATTGTTCCTGCGGCTGTAGCGGCTGGAACGCTTCGACTGGATGGTGACCTCCTGCAGCTGGCGGGTGTCGGGCTTCAGGCGGATGATGAGGTTGTCGGGCGTGGAACGGGTGATGTTGATAACTTGGGGAATGTAGCCCACCGAACTCACGGTAAGGCGCCAACCGTTGTGGCGCTCGATGGTGAACTTGCCCTCGGCATTGCTCGACACCGCCACCTTGTTGCCTCGGTAGAGGGCGCTGGCGTAGGGGATGGCGTAGCCGTCGGTGGCATCCACAATCTGTCCTGTTATCTGGCTGTGGGCCGTTGCCGATGTCAGCATCAGCATCAGCGCCACCATCAAGAACTTTAAACTTTTTTCTTTCAACATTTAACTTTTAACTATGAACTATCAACGCTGAACCCTTGAAAGTTCAAAGGTTCAGAAGCTCTTTCAACTTATCGACAGTGATTTTTATCTTTTCGTAATTGTCCATCAGCGTAACGTCGAGCTGATATTGTGCCTTGCAATAATATTTTTCGCGTGCAGCCAGCTGCTCGCGGATAAAGTCCATGAGCTCGTCGGGGCTCTTCCCCTTCAGCAGGGGGCGCTCCACTTTCCCCATCAGCAGGTGGCCGTGCAGCACTTCGGGTTGGCAGCGCAGATACACAACCTGCGCCATGCTGTTCATGTAGTCGATGTTGTCGAAGAAACAGGGGGTACCCCCACCGCAGCTCACGACCACATCTTCGAACTCGGCCACCTCATGCAGCATGTTGTATTCTATCTGGCGGAAGCCCTCTTCGCCCAATTCGGCAAAGATCTGCGGCACTTTCTTGCGTCGACGGCTCTCGATATACCAGTCAAGGTCGTAGAAACTCAGACCCAGTTCCTTGGCCAGAGCACGCCCTATGGTGGTCTTGCCGGCTCCCATATAGCCGATGAGGATGATGCGTTTCATGCGTTATGGGTTGGTTCAGGAGCCTAACTCTTAACGATTTTCATTGCTTCTTCGTAAGTCAGCTCGCGGGCCTTCTCTTGAAGTGCTTTTGGCAGACGGTAGTTTTTGCCTTTATAGACCAGATAGGGGCCATAGCGGCCGTTGAGCACTTCCAGGTCCATGTCCTCGGTGAAGACGCGCAGATGCCGGCGTTCGTCCTCGTGGCGCTTTTCGTCGATGAGCTTCACGGCCTCGCCAATGGTGATGGCCAAGGGATCGGTGCCCTTGGGCAGCGAGGCGTAGACCTTCTTGTGGAGCACATAGGGGCCGAAGCGTCCGGTGCCCACGGTGACGGGCTCACCTTCGTATTCGCCCAGCATGCGCGGCAACTTGAACAGCTCCAGCGCCTGCTCCAGCGTGATGGTTTCCATGCTCAGCTCCTTGGGCATGTGGGCAAAGAGGGGCTTTTCCTTGTCGTTGGCCACGCCAATCTGCACCACGGGACCGTAACGGCCAATCTTGGCGAAGACGTGGCGACCGCTCTTGGGGTCGATGCCCAGCTCGCGCTCGCCAGCCTTATGCTCCGAACGCTGGTCGATGGCTTTCTTTACCGTAGGTTCAAAGTCCTTGTCGAAGTCCTTCATCATCTTGCCCCACTGCACCTTGCCCTCGGCAATCTTGTCGAAGTCCTGCTCCACGCGTGCGGTGAAATTATAGTCAAGGATGGTGGGGAAGTTGGCGGTGAGGTAGTCGTTCACCACGATACCCACGTCGGTGGGCATCAGCTTGCCTTTCTCCGAACCCACGGTTTCGTGGCGTTTCTTGGTGGTGATTTGCTTGCCTTTCAGGGTGATGACGTCGAAGTGGCGCTCCTCGCCTTTCTTGTCGCCTTTCACCACATATTCGCGCTGCTGAATGGTGCTGATGGTGGGGGCGTAGGTAGAGGGGCGACCGATGCCCAGCTCTTCCAGCTTGTGCACCAGCGAGGCCTCGGTATAGCGCTGGGGGCCCTGGCTGTTGCGCTCAATGGCGCTCACCTCGCGGCGTACCAGCTGGTCGCCTTCCTTCAGCGGTGGCAGCACATGGCTGAACTCGTCTTTGTTCTCTTCCTCGTCGTCGGCGCTTTCGCGATAAACTTTCAGGAAACCGTCGAACTTGACCACTTCGCCAGTGGCGATGAAGAGTCCATGGTCGGGCGTGGACTTTATCTCCACCGTTGTCTTCTCAATCTCGGCATCGGCCATCTGGCAGGCAGCTGTTCGCTTCCAGATGAGCTCGTAGAGGCGCCGCTCCTGGGCGGTGCCTTCAATGGCGGGCTTGTCCATGTAGGTGGGGCGTATGGCCTCGTGTGCCTCTTGGGCTCCTTTTGAACTGGTGCGATACTGTCTCACCTTGGAGTAGGAGGCGCCATACTGACGGATGATTTCCTCTTTGGCGGCGTTGATGGCTAAGCCCGACAGGTTGACCGAGTCGGTACGCATATAGGTGATTTGTCCGTTCTCGTAGAGATGCTGCGCCACGGCCATCGTCTGGCTCACGCTGAATCCCAGCTTGCGAGCAGCCTCCTGCTGCAGTGTGCTGGTGGTGAAGGGTGGGGCGGGCGTGCGTTTCATGGGCTTTTTTTGCACGCTCTCCACTTCGAAGGTGGCGTCTTTGTATTGTTCCAGCAGCTGGTCCACTTCTTCGCGCGTCTTCAAGCGCTGTGCCAGCGTGGCCTTCACCTCCGAAGCCGAGCCGTCGGCATTCATCAATGCGAAGATGGCGCCCACGCTGTAGTAGGTCTCACTCTTGAAGGCCTGAATCTCGCGCTCGCGCTCCACAATGAGTCGCACGGCAACGCTCTGCACACGACCGGCCGAGAGTGCCGGCTTCACCTTGCGCCACAGCACGGGCGACAGCTTGAATCCCACCAATCGGTCGAGCACGCGGCGTGCCTGCTGGGCATCCACCAAGTTCATGTCGAGTGTGCGCGGATGCGCAATGGCTTCCAGTATGGCGGGCTTGGTAATCTCGTGGAATACGATGCGCTTCGTCTTCTCTTCGTCGAGTCCCAGCACTTCGCACAGATGCCACGAGATGGCTTCTCCTTCGCGGTCTTCATCGCTTGCCAGCCACACCTGGCTGGCCTTCTTGGCTTGCGTCTTCAGTTCGCTCACCAGCTTCTTCTTCTCTTCGGGTATCTCATATACAGGTGTCAGTGTGTTCTCGTCGATGCTCAGCTCGTGCTTGTTCAAGTCGCGTATGTGGCCGTAGCTCGACATCACCTTGTAGTCGTCGCCCAGGAACTTTTCTATTGTCTTCGCCTTTGCGGGCGATTCTACTATAACTAAGTTCTTCTGCATAGTCTTTCCTCTTTTATTTCAATTCGGGCTGCAAAATTATATAAAAGTTTGCTTATACCTTATTTATATATGATATTTTTGTTTTTTCTTAACTTTTCGGCAAAAGGTATCACGACCTTCGAAAATTTGGCGTACGACTTTTTTAAAAAACTCAACGACTTTTTGAAAAAAGTCGTACGCCAAATTTCGACGGGTGCACTCCTATTATTTTCTGATGTGTCTTAGCAGTGTTTCTCGTACGCCCACTTCGGTCATTATTTTGGGAAAGAATGGAAAAAATATGCAAGAAAATTTGTATATATACAAAATATTAGTTACTTTTGCAACCCATTTTTGGATATATATACGAATTATGAAAATTAAGAACCAACGGCTCGAGGCTATCCGACTGATTATCTCCAGCCAGCAACTGGGCAATCAAGAAGAGTTGATGACAGCCCTGCAGAAAGAAGGATTCAGTCTGACACAGGCCACGTTGAGCCGCGACCTGAAACAGCTGAAGGTGGCCAAAGCCTCCACACTGAGCGGACAATACATCTATGTGCTGCCCAACGAAACCATGTACAAGCGTGTGAACAAGACATCGACACTGCGCGAAATGATGCAGGTGCCGGGATTCTTGAGTATTAACTTCTCGGGCAACATGGGGGTGATCAAGACGCGTCCCGGCTATGCCAGTGCCATTGCATGGAACATCGACCGCAGCGACATGCCCCAGATCTTGGGCACCATCGCTGGCGACGACACCATCTTCATCGTGCTGAAGGAGGGGGCTGTCCAGCAGGAAGTCATCGAAGCGCTGGGCCAAGTGGTACCGAATATGAAGTAATTAAGTGAAAAACATGGAACAAGATAACGATATTTCAGTGCTGGTGGCCGGCTCTGAGCATGAGGTCTATGTAGACACCATCCTGGACACCATCGCACAGGCCGCCAAGGTGCGGGGAACGGGTATTGCCCGCCGCACCCATGAATATTTGGCAAAGAAGATGCAGGAGGCAAAGGCTGTCATCGCCTTGTCGGCCGATGGGCGCTTTGCCGGCTTCAGCTATATCGAAACGTGGGAGCAGCAGCAGTATGTCACCACCAGCGGACTCATCGTGCACCCCGACTTTCGCGGCTTGGGCGTGGCCAAGCGCATCAAGAACCTGACGTTCTCGCTGGCGCGAACCCGTTGGCCTCATGCCAAAATCTTCTCGCTCACCAGCGGAGCCGCCGTGATGAAGATGAACACCGAGCTGGGCTACCAGCCCGTCACCTTTGCCGACCTCACCGACGACGAGGCCTTCTGGCGGGGCTGCGAGGGCTGCGTCAACGTGGATATCCTGAAACGCACCGACCGCCGATACTGCATCTGCACTGCCATGCTCTTCGATCCCACCGAGCAGTTGCCGGCCAAAATCCCCGAAAGCGTGCTGGCCCGCATTCGCCACTTGGAGGAGCTGGAACAAGATTAATAAACAAGAAACAAAAACAGAAATATGGAACAAAAGAAAAAAGTTGTAGTAGCCTTTTCTGGCGGACTCGACACCAGCTACACGGTGATGTACCTGGCAAAAGAGATGGGTTACGAGGTATATGCCGCCTGCGCCAACACGGGTGGCTTCAGCGCCGAACAGTTGAAGACCAACGAGGAAAACGCCTACAAGCTGGGTGCCCGGCAGTATGTGACCCTCGATGTCACGCAGGAGTACTACGCTAAGTCGCTGAAATATATGATTTTCGGCAATGTGCTGCGCAACAACTGCTATCCCATCAGCGTCAGCAGCGAGCGCATCTTCCAGGCTCTTGCCATCGCCCGTTATGCACGCGAGATTGGTGCCGATGCCATTGCACACGGCAGCACAGGCGCCGGCAACGACCAGATTCGCTTCGACATGACCTTCCTCGTGATGGCTCCCGGCGTGGAAATCATCACCCTGACGCGCGACAAGAAGCTGACCCGCAAGGAGGAGGTGGACTATCTGAACGCCCATGGCTTCAATGCCGACTTTGCCAAGCTGAAGTACAGCTACAACGTGGGCATCTGGGGCACCAGCATCTGTGGCGGCGAGCTGCTCGACCCCACGCAGGGGCTGCCCGAAGAGGCTTACCTGAAGCACGTCACCGCTGCCGCCCCAGAGCAACTGCTGAAGATTGAGTTCGAGAAGGGCGAGATTGTAGGCGTGAATGGCGAAAAGTTCGACGACCGCGTGAAGGCCATCCAGAAGATTGAGGAGATAGGTGCCTCCTACGCCATCGGTCGCGATGCCAATGTGGGCGATACCATCATCGGCATCAAGGGTCGCGTAGGCTTCGAGGCCGCTGCTCCTAAGCTCATCATCGAGGCTCACCGACTGCTGGAAAAGTCGACACTCTCCAAGTGGCAGCAGTATTGGAAGGATCAGGTGGCCAACTGGTATGGCATGTTCCTGCACGAGAGCCAGTATCTGGAGCCTGTGATGCCCGACATCGAGGCCATGCTCTCCAGCAGCCAGCGCAATGTCACTGGCACCGCCATCCTGCGCTTGCGCCCCTACGGCTTCGAAACCGTGGGCATCGACAGCCCCAACGACCTCACTCGCTCGAAGCTGGGCGAATATGGCGAGACGCAGACCGGCTGGACTGCCGACGAGGCCAAGGGATTCATCAAGGTGAGTTCCACGCCTCTGCGCGTCTACTACGGCATTCATCCCAACGAGCAGCGTTAATCGGTCGGGTGGGCGAGGTGTTCCTCGCCAAAAAATTAAAAAAATATGGAACAAAAAAGATTCTACCTTTCCGAAACCGACAAGAAGATTGCCGGTGTGTGTGGCGGCATAGCCGAATATTTCAATGTGGATTCCCTGCTGGTGCGTGTGGCCTTCCTGCTGTTCCTCTTCAGCTTTGGCGGCGGACTGGTGGCTTATATAGTGTTGTGGCTCTGTGCCCCACAAAAAAATAATCTGATATGATAAGAGTAGGAATACTGGGAGCGGCAGGCTACACGGGCGGAGAGCTCATCCGCTTGCTGCTGAACCACCCCGAGGCTGAGATTGTGTTTGCCAACTCGGAGAGCAATGCCGGCAACATGGTGAGCGACGTGCACGAAGGGCTGGTGGGCGACACCAGCTTGCGCTTCACCGCCGACCTGCCTTTTAGCAGCGTCGATGTGCTCTTCTTCTGCTTCGGACATGGCAAGAGCCAGCAGTTCATCCATGAGCACAACATCCCCAGCCAAGTGAAAATCATCGACCTGGCACAAGATTTCCGCATCAGCGGACATCACGACTATGTCTATGGTTTGCCCGAAGTGAACAAGGACACCATCATGCAGGCGCAGCATGTGGCCAATCCAGGCTGCTTTGCCACCGCCATCCAGCTGGCGCTGCTACCGGCTGCTTACCTGAACCTGCTGAAGGAGGATGTGAGCGTGAACGCCATCACAGGCAGCACTGGTGCCGGACAGAAGCCCGGGGCCACCACCCACTTCTCGTGGCGTGTCGACAACCTGAGCATCTACAAACCCTTCCAGCATCAGCATGTAGCCGAGATACGCCAAACGCTGCGCCAAGTGCAGGGTTATCTGGATGCCGACATAGACTTTATCCCTTATCGCGGCCCCTTTGCACGTGGCATCTTCTGCACGGCGGTGGTGAAGACTCCAGCCCCCGAAGCCGACATCATCGAAGCCTACAAAGATTTCTATCGCGACGCCGCCTTCACCCACTACAGCGACAGTCCGATAGACCTGAAACAGGTGGTGAACACCAACAAGGCGCTGGTGCATTGCGAAAAGCACGACCAGAAACTGCTCCTCACCAGTTGCATCGACAATCTGTTGAAAGGAGCTGTGGGACAGGCCGTACAGAACATGAACCTGATGTTTGGCCTCGACGAAACGGCAGGACTGCGCCTGAAAGCCTCAGCGTTCTGATAAGGGATAAGTGAAAAGGGAGAAGGGAGAAGTATGGTTACTTTATGCCTAGAAGTGTAACCATACTTATCACTTCTCCCTTTTCACTTATCAATTATTACATTCCTGCTCTCAATCCGCGGATGACGGCGCTGGTGAATCCGGCGCGTTCCATCTCGTTCAGACCCTTGATGGTGACACCCTGCGGCGTGGTTACCAGGTCGATGGCGGCCTCGGGGTGCAGTCCTGTTTCTTCCAGCAGTTCGATGGCGCCACGTAGCGTCTGCAGCACAATCTTCTTTGCGTCGTCGGCCTTGAAGCCCAGCTCCACACCGCCCTCGGAGGCGGCGCGGATGTAGCGCATGGCGTAGGCGATGCCACACGATGCCAGCGTGGTGCCGGCGGGCAGGTGCTCCTCGTCGGTGATGAGCGTGCCGCCCATCTCGTTGTAGATGTCGAGGATGGTCTGCGTGTCGCGCTTCGAAGCTCCCACGGGCACGATGAACGTCATCGACTGCATCTGGGCGATGGCGATATTGGGGATGACGAGGAACAGCGGCGGACAGTTCAGTCCCAGCCACTCCTCGACGCTCTGCGAGCTCACGCCCGCAGCCACCACGATGAGGAGTTGTCGCTGGGGTGCCAGCACGGGCTTGATGCCGCGCAGCACCGTTTCCACCAGCCAAGGCTTCACCACCACGCACACGATGTCGGCTTGCTCGGCGGCCATGGCGTTGTCGGTGGTCACGTTCACGCCCATCGCCTTGTACTTCTCCAGCACCTGTACGTTGGGGTCGCTCACGGTGATATCTTCGTTCTCGAAATACTGCCCTTTCACCAGGCCCTGTACGGTGGTGCCGCCCATGGCACCTGCTCCAATTACTGCAATTTTCATAAGTTATTCGTCTTCTTCTGGCTGTACTCTGATTAGGCGCTCGATGAAGTCGTCGGCCTCTGCCTTCGTGAGGCACAGGGGCGGCAGTAGGCGCAGGGTGTTCTGTCCGGCGCAGCCCGTAAAGCAATGCTCATGCTTGATAAGCGGCTTGCGCACCATCTTGTGGGGCATGTCGAGCTCGATGCCAATCATCAGACCACGGCCGCGCACTTCCTTGATGTGCGAGCTGCCGATGTTGCGGATGCCTTCCATCAGGTAGTCGCCCACTTGACGGGCATTCTCCACCAATCCTTCGCCCTCCATAACGTCGAGCGTAGCCAGTGCGGCAGCGCATGCCAGATGGTTGCCGCCAAAGGTGGTGCCCAGCTGTCCGTATTCGGGCTCGAAATCGGGGCTGATGAGTACGGCGCCCATGGGGAAGCCGTTGGCAATGCCCTTGGCCATGGTGATGATGTCGGGGCGTATGCCCAGCCATTGGTGGGCGAAGAATTTGCCGCTGCGCCCATAACCGCACTGAATCTCGTCGGCAATGAGGGGCACGCCATAGCGCTTGCAGGCGTAGGCCAGCTTTTGGGCAAATTCGGGAGTGGGCATCTGCACGCCGCCCACGCCCTGTATGCACTCTATAATGGCTGCGGCAATGCCACCGCGACTCAGCTCGCGCACCCAAGGCTCCAAGTCGTTCAATGGCAGGAAGCGCACATGGTGGTTGTCGTTGATGGGAGCCACAATCTTGCGGTTGTGCGTCACCTCAACGGCCAGACTGGTGCGACCGTGGAATGCTCCTTCGCACGACAGCACACGGGTGTTGCCCGTCTTCCACGATGCCAGCTTCAGGGCGTTTTCGTTGGCCTCGGCGCCGCTGTTAATCAAGAATAGCTGATAGTCGTCGTAGCCGCTGGCCTTGCCCAGCCGTTCGGCCAGCTGCCGCTGCAGGTTGTTCACCACCGAATTGGAATAGAAGCCCAGTTGGTTGAGCTGTTCCGTCACCTTTTTAATATAATGTGGATGCGAATGGCCAATGCTGATGACGGCGTGCCCGCCGTAGAGGTCGAGGTACTCCTGTCCTTTGTCATCCCATACGCGACAACCTTTGCCCTTGACGATATTGATGTCGAAGAGCGGGTAAACATCAAATAGTTTCATGTTATTCTGTTATTTCTTTCGGCAAAGTTACGAAAAAAAACTGAAATGGAACAGAAATCTTCAAAAATGTGACAAAAATAATCCGAAATCAGTAGAAAAAGCGTAAATTTGCAGCATGAAAGATGCAGATTATCGCGTAAAGCTATATCCCGACGGTAAGTACCGCTGGATTTATGAAGTGAACTTGCTGAGGAATCCCACCGTGCTCTTCGATGTCTACAAGGTGCTGGGCATGAGCATTGTCATTTTGGTGGTCATTGCGTTGCTCATCGGTCTTTTCTCGGGCGATTTGTCGCTCAGTTTGCTGAAAGGACTGGGCGTAGGGCTCCTTGCCGCCACGGGCGTGATGCTGGTGTTGGGCGCTTTGGGTTATGTGTTCTATGCCCTCATCACGGGGAAGAAGTATATCGTGTTGTTCACCCTCGACGAGCACGAGCTGGTGCATAAGCAGATGCCCGCCACAATGAAAAAAGCTCGCCTGATAGGCGAGCTGGCAATTCTGGCGGGCGCCGTGGCAGGAAGACCCGGCGTGGCGGGAGCCGGTATGCTTGCGGCCAGCCGCGACTCGCTTACATCGACGCTCTCGGATGTAAAGCAGGTCGTGCCCCGCCGATGGATGAACACCATCAAGGTGAACGAGACGTTGTTCAAGAACCGCGCCTACGTTTGCGACGAGGACTTTGATTTCGTGCTCCAGTTCCTGCGCGAACACTGTCCGAATTTGAAGAAGTGATAAGTGAAAAGTAAAAGGTGATAAGTGGAAGAAAACCACACTTATCACCTTTTACTTTTCACTTATCTCTTCTCACTCCTCTCCTGTCAGCACCCGCAACACTTCGTGGGTGATGTCGACCGACATTTCGGGGTCGATGAACGGGCAGGCATTGCTGTCGGTGTTGAGCACCACGAGCAGGTGTTGCTGCTGGGCCACGTTTGCAATGGCGTCGTTGAGCAGCTTTGTCAGAGGAGCCAGCTTTTGTTTGCGGATGTCGGCCAGCTCGCGTCGGCTCTGCTCCTTGAACTTCACGTTGCGCTCAAGTAGTTGCTGCAACTCGGTTTGCCGCTTCAGCATGATGGTGCGGGGGTAGTCCTTTCGGCCTTCGAGGAAAGCCTCGTACTTCTCGTTGAAGTCTTTCTCCACCCGTTGCATCTCTTTCTCGTAAGCTTGGCGCAGCGAGTCCATCTCCACCTCTACAAATTTGTATTGTGGCATGGCAGTGAGGATGCTGTCGTGGCTGAGATAGCCAATGCACAATATTTGCGCCTTTGCAGGGCTAAATGATAAATGACAAAGGATAAATGATAAAGCGATCACCATCATCCATCGTCTGTTCGCTAGTTTGTTTTGGTAATTGTCCATGCCTAAATAGTTTTTGTTTGTCATTTATCTTTTCACAAGTAGTGCCGTTTATTTCAGGCCCAGCTTGGCCTTCACCTGTGCGGTGAGGTCGGTGGAAAGCGTGGTCGAGATGTAGGGAATGCCGGCGCTCATCTCCATGATATAGACGTAGCCGCCTTCCTGGCCAATGGACTTGATGGCGTCGAGCACTTTGGTGGTGATGGCTTGCATCTTCTCAGCCTGAGCCTTTTGCAGAGCCTGGTCGTTGTCCTGACCGGTTTGGAGAATACGCTGGTAGAGGTCGTTCAGTTCCTGGTTGCGACGCTGCTTGATGTTCTCGGGCAGAGAGGCCTGCTCCTTCTCAAAAGCCTGGGCTTTCTTCTCCAGCTCGTCCTGCATTTGCTTCAGGTCGGCCTGATACTGTTCTGCGAGTTTCTCAATCTCTGTGCGAGCAGCGTTATACTCGGGCATGGCCTGAATGATTTCCTGTGAATTGACGTGGCCAAACTTCGGGGCCTGGGCCGATGCGGTGGTGAAGCCGCAGATTGCGCAGATGGCGCAAAGGATAAATTTTTTCATTGTTGCTATAATTTTATTAATGTTTTTTCTTTATGTTTCTTAATAAGAGTATCCCAGTTTGCGGAGCACCTCGTCGCTGATGTCAATCTTGGGGCTTCCGAAGATGATGCCGGTGTCGCTGGCACGGTCGAGCACCAGCTGGTAGCCACGCAGTTCGCTCACGTCCTTCACGGCGTTGTACACCTCCTCTTGGATGGGATTCATCAGTGCGGTACGCTTCTTGAAGAGCTCGCCATCGGGGCCGAAGTACTGTCGCTTCAGCTCGGCGGCCTGCTTCTCTTTCTCCATGATGGCGTCCTGGCGTGCCTTCTTCTGCTCGGCCGAGAGGAACACCACCTCGTTCTGGTAGTTCTTGTACATGGTCTGAGCCTCGGTGGTGAGTGCATCGACCTCGGCTTGCCATTTCTTCGATACCTGCGATAGCTGCTCATTGGCGCGCTCATAAGCAGGGATGTTCTTGAACACGTAGTCCATGTCGATAAGTGCAAACTTTTGCGCTTGTGTGGTGGTCAGTCCACAAAAGGCCATGATGGCACAAATGATAGCTTTCTTAATCATAATTTTCAATTCTATTATCTCAAATTCATAAATAGTCAAATTAGAATTCCTGTCCCAGGATGAAGTGGAACTGGCTGCCGCCTTTACGCCAACCGCCACTGCCTTGGTAGACGCTGTCGAAACCATAGGCCCAGTCGATACCCATCAGACCCACCATGGGCAGATAGATGCGGACACCGAAACCGGCCGATTTCTTCATGTCGAAGGGATTGAAGTCCTTCACGTTTGCCCATGCGTTACCGCCTTCCATGAATCCCAGTCCGTAGATGGTGGTGTTGCCCAGCATGAAGGGATAGCGCAGTTCGAGTGTGAAGCGGTCGTAGGCGTAGGAGTCATAGCTGCTGTAGCGGCCGGGGGTGCGTTCGCCTGCCAGTGCATTGGCCGAGAGCGAGAGCGAACCGTTCTCATAGCCGCGCAAGCCGATGGTCTCCTCGGCATAGCTGGTGCTGTAGCCGCTCATACCGTCGCCACCCACATAGAAGGTTTCAAAGGGCGACTTCTTGTATTTGTTGTAGGAGCCGAGAATACCCATCTCCACGCGGGTCATCAGCACGAAGCATTTCTGGCCGTTGGTGAGTGCGGTGAAAGTGCGGCTCTTGAACTTCCACTTGTGGTATTCCACCCAGCGGTATTTCTCGCGCTGCTCGTCCTGGAAACGGTCGTAGTCGTCTTGGTAGGTCTTCCAGGTGGCCAGGTTCTTATAGTCCTTGTTGTCGAAGAGCGACCAGGGCGGGGTGAGTGTGACGCTGAGCAAGAACTCCGAGCCGGTGCGCGGGAAGAGCGGGTTGTCGGTGGACGTTCGGTTGAGTGCCAGCGAGAGGTTCAAGTTGTTGGAGTTACCGTTGGAGATGAGGAAGTACTGCCAGTCTTTCAGCATATAGCGCTGATAGGCCAGCGTAGCCGACAGCTGGAAATAGTCGTCGGGCCAGCGCAGTCGCTTACCCCATCCGACGCTGAGTCCGAAGAGCTTCACGTATTTGTCGTCGTCGAGATAGCTTTCGTAGTTGTTGTAGTAGCCGCCGTTGTAGTAGCCGTAGCCGCCATACATGTATTGCAGGGAGTTCATGTAGGCCGAGTTGTAGTAGTTGCTGCTGACGTCGCTCTGCTTCGAGTAGTAGGCTCCGATGTTGAGGGCATTGGGGCGTTTGCCGCCAAACCAGCCCGTTCCGTAGTTGAGCGAGAGCGATGAGTAGTAGCGTCCGTTGGTTTGGTAGGAGAGTCCTACCTGCTCACCGTCGCCAGCGGGCAGGAAGCCGCGGTGCAGCTTGTTTTTGCCCAGCAGGTTGCGTAGCGAGAAGTTGTTGAACTTGATGCCCACGCGACCGATAATACCCGTTTGTCCCCAGCCTAACGACAGCTCCAGCTGGTCGTTGCTCTTCTGCTCCAGCTCCCAGTTGATGTTCACATTGCCACTTTCGGCGTCAGGTTTCACGTCGGGGTTGATGGCTTCGGCATCGAAGTAGCCCATGGAGGCAATCTCGCGGTAGGAGCGCATCAGCGCTTCTTTCGAGAACAGGTCGCCGGGCTTGGTGCGCAGTTCGCGGCGCACCACCTCCTCGTAGAGGCGGTCGTTACCGAAAATCTTCACATTGTTCAGGTGAGCTTGCGGTCCTTCCAGGATGCGCACTTCCAGGTCGATGCTGTCGCCCACGATGTTCACCTCGGCCGGGTCGATTTGCGAGAACACATAGCCGTTGTTGTAATAATAGTCGTGCACGCCGTCCTCGTCGGTGAGCAGTCGCTTGTTGATGAGTTTCTGGTTGTACACGTCGCCCTGCTTCATTCCCAGTGTGCGATTCAGGCCTTCGGTGTTCACCACGGTGTTGCCCACCCAAGTGATGTTGCGCAGGTAATATTTGTCGCCCTCTTCCACCTTCAAGAAGACATTGACGTGTTTATCGTCTTCGTTCCACACGGAGTCTTCAATCACGGTGGCATCGCGGAATCCCAGCTCGTTATATTTCTCAATGAGAGTCTTCTTGGCCTCGGCAAAGCGCTCTGGCGTGAATTTCTTGGCTTTGAAGAAATTCTTGAATTTGCTGGCTTCGTGAATCTTTCCCAGTGCGCCTTTGGTGAACATTCCACCCTTCAGCTTCGACGTTGATACCTGGTCGTTGCCCTCCAGCACAATGTTGCGCACCTTCATCTTGTCTTTCTTGTCGATGTGCACCTCCAGCACCACCTGGTTCTTGCCCGTCACATCGTCGCGCTGAACGATGTCAATCTCGGCGTTCTTGTAGCCTTTGTCGTCGTAGTATTTCTTGGCCAGAATCTTTGCACGGTCCACCAGGTTCTTCGTCATGCTCAAGCCCTTGGCCATGCCCAGTTTTGTTTCCAAGTCTTCGCGCTCGCTTTTCTTCACGCCATAGTATTGCACCTCGCTGATGCGTGGGCACAGTGCGAGGTTGATGCAGAGGTAAACCTTGGAGTCGACGATGCTGTCGGCAGTGATGCTCACCTTCGAGAACAGTCCGTGCTTCCAGTAGCGCTTCACGGCTTCTGTGATTTCGCTGCCGGGCATCTCTATTTGCTGTCCTACGCTGAGTCCCGAGAGGTTGATGAGCACATAGTCTTCATAGTCTGTGACGCCCTTCACGGTCAGCCCTCCAATCTCCACCTGGCGCGGTGTGCCGGCGTAGGAGATGTCGGGGCGGTAGATGAAATTCTGCGCCGCTGCGCGGCTAAATGATAAATGATAAATGATGAATGATAAAGCCATCACCATCACCCATCTGTTTCTTGTCAGTATGTCATTCAGCTTGCGCATCACGATGCTGCGATTGTCATTGATCATTTTTATTTATCATTTTGAGGCGCTGCCTCGCCACTGATTTGCGCCTCGGTTTTTCCGAATCGGCGCTGTCGGCTCTGGTAGTTTGCGATGGCGCGGTGCAAGTCTTCGCGCTGGAAGTCGGGCCAATAAGTGTCGCAGAAATATAGTTCGGAATAGGCAATCTGCCACAGCAGGTAGTTGCTGATGCGCAGTTCGCCGCCGGTGCGTATGAGCAGGTCGGGGTCGGGCATGAAGTTGGTCCACAGCCGGTCGTTGATGGTCTGCTCGGTGATGTCAGCGGGGTTGATGACACCCTCTTTCACCTCTTGTGCAATCTGCTTCACGGCATTGGTAATCTCCAGTTTCGACGAATAGCTCAGAGCCAGCACCATGGTCAGACCCGTATATTTGGCGGTGACATCCTCCATGTATCTCAGCTTCTTCCGCACGTTCTCCGAGAGTCGGTCGAAGTCGCCAACGATGCGGAATCGCACGTTGTTGTTGTGGAACAACTCCATCTCGAAGAAGTTCAGCACCAGTTCCATGATGGCTTCTACCTCGTAGATGGGACGATTCCAGTTCTCGGTTGAGAATGTGTAGAGCGTGAGGAACTTCACCCCCAGGTTCGAGCACTCGGTAGTGATGCGCTTCACGGCATCCACTCCCTCTTTGTGGCCGAAGGTACGGTCGAGTCCGCGCTCCAACGCCCATCGCCCATTGCCGTCCATGATGATGGCAATGTGGCGGGGGATGCGAGTCATATCTATTTCTGTCATAACACGTAATTCTTAACTTCTAACTCCTAATTCCTGTCGTTGTGGCAGGTTTTACACTTGGCCCAAAGGTCGTAGGTCATGGTCACCTGCAGGGCTGAGTAGCAGTCGGCATTCTTAAACAATCCAGTGCTTTTGATGCCGTAGGGGTCGACGATGCCATCAAGTTTGTCGGTGCCCGTGAAGTGCATCGTCCATTCGGCGATGATGTTCACGCGGTCGTGCAGCTTGTATTTCACGCCAGCCCCGAAGAGCAACACGGCGCCCACTGTGCCACCCGTCGCCGAGGATGCGGCTATCGAGTCGGTGCTCCAGCTTGTTTTGGGCTTACCCGTGAAGCAGAGTCCTGTGCCGATGGCAAGGAAGGGCGTGAGGGGCTTGGCGCCCAGGTATTCGCGCCCTGTGCCAAAAGGCCAGAAATTATATTCGTAGCGCACGGTGAAATCCGTTACGCTGGTTTTGAAGTCCATGGGGTTGTCGTGCAATTCGGGATACCACGTCTCCACGTTCTTCGACGATCCCTTCAGCTGCCCCATTGCTATCTGTGCGCTCCACGCCATGCGCGGGTTCATTTTATATTTGGCCACCAAGGCCGCTCTGGGCTGCATGCCTTTCAGCAGGTTGCCATTGAAGTCGCCCTCGTAGGCCGTCAGCCCCAGTCCGCCTCCCAGCTCCAAGCGGTATTCGTCTTCGTCTTGAGCCAGTGATATGGCCAATGAGAAATGGCAAGCAAGCAGTGCCATGAGCACTCTCACCATCCATGTCTTGTCGAATACGCTCTCACTCATCAGCTTATCATTTCATGCTTCCCTGCCACAGCTGTCCGGTGCTGGTGAGCATCCACAGGCGGTCTTGCTCATCGCTTGCCAAGCTCACCACCGTTCCTGTGAGCGACTGGGGCAGGGCATAGTTGCTGCCCATGGTGCGCCAGGTGATGCCTTGGTCTCTCGATTGTCTCACCACGGCGTCGCTGCCCACGGCCACCACGTAGCCTTGATAGCGTGCCAGGGCAATGTGTTGCTGACGTGGCAGAGGATAGTGGTTTGAGTCGTCGACGGGCATGCTCACCCATTGACCGCCTCCCTGGTAGGGGGCTATTTTCCGCCAAACGCGCATGTAGGGCACGTCGTCCTGCAGGGGTGTGCCCACCAGCAGCACGTAGTCGGTGTTGTCGGCGGTGAAGTAAGGCCAGCTCACGCAGTCGGCCTGTCCTGCTGCTGGCAGCATGGCTGCGTCATCGTCCAGTTGTTCGGCGTTCCACGTCTTTCCTCCGTCGGCCGATGCCATCAGCCGTCCGTCGGCCGTGAGCATATATTGCTCGGCCGTCGAGGCTCCCACAATGCTGTCGCGCAGCTTCACTGTCACGCTGTCGGCCGTGGCCACCAGTCGCATGGCTGCTGCGTCGGGCAGGTCAAGGTCGGCCGCCTTTTGCCATGCGAAAGTGGTGCCCGTGCTGCTGCTCACGTTGACCTGTACGGCATAGTCGCGATGTCCCGAGCCGTCGGGCGCATATACGCGGAAGATGCGGAGGGTGGAGAAATCAATGCTGTCGGTGGTTGAGTACCACTTGAGCGAGTCGCTTGTGGCCGACTGTATAGCCAGCATTCCGCTGCCTTTGGCCGTCACGGTGCACACCACATGCTTCACGTCGGTTCCCACGGGCAGCTCGTCGTTGTTGTAGATGATTCCCAGCTGGTGGTTGATGGTCATCTTGTAGTTTGAGCCGGTGATGGTCGACTTGATGATGGTGTCGTTTCCCGCCGTTGTTTGTGAGTGGGTGTATCGGTTGAGCGTGCCCAGCGTGAACTGGGTGATGGCTGCGTCGTTGGTGTATGAGGTTTCGTCATCGTTGTCCTTCAGGCACGAGGCCATTGTTGCCACGGCTGCCATCACGGCCAAAAACCTCAAAAAGAGTCTGCTCATTATATACTATTTGGACATTTTGGCTGCAAATATACGCACATTTCCGCAAAAAACCGCTTTTTCCGTTAGAATATTAAGTAAAATATATCATTATTTGTCCGTTTTTAAGTTGTTTTTAGTTTTCGGGCGTTAAAAAGGTGGCAACTGTTCGTAGCCGTTAAGGTCGTCGCCACTGCCTTTTTTTTCGTGTTGTGAAGGTTGTTTTTTTCCTCGATGGCGAGATGCGAAAATTTGGCGCGCGACTTCTCAAAAAAAACCGTCGAGATTTTCAAAAAAGTCGTTGAGATTTTGAAAAAAGTCGTACGCCAAAATTTCATGGGGCGCTATGCCGTTCTGTTACGACAGCCAAAAGGCTAATAAAATGGCGCTTTTTTTGGTTTTTTGCCATAATCTTCGTACCTTTGCACAAAACTATTAAACAACAAGCGCAACAAAACATGGCAACAGTTGACGACAAGAAAATCATCTTCTCGATGGTTGGAGTGAGCAAGACCATCCAGCAGAACCAGAAACAAGTGCTCAAAAACATCTACCTGAGCTTCTTCTACGGAGCAAAGATAGGCATCATCGGCTTGAACGGCGCCGGCAAATCCACGCTGATGAAAATCATAGCCGGCCTTGAACCGAAATATCAAGGAAAGGTGGTGTGGAGCCCCGGCTACAGCGTGGGCTATCTGCCCCAGGACCCGCCCCTCGACGAGGCGAAGACGGTGAAGGAGAACGTGATGGAGGGCGTGCAGCATGTGTATGATGCCCTGGCCGAATACGACGACATCAACGTGAAATTCGGGCTGCCCGAGTATTATGAGGACCCCGACAAGATGGACAAGCTGATGGCCCGTCAGGCCGAGCTGCAGGATGTGATCGACGCCACCGACGCTTGGAACATGGACTCGAAGCTCGACCGCGCCATGGCCGCCCTGCGCTGTCCGCCGGGCGACTGGCCCGTGACCAACCTCTCGGGCGGTGAGCGCCGCCGCGTGGCGCTCTGCCGCCTGTTGTTGCAGAAGCCCGACGTGCTGTTGCTTGACGAGCCTACCAACCACCTCGATGCCGAGTCGATTGACTGGCTGGAGCAGCACCTGCAGCAGTACGAGGGCACGGTCATCGCCGTTACCCACGACCGCTACTTCCTAGATGATGTGGCCGAATGGATCTTAGAGCTCGACCGTGGCGAGGGCATTCCCTGGCGCGGCAACTATT
>JAFZSR010000025.1 GCA_017619275.1 Prevotella sp. | reverse complement strand
TTTTCCTTGTGTGTTTCGTTCTTTTTCACTAACTTTGTGCCTATGAAACGACTCCTTATTTATATATATGCCCTCGCGGCCCTGCTGCTGGCCTCCTGCACCGGCGACCACCACCAGCAGATGCTCGCCCAGCTGGAGGAGCTGGAGCGGCAGAACGTGGCCGACTCCCTGATGACCAACGACTCGCTGGCCCTCGCCCTCGCCGACTTCTTCGACCGCCACGGCACACCCAACGAGCAGCTGCGCGCCCATTATATCCTCGGCCGCACCTACGCCGACATGGGCGAGGCCCCCGCCGCCATCGAGGCCTACCTCGATGCCGCTACCCGCGCCGACACCACCGCCAGCGATTGCGACTGGGCAAAACTAAGCAGAGTGCATGCCCAAAGCGCTCTTCTGTACCACCGCCTTGTTCAGCCACGCAGTCAGCTTCAAGAGCTTGGCCTTGCCATTGATTGTGCCACTAAGGTTGGCGATTCCTTGATGACCATAGCATGCTTCTCCCAAAAGGCAGATGCTTACAGTCAACTCCACATCCCTGACTCTGTCATCTATTTCCGTGAGAAAGCATCGCAGATGTATGCGTCAATAGGCAACTTAAAGCGCTCCGCCACGGCGATTAGTGGTGCTGTCCCTCCCCTTTTGGATATTAATAATGTCAAGAAGGCAAAGACATACATGGATAAATTCGAGTCTTCTTCAGGACAGTTCGACGATAAAGGAAACATAGCCAAGGGCAGGGAAATTTATTATTATGTAAAGGGCAGGTACTATCTTGCAATATCGAATGTGGACTCGGCAGAATTCATGTTTCGCCTTCTGGCAAGAAAAGGTTACTCCTTGAACCACAAGATAGCGAGTTGCAAGGGTTTGCAGGAGGTGTTCAGTCGTAAGGGTGTTGCCGATTCCATTGCCAAATATGCAGAATTGGGGTATCAACTCAACGATTCCGCCTACTCACTGTCGGAAATGGAAAACATTCAGCGTCTCAAATTCTCCTATAACTACAACCGTCATCAGCAGATGGCGCTGAAGCAGACAGCGAAAGCCCGTGCTGCCCACCTGATGCTGATGGCAGCTGTCAGTTTACTGATTATCCTTGCCTTGGCCTTCCTCGCGTATTATTGGCGCAGCAGGGCGCGAAAGAATCAGTTTGAGAAGCGCCTGTTGGAATATCAGCAAATGCTGGAACGGCGACAAGCCCCATCCACACAATCGCAAAATGACGCCGTGGCAGAACGCCCCAACACTTTGCTGGAATCCAAACTAAGAAAGGCTCTTGTTGAGAGGATTGAAAAAGGCAATAGTGAAACTGTAAAGGCTACGGATGAAGAATGGCTGCAGATGGAGGAAGAAGTGAACCTGGCTTATCCCGACTTCAATGAACGGCTGGCCCATTACCTTCCCAACCTCAACCAGGTCCACTTCAAGATTTGCCTAGGCATCAAGTTCGGGCTGGAGCCAAGTCAGATTGCCGTGCTGGTATCGCGCAGCAAACAGGCGGTCAGCAACGCACGCTCAAGAATGTACCGAAAAGCTTTCGGAATAGACGGCACCACCGATGACTTCGACCAGTTCATCGAATCTTTCTAACCCTTTCGCCGTTCAGCCGTACCCTCTGTTCAGCCGGTTTTTCCGTTCAGTCGGATTTGCCTTCCGTTCAGTCGGATTTGTCGCTCGGCTCTGCCGCTTGCCACCGTAGGGACGCAAGAATCCGACTGCCGTGAGTATCAGCATTTGTAATGCGAAAAACGCTCTTTTCGGATTACAAATCCTAATACTCTATGCGGCTGGATTGCAAATCCAGCCGAACGGTGAGCGACAAATCCAGCCGAACGGTGAGTGTCAAATCCAGCCGAACGGTTAGCGACAAATCCAGCCGAACGGTGAGCGACAAATCCAGCCGAACGGTGAGCGACAAATCCAGCCGAACGGTGAGGACAACGATTTTTAACGATTTTGAGGTAAAACAAGGTGCTTCGTTAATAATTTGTACTAATAGCAATGAAATGTTTCAATAAAAAGCCCAAATATGAAAATATATTCATACCTTTGCAATGCTATTGAGAAAAAATGCTACCATAATGAAAAAAAAGGATTTTGTTCTATTTCTTGCCTTGCTTGTTCCATGCATTCAAATGATGGGACAAGAAGGTGTCCAGGCGGGTTGGAACGGTGTTGAGATGAGCAGCAACAATGTCACCAATAAAATGCTCGTCGACGGTAAGCAATGGGTGTATAGACACCATGTGGAAACGTGGAATTGGGAGTTGATGTGGCCTGAAAAGGTGGATACCAAGGTGACCTATACGCTTAGTGGCGACACGCTCATCAAGTACAAACACTATAAGAAGCTGTACCGCCAAGAGGAAGACGAAGCTCCTGTCTATGACAGAGCATTGAGAGAATCAGGCAAAAGGGTGTATTGTTACGGCTATCCAAAAGAAGAAGATCTGCCCCTCATAGAGTTCAACCCCATCTTTTTTACGCCGTCGTTTGTGAATCCATACTTTGACGATCTTGTCGACCGCATTGATGAAGTGACCGTCAACGACAGGACGTTCACACGCCATCGCTACTACAAAAAGGGGTCGGATGATTGGAGGCAAGCCTTCTATGCGGGCGTGGAAGGCGTCGGCTTCGAATATACTGGCATTCTTGGCATGAATTTCGCGATGACCCCTTCAAACTATATAACGTTTGAAGCATGCTATGAAGACGGCGAGTGCATATTCACCGCCGAAGACTTCGAAAAGCCTGGAAATGACTCTGATGGTGTTGAAGCACCCCTCAATGTTCAACATTCAACGTTCAACGTTCAACGCTGCTTCGACCTACAGGGCCGTCGCCTCACGGGACAGCCAAAACCCGGCATCTATATCGTGGACGGGAAGAAGCACGTGGTGAAATGAGCCACGGTTTTACACCGTATTCAGGGTTTTACATATACGAATGGGGCTAAGGAGTTGGACGCTCTTATCTTGAACATTTTTTAGCTGGCAAATAATTTTGTTAGGTATTTTTTCTTGAAAAAATTTGGTAGTAAAAAACAGAATCGCTATTTTTGCAAACAAATTATATAATACATTATAAATAATAGGACTATGAAACTAAAAACTTTTACTTGGCTGCTGGCAGGTTTCCTGTTTGTGGGCTGCAGCAGCGACGATGAGAATGCAAATGAGAGCAGCCAGACGGGGAATGAGGTGAACGTGGAGTCGGTGCTGGGCCTGACCGAGGAGCAGCAAGCCATGGTGGCCCCGCTGAACGACTTCTCGGTGCGACTGTTCCAGCAGCTGAACAGCACCGCCGGCGACCACAGTGCCGTGGTGTCGCCCTTGAGCACGGCCTTCGTGCTGGGCATGTTGAACGAAGGTTCCGAAGGTGTCACAAGCAGCGAGATTACCTCGGCACTGGGTATGAAGGGTAAGGATAAAGCCGTTGTCAGTAAGCTCTTCGCACAGTATATCTCGGCCATCCCCGCTGCCGACAATGGAGTAGAGGTGGCTCTGGCCAACAACGTCTCGGTGAACAATCGCTACACGCTGAAGGACAGCTACCAGGCAGCCATGGAGAAGGACTACAACGCCTCGGTGTTCGCGCTCGACTTCAGCACGCCCGCCGCCGTCACTGCCATCAACAGCTGGTGCAACCAGCACACGCGTGGCCTCATCCCCTCCATCGCCGAGGAGCTGAGCAGCAACGACGTGCTCTGCTTGCTGAACGCCATCTACTTCAAGGCCCGCTGGGCCGACGCCTTCAGCAAGGACAATTCTCGCGGTGGACTTTTCAACAGTGCCAGCGGGTTCAAGCAGATGAAGATGATGACGAAGACGGCCAACATGCAGTATGGCGAGCAGCGCGACCTGCAGGCCCTGCGCTTGCCGCTGGCCCAGGGCAAGTTTGCCATGACCTTCGTGCTGCCCGCCGAAGGTAAGGAGCTGGGTGCTTTTGTGCGGTCGCTCACGGCGCAGCAACTCAGTGGGCTTTCGTTTGAAGAACAGCCCGTTGAGGCCGTCATCCCCATCTTCGCCACCACGATAGACACCGACCTCATCGGTCTGCTCCAGGGCATTGGCGTGAACCGCGTGTTCAACGGAAATGCCGAACTGGCCGGCATGGTCAACGGTGAGGACGATCTCATGGTGTCGAAGATGAAGCAAAAGACGCGCATCGGCGTCGACGAGGAGGGCTGTGAGGGTGCTGCCGTGACGCTGGCCGAGTTAATACAGGGTGCCGACATCGGTGGCGGGGCTCCGAAGCCCAAGATCTTTGCGGCCAATCGCCCGTTCATCTACTACATCAGCGAGGTGCAGAGTGGCACCATTCTCTTCATGGGACAGTTCTGCGGCGACTAACCAAAAGTGCCTTTTTGGAATGCGTAGCGCCGGGCTAAAAAATCTCGTACGAGATTTTTTCAAAAGTCGTTACCAAATTTCAAAAAGTCGTTACCAAAATTTGGCGCGTCACCTTTGCCTTAAAAAAGGTCGTTTGGCGTTGACTTTTTCAAAAGAGTCAACGCCAAATTTTTGTGGCCTCAGCGGTCGCTTCAACCCGCCTTTTCAACTAATAATATATAAAAGGAGAGGCCAAGCATACGATTATTCAGAAAAAAATGCTAATTTTGCAGCAAAATTGAAAGAAGAAAATTGAATTAGCTATATTCATAACATCGAAAATAACTCCAAAATGTCAACAACGCAACTGAATCCCACGCAAATTAACGTGTTGAGCCTGATGGCTTACATAGACACCGAGCAGGAGATGCAGGAACTGCAAGACGTTCTGCTCCAATTCTACCGTAAGAAGACGGATAGCCTTCTGCTCCAGTTTCAACAAGAGAACAACATCACCCAACAGAAACTGGACGAATGGTCGAACCAACACGAAAGGACTCCTTACTAATGAAAATCGTCCTCGACACCAATTGCCTCGTCAACGTAATCATGCCAGGTTCGTACAATAACGATATTTGGCAAGCGTTTCGTTTAGGTAAGTTCGTACTCTGTGTGACGAATGAGATTCTCTTTGAATACCATGAGATACTGGCTAAGCGATACAACAACCTTATTGCCAACACCGTATTGAAGGAGTTGATAGAAACGCCCAACATGGAACGCGTTAATCCCACCTATCGCTTCAATCTCATCACCACAGACCCCGACGACAACAAGTTCGTGGATTGCGCCGTCATTGCTGGGGCCACCTATATCGTAAGCAACGACCGTCATTTTGCCGAACTCGAACGCTACGATTTTCCCAAAGTAAACGTGTGCACACTTTCGGAGTTTCTCAACATCGTAAAACACTTTGACAATCACCCTCAACTCGAGAATTAGGACTGAAGGAACATTACATATTAAATAGACAATCACGATTATGAAGAAAGGATATTTACTGGCCGCGCTGGCCATCTTGGCAGTGGCAGCCGCAGTGGTGCTGCTGATACTGAACATTCGTCAGCGCAACGACAACAAGGAGCTTGAACAGAAGGTGCAGGCCATAGAAGAGCTGGCCGAGCTGGAGAAGCAGGAGATGGAAAGCGACTACGAGCAGCTGGGACAGCAGTATGGCGAGATGATGGCACAGATCACCAACGACTCGCTCATCGCCCAGCTCACCCGCGAGCAGATGCGTGCCCAGCAGCTGCTGGAAGAGCTGAAGCGCGTGAAGGCCGACGACGCCCGCGAGATCACCCGCTTGAAGAAGGAGCTGAACAGCGTGCGCGCCGTGCTGCGCACCTATATCCGCCAAGTGGACTCGCTGAACCAGGTGAATCAGAGTCTGCGGCAGGAAAACACGCAGCTGAGTGGACGCCTGGAGGAGAGCAACCGCCAGAACCAGAACCTGCAGCAACAGCGCGAGCAGCTGACGGAGAAGGTGACCATCGCCGCCCAGCTGGATGCCACAGCCATCAGCATGACCGCCCTGAACAAACGCAACAAGGTGTCGAAGAAGATGAAGGATGCCAAGACGCTGCAAGTGAACTTCAATATTTCAAGAAACGTCACCGCCGAGAACGGACAGCGCACCATCTACGTGCGCATACAAACGCCCAACGGCGACGTGCTAAACGGTGGAGGCACCTTCGCTTACGAGAACCGCCAGCTGGAATACTCTATGAAGAAGGTCATTGAATACAGCGGCGAGGAAACACCCGTCACCATGTTCTGGCAAGTGGGAGAGTTCCTCAGCGCCGGCGAATACCTCGTGAGCATCTTTGCCGATGGCAACATGATAGGTTCGCGCAGGTTCAACTTCGAGAAATGACCATGCCTGGCTCGTCCAAGCTTTGATGAGCAGAAAGGGCAGATGGCGGAGCAGGAAAGATGGCAATGGCAAGCGCCTGGCACAACGTGGAAGGGGGTTGGCCTGTATCATATCACGCTGACGATTACCGACCGCCAGCCCCTGCTGGGGACGCTCGTCATTCCCGATAATGACCCCACCAAGGCCTGGGTGAGCCGCACGGCCCTGGGCAATGCGCTGGTGGACTGTTTGTTAGGCACTCCGGCCTATCACCCAGAGGTGCAGGTGCTGCACTTCTGCCTCATGCCCGACCACCTGCATGCAGTGCTGTATGTGAGGCGAACCATGCCCACAGGCATCGGAACGCTGGCCCGGGGCTTCTGGCAGGCCGCCCAAAAACTGGGGCGCGCCTGGACCAGGGCTTCTTTGCTTTCGCCGAATATTATTCGGCAAAACGGCCATGAAGGAGGGCTGCGGGAGGCGACCACCCGCTTTGAGGCCTTCGCCGCAGCACTGCGCGAAGAGATGGGCAACGATGCCTATTACCGCCTGGCGCCCATCTTCACCGAGATGCCTTTCATCCGCCCGATGGGCCACACCACGCAACTCCCCAACACCATTCGCTACATTGACATGAACCCGCAGCGCCTGGCCACCAAACGCCTGAGGCCGGGCTACTTCCGCGTGCAGCGTGAGATAGAGATAGGCGGGCGCAACTACGATGGCGTGGGCAACACCACACTGCTCACGGCCGAGCATTTCGAGACCGTGCATGTGCGCAGGGTGATGGTGGAGATGGCAGAACATGGCGACAGCCTTCCTCTGCGCAACTATATGAACGCACGGGTGCTGGCGGCCCGCAAAGGAGTGGTGCTGGTGTCGCCTTTCATCTCGCCCCAGGAAAAGCAGGTGATGGAGGTGCTGCTTCGCGAGCAGCTGCCATTCGTCTGCCTTTCCGACAATGGTTTCCGCGAATATTATAAACCAACCGATGCCCTGTTCGATGCCTGCGCTTCGGGGCGATTGCTGATACTGAGCCCCTGGCCTTATGATGCCAGCAAACGGCACATCAGTCGTGCGGATTGCGTTGCGCTGAACACGATGGCAGAAGAAATCTGCAGTGGGCTCGACGTGTTCGAAATAGGAAATAAAACTTAAAAACGCGGTGCTATCGGGAAAAAAACTAAATAAAAGAAAATATTTTTTGGCATCTCATCAAAAACCCGTAATTTTGCAGTCCACTTGAAAGTCATCAAAGCAAACATGAAATAGGATCATGAACAAACGTAATGTAATGTTTCGTTGGCTGTTCGTGCTGGGTGTAATTCCCGCCATGGCGCAGGGCGTGCAAGTGCTGACCCTTGACAGTTGCCGAGCCATGGCATTGCGGCAGAACAAGCAACTGAGCATAGCCAAGCTGAAACAGGACATGGCCCACAACGTGAAGCGCTCAGCCCGCACCAAGTATCTGCCCCACCTATCGGCTATCGGCACCTACCAGTGGACCAGTGAGGAGATTTCGCTCCTGAACGACCAGCAAAAAACTTCATTGAGCAACCTTGGCACCACTGCCGCCAACAGCCTGCAAGGCATGGCTGGGGGCTTGCAGACGCAGCTGGGACAGCTGGGGCAGCTGCTGGGACAGGCAGGACTGCCCATGGAGGCTTTCCAGCAGATGGCCGGGCAGATGCAGCAACAGTTTGGACAGACGCTGACCAACACCGCCGGAATGCTGAACACCGAGGGGCAGAAGATTGTAGACGCCTTCCGCACCGACACCCGCAACATCTTCGCCGGTTCGATAGTGGTGACGCAGCCCGTGTTTCTGGGCGGCGCCCTCGTGGCGCTGAACCGCATGGCCGACATCAACGAGCAGATGCAAGAGCACTCGGCCGAAGCACGCCAGCAGCTCATCATCTACAGCACCGACCAAGCCTTCTGGCAGGTGGTGTCGCTGCGCCATAAGCAACGGTTGGCCGAGAGTTTCCTCGAAGTGGTGAAGAAACTCGACAGCGACGTGCAGAAGATGATCAACGAAGGCGTGGCCACCCGTAGCGAGGGGCTGGGCGTGAGCGTGAAGGTGAACGAGGCCGAGATGACCCTTCAGAAGGTGAACGACGGACTGGTGCTGTCAAAGATGCTGCTGTGCAAGCAAGTAGGACTGCCCGTCAATACCGATATAGAGGTTGAAGAACCCACCTTGCCTACAACCCCAACCCAACCCACATCACTCTCGGATGCCGGTTCTTCGCGTCCCGAACTGAAGATGCTGGCCGATGCCGTCGGCATCAGTCAGCAGGCCACCAACATCCTCAAGGCTGCCAATCTGCCTCAGGTGGCGCTCACCGGCGGCTATGCCATCAGCAACCCCAATGTGCTCAACGGCTTTGAGAAGAAATTCGGTGGATTCTGGAACGTGGGACTGCTGGTGCGCATCCCCATCTGGAACTGGGGCGACGTGGCCTACAAGGTGCGGGCCTCGAAGAATGCCACCGCCATCGCCAACTTGGAGATGGACGAGGCGCGCGACCTCATTGAGCTGCAAGTGAACCAGAGCACATTCAAGGTGGACGAGGCCAACAAACGACTGGCCATGGCCCAGAAGAGCATTGAGCGAGCCGAAGAGAATTTGCGCGTGGCCAACCTGGGATTCCAGGAGGGCGTGATCACCACCACCGTGGTGATGGAGGCCCAGACGGCATGGCTGCAGGCACAGTCGCAACTGATCGACGCACAGATTGACGTCTGCCTCTCGCAGGTGGATTTGCAGAAAGCACTCGGCACCCTGAACCCATAGAAATAAGATACCCCCCATTCATTCCATTAAACCCATTCATCTCATGCAAGAGAAAGAACAAGCTAAAAAACAGCACAACAATATCCTGCTGGCCATCCTGGGCTTCATCATCGTGGTGGCCATCGTGGCCACCATCGGCTTCCTCGTCATCGACCGCGACCCTGAGATTATTCAGGGCCAGGTGGAGGTGTCGGAGTATCGCGTGTCGAGCAAGGTGCCCGGCCGCATCCTTGAAATACGTGTGAAGGAGGGCGACTTTGTGCGTGCCGGCGACACGCTGGCCATCCTCGATGCCCCCGAGGTGCAGGCCAAGATGCAACAGGCACAGGGTGCCGAGGGTGCTGCCGCCGCCTTGGAAATGATGGCTCGCAACGGCGCCCGCAAGGAGACGGTGCAGGGAGCCTTCCAGCTGCTGCAGCAGGCCAAGGCCGGACTGGAGATTGCCGAGAAGAGCTACCAGCGCGTGCAACGACTCTTCGACGAGGGCGTGGTGAGCGCACAAAAGCGCGACGAGGCCGAGGCAATGTTCAAGGCTTCGGAGGCACAGGTGAAAGCAGCGCAAAGCCAATACGACATGGCCGTGAACGGCGCCCGCCAGGAAGAGAAGTTGGCCGCACAGGCACAGGTCGAGCGCGCTCGCGGTGCCGTGAGAGAGGTGAACGCCTACATCGGCGAGACCGTGCAGACGGCACAGATGGACGGCGAGGTGGCCTCCATCTATCCCAAGGTGGGCGAGTTGGTGGGAACGGGCAGTCCCATCATGACCATCTCGATGATGGACGACCTCTGGGGCACCTTCAACGTGCGCGAAGACCAGCTTGGCGACTTGCAGATAGGCAAGGAGTTCGAGGCTTTCGTGCCGGCTTTCAACAAAAACATCAAGATGAAGGTCTACCACATGAAGGACCAGGGCAGCTATGCCGTGTGGAAGGCTACGAAGGCCACCGGCCAGTTCGACCTAAAGACCTTCGAGGTGAAGGCACGTCCCACCGAGCCTTTCGAAGGGCTGAGACCAGGCATGAGTCTGGTGATTAAATAGGCCCACCCCCTGCCCCCTCCCAAAAGGAGGGGGGTATATATAGACCTAAGCATATGAACACGACCACAGAATCAGCGGAGAATGTATCTACTCCCCTCCCACAAGGGAGGGGTCGGGTATGGGTCTCTCTGTTTGTCCGCGAAGCCCGCATCTTGCTGAAGAACCCCATCTATGGGTTCTGCATGGTGGTGTTTCCCGTGCTGGTGGTGCTGTTCTTCACCTCGATGATGAACGACGGCCAGCCGCTCGACATGCCCGTGGCCGTGGTAGACCAAGACAACACCTCCACCTCGCGTGCGCTGGTGCAACAGCTCGACGCCTTCCAAAACTCTGAAGTCGTGGCCCACTATCCCACCGTGACCGAGGCACGCCGCGCCATCCAGCATAACGAGATCTACGGTTTCCTCTATATCCCCAAGGGCACCACCGACCAACTGCTGGGCAACCGCCAGCCCAAGATTTCGTTCTACTACTCGATGGCCAGCATCACGGGTGGCTCGCTGGTGTATAAGGACATGAAGACCATTGCCATGCTGGGCTCGGCCGCCGTGGGACAAGCCACCATGCGTGCCCGAGGCTTCACCGATGCGCAGATACAAACATTCCTGCAGCCCATACGGGTGGATATGCACCTCATCAGCAATCCGCAAACCAACTACAACGTCTACCTCACCACCATGCTGGTGCCGGGCCTGATGATGCTTTTCATGTTTCTCATCACCGTCTATTCGCTTGGAACCGAGCTGAAGTTCGGTACATCGAAAGAGTGGATGGAAACGGCGCATGGCAACATCCTCGTGGCCCTTGTGGGCAAACTGCTGCCCCAGACGCTGGTGTTCCTCGCCGTTACGTTCTTCTACGAGTACTACGTCTTTGGCGTGCTCAACTTCCCCCACCCTGGCGGCGTGGGCATCATGGTGCTGTTGGCGTTGCTTCATGTGACGGCCTCGCAGGGCTTCGGCGTGTTCGTCTTCGGCCTGATGCCCTCGCTGCGCATGTCGATGAGCGTATGCTCGCTGTGGGCAGTACTCAGCTTCTCCATGGCCGGCTCCGCCTTCCCCATCATCGGCATGGACGGGGCGTTGCAGGCGGGCAGCTGGCTTTTCCCCCTGCGCCATTACTACATGCTCTATCAGATATGCGTCTTCAACGGCTACTCGTTGCTCGAGGCGTGGTTCCACCTGGCCGCCCTCGTGGCCTTCGCGCTGCTGCCGTGGCTGGTGCTGAAGAAGATTAAGAACGCCATGCTAAACTACGTGTATATACCATAAAACAAAATAACCCAACAACCCACCCCCAGCCCCTCCCGTGCGGGAGGGGGGCTTATATAGAATTTGTAATTGCAAAACAATGAACACGGATAAAAAAGACAACAATGGTGTAACCAAACGCCCTTCCCGTTCGGGAGGGGTTTGGGGTGGGTTGGAAGCCCTGCACGACTGCTGCTATATCTGGTGGGAAGAGATCAAGCAGATGGTGAAAGATGAGGGAGTGCTCATCTTCTGCTTCTTGGTTCCCCTGGCCTATCCGCTGCTCTATTCATGGATTTACAATAACGAGGTGGTGCGCGAGGTGCCCGTGGTGGTGGTCGACGACAGCCACTCGCAGCTCTCGCGACAGTTTGTGCGACAGTGCGACGCCTCGCCCGACGTGAAGATCCTGTCGTACGCCAGCGACCTCGACGAAGCCCGCTCGCTGCTGAGCCGTCAGGTGGCACGCGGCATCTATTACATTCCCAGCGACTTTGAGACGCGGGTGAACCGCATGGAGCAGGCCACCGTCAGCGTCTACAGCGACATGAGCCTGATGCTGTGCTACAAAGCCGTGTTCCAGACGGCGCAGACCGTGACCATGCAGATGGGCGCAGAGATTCAGACCAAGCTGGGCGGGCACTACACCCTGCGCGACGAACAGATAGCGGCTCAGCCCATGCAGTTCGAGGAGGTGCCCATCTTCAACCCCACGGGCGGCTATGGCTCGTTCATCATCCCCGCCGTGCTGATGCTCATCATCCAGCAGACGCTAGTGTTGGGCATAGGCCTCTCGGCCGGCACGTCGCGCGAACGCAACCGCTACCGCAACCTCATCCCCATCAGTCGACACTATAACGGCATGTTCCGCATCGTGGGCGGCAAGGCCTTGGCCTATTTCATGGTGTATGCCGTGATGACGGCCTACCTGGTGCTCGTCGTCCCCCGCATCTTTGGCTTCACCGCTATAGGCCGCTGGAAAGATTTGGCCGTCTTCCTGTTGCCTTACCTGCTCGACTGCATCTTCTTCGGTATGGTGGTGAGCTGCTTGGTGCGCTATCGCGAGAATGTGATGCTGCTCATGGTCTTCGTCACCATTCCGCTGCTCTTCCTCACGGGCGTGAGCTGGCCGCAAAGCAGCATCCCCGGTTTCTGGCAGGGCGTGAGTTGGCTCTTCCCCAGCACCTTCGGCGTGCGCGGCTTCGTGCGCATCAACGAAATGGGTGGCACGCTCAGCGATGTGCTGACCGAATATCAAATCCTGTGGCTGCAAATGCTGGCCTATTTCATCCTGGCCTGTCTGGTGTATCGCTACCAAATCAACATGGCCCGCAACGACGCAAGCCAGCGCCTCGGTGTGTAAAATATTTGATAAAAAAACTGCTGTTTTTTTTGGATTTTTTATAAAAAGCAGTAACTTTGCACCCTATACGAAGGACTAATCTCTGCTCTTCGCTTATTACTTTATGACTACAACCACGCATAGAACAATCAACATATATTATATATGCAAATGAAAAAGATTTTATTAATGGCCGTAGTCGCCATGATTACAGCAATGAGCGCACATGCGCAGTACTGGACCGAGGTCGACACCAAGGAAGCATTGAACTCGGCCATTGCCGACGGGGCCTACATCCGCCTGACGGGCGACATCACGCTGTCGGCCTATCTCCAAATAGGCAACGGCGTCAACCAGACCGTCACCATCGACCTGAACGGCCACAGGCTGAGCCGCAACCTAAATGCCGCCGATCGCAACGGGCATGTCATCGAGGTCTTCAGCAAAGGCACGCTGACCATTCAGGACGGCAGCGCCAACCGCACGGGAAAACTCACTGGCGGCTGGGCCGTCAACGGTGGCGGCATCTGCAACTACGGTACGCTCTATTTCAAAGGCGGCACCATCACCCACTGCAAAGCAAGCGAGCGCGGCGGCGGCATCATGAACGCAGGTAAGCTGACCGTCACCGACGGCAATATCGAGGATAACAACTCCGGTGTTGAGGGTGGCGGTCTCTACCTGAAGGCCGGAAGCACAGCCACGCTCCAGTCTGCCATCATACGTTACAATATCTCTGCTGACGGTGGTGGTTTCTATGTGGATCAGTCGGCCAAGGCTAACCTTACGAACAGTGTGATGATGAGCAACATCTCGACCCTGCACGGTGGAGGCGGCATTACTAACCACGGCACCCTCAGTATTGATGTGGCCGTCATCACCAACAACACATGCCTGACCTACGGCGGCGGCATCTGGAGCGGCGGCACTCTGAACATGAAAGGCTTCATCATAGTGAAGGACAACAAGAAAACCAACGGAACGAACTCCAACGTGTTCCTCTCCCAGGGCAAGGTCATCAATGTGACGGGGGATATCAGCAGCTCCATCATCGGCATCTGCAAGGATGGCTATGCAGGCGTCGTGACCCATGACCTGCCCCACCTCGGCAACCTTAATAATTTCTCCAACGACTGTGCCGACATTGCCGACATGGGGCTCAACAGCAGTGGCGAGGTAGCCTTCACACCGAAGAGCGACCGTGTGTATTACATAGAGCGTAGCTGGGACAGCAGCAATAAAAGGGTGATCGAGACCGCCAAAACCGTGACAAACTATACCGAGCTGACGGGCATGGGCGACGGCTATGGGAATGACCTGCAGCTGGCGAACGGCGGATGGTATGTAGTGAAACGCACCGGTGCAAAATACAATAGGCTGCTGGCACCGTCGGGCGCGCCCGCCCACATCATCGTCTGCGACGGAGCTAGTCTGGAGGGTTGTCTCAGAATCGACAAAGGCGAGAGCATCAAAATCTATGGACAGAGTGCCAATACGGGTACCATCACTGCCCGATCGCCGAAGATCGTTGAAGATTTGGCCACGCGCTATGGCACTCCCATCGGCGCCGGAAGCGAGGCCATGGGTAAACTGGAGGTTCACGGCGGCACCATCGTATCGGTAAGTGACAACGGTCCAGGCATCGGTGGCTGGGGAGACGGTGCGGACAACGGTACTTTCACCATGTATGGTGGCACCGTGACAGCAACTGGAGCGAAAAAAGCTGCCGGCATTGGCGGTGGTTATTCTTGCGACGGTATCACCGTCAACATCTACGGCGGCACGGTGACGGCCACTGGCAACTTTGGTGGTGCAGGCATCGGCAGCGGCTGCAGCAAGGGCTATGCCACACCCAATGGTGGCCTCATCAGCATCTACGGTGGAACAGTCTTTGCATACGGCAGCGGTCCAGACTGGTCGGAATCGTCACAGAGCGGTGCTGGTATTGGCGGTGGCGGCGATTGCTATGGCGGCACCATCACCATCAGTGGTGGACATGTGGAGGCCCATGGCGGCGACGACGCAGCTGGTATCGGCAGCGGCGAAGAAGGGTGGGCATCCAATAATATCGATGGAGGCACCATCACCATCACCGGCGGTTACATAGAGGCTTGGGGCAACGACGAGGGAGCCGGTATAGGTGGAGGTGAGCGTGCCGCATCGGGCAACATCACCATCGCTGGTGGCACCATTGTGGCCCATGGGGGCGAAAACAGCATGGCCATCTGCGGGCACGACGACTCCGACGGCCTGCGTTCCATCACCCTTGGCAACGAGATGATGGTCACCGCCGAGCGCACCTTCACTGCACCAGAACGTCTGGATGCCATCACATACCGTCGCGACGTGGTGGTGCAGCCCTGCACTCACTCCGATGCCACCTGCACCGTTACTGGCAACACCCACACCCTGCAGTGCAGCTACTGCCTCTATAGCACCTCGGAGCCACACCTCTATGTGGACGGCGTATGCACGGTTTGCGGCAAGGAGAGCTACTGGACCGACGAGGGCAACTACAGCTCGACGTTCCGCGAAGGCGATCACATCATTTACATCGACAGCGAGGCCGACCTGGCCCGCATGGCGTATAACATCAACAACGGTGTGACGGAATACATTGGATGGACCTTCGTCGTGACACGCGACCTCGACATGAGCGCTCACCTCTGGATGCCCATTGGCACAGAACAAAGGCCGGTCATGGCCAGTTTCGACGGACAGGGACATACCATCTCTGGCATCCATGTCAACAGGCCCAACGCTATAAATAACGGATTATTCGGAAATGTAGACTGTCCTCAAATACGCGACTTTGTATTGAAGAGCTCCACCATCATTGGTGGTGACTATACTGGCGGTGTGATAGGAAGTGTTTATGGAAAAAAAGGCAAATGCATAATAGACCAGGTAATGTGTTATGCCACCGTCAAGGGAAACAATTGGGCTGGCGGTCTCGTTGGAGTTTATACCTTAGCAAGAATGATTGAAAATATGACCAATTGTCTTTATCTGGGTAACAGTGTCACCGGTTCAGAATATGTAGGGGCTATCTGCAGCAATCGGGTCAATTCTTCTTATTTCTCTAACACCTATTACACCGTAGCTGCCCCATACGCCAACGCCTGCGAAATACGTGCCTACGCGCTTAAGCCAGATGCAAACCCCGAGGGTGTGGTCATCAGCATCTCAGGTGATAACGGTATAGCCTTTGATGGAAACTACTATGCGCCCAACGGCACTACAGTAAACATCAAGGCGGTTTATCATAATGGACTTAACAAAGTTGTTGATGGCTTAGCTGTGAATGGTCAGCAGTTGGATGCCAACGCCGATGGTACTTTCAGCTACACCATACATGCCGACGCCTCCGTCCACGAGTATCTTGTCACCGCCACGCTGGCCGACACTGGCATCACGGGCGATGGTACAGAGGCCAATCCCTACATCATTGCCAGCACCAATCAATGGGACATCTTTGCCCGAAGCGTGTCCTTGGGAGTGTCGTTCAGCGGCAAGCACGTCAAGCTGGCCAGCGACATCGCCGTCACTACCCGCGTGGGTGCCGATGGTCATCCCTTCAGCGGCACCTTTGATGGCAATGGGCACAAGCTGACCATAGACTACCATTCCGACGCCGAATGCTGTGCTCCATTCCGATTTGTCAATGGAGCCACCATCAAGAACTTGCGCATCGACGGCACCATCACATCCCGTCATTACTACACGGGCAGCATCATTGGCCGTGCCGAAGGCAACGTCAGGCTCCTGGCCTGCCATAGCAGCGTTACCATCGAATTGGAATACACGGAGCTGCCCTATAATAGCAGTATGGTGGGTATAGTAACCAACGCCATCACTATCGAGGGTTGCGTCTTCGATGGGAAGCTATTTCAATTGGATGAAAATGCTCGCGTCAGCGGAGGTTTTGTAGGCTACAGGGCAGGCTTGGTTCCCGTCAGCATCAAAGACTGCATTTTCGCGCCTACAGAGATGTACGTTAGAGGCTACGAAACTTTCGTTTACACCAAGAATTATAATCCCGAAAACATCACCATCACCAACAGCTACCACACCAGTCAGATTGGCGGGGAGCAGGGCACAAGGGGCTTCAAACACGCACAGCCCCCCACCGACCTGGGCGCAACGCTGCAGACCTACGGCGCCAGCGGCATCACCGCCTACGAGAACGGACTCGCCTACGACGGCTATTACTACAACAGCTATCCCGACGTGCTCCTCACCGACCTGGCCGACAACAGCGCCATCCTCGCCCAGGCGGCAGGAAAGACGGTGAGCGTGAGCATCAGCAACCGCACGCTGCGTGCCATAGAGAACGGCATAATGAGGGAAAGCCGCGCCTACACCGTATGCCTGCCCTTCGACCTCGACATCTACAAGCAGACGGGCGACAACCATGGCGTGCAGTATTACACGCTCTATTCCGTCGACAACCACTATCGCGAGCTCATCTTCCATGAGGCGCGCTACGAGAACGTCGACGACATCAGCGAGGCACCGAATATCCTCTACGCCGGACACCCCTACGTGGTGGTGGTGAACTATGGAGAACTGCGCCTTGAGGCCAATGATGTGACCATCGCCACCACACCCGTCGACATCCCCGTGGTGCGGGAGTTGGCTGCAGGCGAAGTCTACGACGTGGGCGAGACCCCCGAGGTCATCGGCCAGTGGCGCGGCACCTTCCACAACATCAGCAACGACGATGCCGCTGCCATGAAAGCCCACACCATGTCGAACGACGGTTGTTTCCGCCGCATCAGCAATGCCCCTGGCTACCAAGGCGCCTACATCGGCACCTTCCGTGCCTTCTTCTCGCCCTACGAGAGCGATGGTTTCTATGCCTATGATCCGATGTATGTCGCCCACACTGAGGGTGGGGACGACGACTTCGGCATCCAGGACTTCCCCGCCGACAGCTTCGAGGGCGACAACGACTATACGGGCGAGACCGTCGGCATCGGAACCATCCATACCGTCGACCGCGACGGCACCCACCGCTACTACGACATGCAGGGACGCCAGCTCCGCCAGCGACCCAGCCGTGGCCTGTATATAGAGAATGGAAAAATAAAGTTTGGCAAATAATACACAACAATGGAAAGCAAGAAGAACAATTACAACAAGCCAGCCACGCTGGTAGTGAAGATTCAGCAGCGGGGACATCTGTTAGATACCACTCCTGGCGGCCAAGAACAGGGACCTGGCGGAGGCAATGCCCGCGAGCATCGTAGCGACTGGGGCAGCGAAGACTAATTAGTAAAGAAGTATGAAGAAACTATTCACTTTGCTGTTGCTGAGCACGATGGTGCTCAGCACGGCGTACGCACAGAAGCAGGCCGCCGGCATGCGGGTGGAAGTGGCCGAGGCCGAGACCGACAACGGCGAGTACTCTATCTTCACCTATAAGGATTCCGACGAGGACGACAGCTTCGGCTACTATCTCAGCCTCGGGCGCGTCACCGACTTCCTCGGAGCCGACGAGATTCTCGGCATGCAGGTGCAGAACCTCCACGAGGTCACCATCCGCCTTGGTGCCACCACCGACGAGGCCATGGCCACCATTGGCGACATCCTCGACCTTTACGACAAGGACGTAGATACCACGGTGGAGTTCCAGGGACGTGCCGCTACCAGTGGTTTCAAGCTCGGCGAGCCTGTCACCGCCACCTGCACGGTGGTGAAGAAGACATTGGGCGGCAAGCGCTTGCAGTTCCTCTTCCCCGAGGGCAAGCGCCAAGGTCGCTGCTACCTCTCGAAATCCACGCTCAAGGAACTCCGCACGAACTTCAAGATAGATATTAAACTACATCCGAAACAGCATCGGAAGCAATGAAAAAATCGATTAAGAGAGTGCAGAAAGAGCTTGCTCATTCTGCCGAACATGAGATTTTTCGCCCATGGGGCAAAAAGTTATTAGTAATGGTCGCAGTCGCCATGATGACTGCAATGATGAAGACTGGGCAACATGGGAGATCCGCATTATGCTGAACAGCCGATGATCCATCGACCAGAAGAATAACATCGTGGAAGCCACCGACAGCGATGGCAAAAAAGAAGCGCATTGAGAAGTGTACATTGCCGTTGTACAGTATGTACATCGGCAATGTACACTTTGAAAATGAACACCATTGACCCTAATTGTCTCACGAATTAATATTAGGTATGTTCTATAAATTGCATAAACGACGTGCAGCCCTTCCCCACCCTTCTTTCAGAAAAAAACACCTTTCTGAAGGCAAAAGGACAAAACAGCGTCACCGGACGAAAAAAAGTCGTTAGTTTTTTGGAAAAAGTCGTTAGTTTTTTGAAAAAAGTCGTTACCAAAATTTTGGCACGCAAAACACACCATTATAAACGTGAACACCCGCTACCACAACGTGAATATTTATCGAATTTCCCCCCAAAAAACAATTAATCAAATTATGTGTTATTATTCAAATTCGTTTCAAAAAAAATTCGATCTGTACGGTTGGAATGGCATCGTGAATGAAAACAGAAAATACAGCTTGATCTTTCGAAACGAATTTTCCTAATTGCCTATAATTTTGCTCACGAAGTCAAGTTTCGCAAGTACTTTGCGCAGCCCCGACTCGGGT
>JAFZSR010000024.1 GCA_017619275.1 Prevotella sp. | reverse complement strand
CATCGTGACAATGTGACATTGTGACATTAAGCACTTCTCGTTCGGCTGGATTTTGCGCTCGGCGAGCAAAGCGAGACGCTTGCTACCGAAGGGACGCAAGAATCCAGCCGTTTTGAGTATAAGCATTTAAAATGCGATGAACGCTCTTTTCGGATTTAAAATCCTGATACTCAATGCGGTCGGATTCTTGCGTCCCTTCGGTAGCAAGCGTCTCGCTTTGCTCGCCGAGCGACAAATCCGCCCGAACGAGGGAATCCGCCCGAACGAGGGAATCCGCCCGAACGAGGGAATCCGCCCGAACGAAAAATCCGCCCGAAAGAAAAGGGGAGGGGAGTGGCTGCGCGACGTTTATGCAATCCCGTTAATCGTTCAACGTACTTGCGTCTCGTACTTGCACATCGTGGCCACTGCCTATAGCTTCGTCGCCCTTAAAACGTGATGTTGGTGACGGCGGAGTCTTCGGCCGAGTTGTGGATTTCGTTTGCGTGCATTGAGGGGGTGCCAAGTTGGTTTCTACGGTTACAAAATGAAAAAAACAAGTAAAAAGTGCTTGTGGGCGAAAAAACATGGGCAAAAGTTTGCCCAATACAATAAATGTTCGTATTTTTGCCAAATATTCTTAAAATTCTATAGATATGATGAAGCATCTTAATATTATGGGTTTGGGGGCAGTCGCTGTGCTGATGGCTTTGGCAGGCTGTTCCAAAGACATCGTTGACGAGCAACCACAGGAAGTGGGCGACCCCTGCCAGTTGAACATCGTGACACGCGGCGCCGACCCCACCGATGACGACGGTACACCGAGCGTGAAGACCGGGCGCATCTATGTGTTCGACCAGGACAACAACTGTGTGCGCATCCTCTCCACCGATGAGGACACGCAGGGCGCTGAGACGCAGTTGCCCGCCGGTATCTACAGCTTCTACGCCGTGGGCGGGTTTGATGTGGAGCGCGTGTCGCTGCCCTCGCAGGATGACGCCACCCCTCAAAGCGAATTGCAGCTGCTGAGCGGCAAGGTGATGGACGACCTGCTGCTGGCGCACACCGAGCCGATGACGCTACCGGCTGGCGACAACCGCATGGTGACCATCAATCTGGAGCGACAGGTGCAGCGCATCGACCAGGTGACCATCTACCAGGTGCCCGCCAACGTGACGGGCGTGGAGCTGCTGATAGAACCCCTTTATCAGAAGGTGTGTCTCGATGGCACGCTGCCCACCGCCACCGAGAGCGCCACCATCGTCCTTGATGAGGGCGAAAACGGCACATGGCAAGCCGAGCCCATGCTCTATCTGTTGCCTTCGAAGGGTAAGCCCGTCATCACCGTGCGCTTCCTCTACGATGGAGGGTCGAGGAGCTACAGCTACTCGGCATCCGAACCGATGGAGGCCAATCACAAGGTGAAGATTGAGGGCACCTATCGCGGCAGCGGACTGGGCGTAACGCTCACGGGCGTGCTGCAGGGTATGGCTTGGGGCGAAGACCGCACCATCACCTTCGACTTCGACGAAACCAACAGCAGTCAGGGCAACAATGACGACGACCCAGGTGAGGATGCCCCCACCGTAGGCTCGTTCTACAAAGGCTGTTATGTGGTGGGCGTCAGCGGGAAAACGGTCACGCTGGTGTCGCCAACAATGGAAAGATTCGTTGTCGAAGAAGATGAAGAATCGAAAGCCATCGCCAAGCTGAATCAAAAACTGGCTGCATGGACAGCGGTTGAAGGAGTGAGCGGCACATGGCGTCTGCCTACTTTGGCCGAGGCCGGTGTTTTTCTTCTCGACCCAGCTTGCGCCGATATATCCGCCAAGAGCTACTATTGCACGAACAACGGTGCTCTATGGGTTATCTCCGTGAAAAGTAATGGAGCCGGATGGACTACTACCAACGCACAATGGGTAGACACCAACGACTGGCTTCGTCCCGTTATCGATGTCACCCTGCCTTAAGAAATGACCAAGCAAAGCAAACTGACAGAACGTCGCTATGTGGTGCCCTTTGTGCTCATCACCACATTGTTCTTCCTTTGGGGCTTCGCCCGTGCCATCCTTGACGTGCTGAACAAGCATTTCCAGGACGAGCTGCACATCAGCATCACCCAGTCGTCGTTCATCCAGGTCACTACTTACCTGGGTTATTTCCTGATGGCCATTCCCGCAGGACTCTTCATCCGCCGCTATGGCTATCGTTATGGCGTGGTCTTTGGGCTTGTGCTGTTTGGCTTGGGTGCATTGGCTTTCATTCCCAGCAGCACGTTCACCGCTTTTCTGGGCGCGCTGTTTGTCATTGGGTGCGGCCTGACTTTCCTTGAGACGGCGGCCAACCCCTATGTGACCGAGCTGGGACCAAAAGAGACGGCATCGAGCCGCCTGAACCTCTCGCAAACGTTCAATGGCATGGGCTGCTTCATGGCCACGTTGCTGGTGGGCGGTTTCCTCTTCCGCGAGGACGGTGGAACGACGGATGTGGCAGTGCCCTACGCTATCATGGGGGCCTTGGTGCTGGGCATCGCTTTGGTTTTCACAAAGGTGAAGCTGCCAGAAGTAACGGAAGAAGTCACCGAAGAGAGGACTTCCGGGGCTTCGGGCATTGGGGCTGTTTTGCGCAACCGCTGGTTTGTCTTCGGTCTGCTGGCCTTGCTCAGCTACGAGGTGGCCGAGATCTCCATCAACAGCTACTTTGTGAACTTTGTCACCGACACGGGGTGGATGTCGAAGCTCGACGCCTCGCGCGTGGTGTCGTTGGCGCTGGTCATCTTCATGGTGGGCCGCTTCGTGGGCAGCTGGATTATGCGCAGCATGAGGGCCGAGACCTTGTTGCTCATCTGTGCCATCGGCACGGTGGCATGCATGGTGCTCACGATGCTCAACCTGGGCACGGTGTCGCTGGTGGCGCTCATCGCGAACTATCTCTTCGAGGCCATCATGTTTCCCACCATCTTCTCTTTGTCGGTGCAGGAACTCGGAAACCAGAAGAAGAGCGCCGCATCGCTGCTGATGATGACACCCATTGGTGGTTGCGGCTTCCTGCTGATGGGCTGGCTGGCCGACAATACCAGCCCCTTCCTGCCTTTCATCATCCCCTTGGCGGGATTTGCCGTAGTGCTCAGCTACGCCTATGCAGCACAGAGACACGGTGAACGGTGAACGTTGAACGGTGAACGTTGAACATTGAACATTGAACATTGAACGGTGCGCTCGACCTAGGTCGCTTGCTACCGAAGGGACGCAAGAACATTGAACGTTGAACGTTGAACATTGAACTATCATAATATAATTCTGGACAATGAACTATAAACTGGTTTTATCATTTATCATTTGTCATTTTCTATTTTGCTCCAGCGCCTTGGGCCAAGGTAGCGCCGCCGACGAGGAGAGGCAGAAGGGCAAGAACCACAACCTGGAGGTGGCCAAGAGTCTGGAGATACTGAACACGCTCTACAGCCAGCTGGACTTGTTCTATGTGGACTCGCTCAATCCTGGGCAGACCATGAAGGCTGCCATCGACGGCATGTTGCGCTCGCTGGACCCCTACACCGAGTACTATCCCGAAGAAGATACAAAGAAGCTGGAGATGATGCTCACGGGCAAATATGCTGGCATTGGCGCGTTGGTGAAGCATCATCTGAAGAAAGGCCGCGTGGTGATTGACGAGCCTTACGAGGGCATGCCCGCCGCCGAGGCAGGACTTCGCAAGGGCGACGTCATCTTGAACATCGACGACTCGCTGATGACCGACAAAACCGTGAACCACGTGAGCAGCCACCTGCGCGGCGATCCTGGCACCACCTTCGTGTTGCGGGTGAACCGTCCCAGCACCGGCAAAGACATGAAGTTCAAGATTACCCGACGAAACATCAAGTTCAGCGACATTCCCTACTACGGATTGCGCCCCGACTCCATAGGCTACATCAGTCTTACACAGTTCACCGAGAACTGCTCGCACGAGGTGCGCCGGGCTTTCATCGAGCTGAAGAAGCAGGGAGCCAAGGGGCTGGTGTTTGACCTGCGCGGCAACGGCGGTGGCAGCGAGCTGGAGGCCGTGAACATTGTGAACATCTGGGTGCCGCAGGGACAGGCTGTGGTGGAGAATCGTGGCAAGGTGCTGCAGGCCAACCGCACCTATAAGACACGTCTGGAACCTGTTGACACGGTGATGCCCATCGTGGTGCTGGTGAATGGTGAGACGGCGTCGGCCAGCGAAATCACCAGCGGGGCGCTGCAAGACATGGACCGCGCCATCGTGATGGGCACGCGGACCTACGGGAAGGGCTTGGTGCAGGTGCCGCTGGAACTGCCCTATCACGCCAACGTGAAAATCACCACCTCGAAATACTACATTCCCTCGGGTCGTTGCATACAGGCCATCAACTACAACCGAAAGGAAGGGGCGGGCTACACCGAGCGCATTCCTGACTCGCTCACACACGTTTTCCACACCCGCAACGGTCGCGAAGTGCGCGACGGTGGTGGCATCAAGCCCGACGTGGAGGTGAAGAACGACACGATGCCCAACATCGTCTACTACCTCACCACCAGCGGACTCGACAGCACCGAGGTGATGTTCGACTATGTGGTGGACTATCTCGACCGTCATCCGCAGATAGCCCCACCCGCCGAGTTCCACCTGACGGAGCAAGACTGGCAGGAGTTCCGCCAGCGCGTGGTGGATAGTGGCTTCCATTACGACGACATCAGTCGCAAGCAGTTCGACGAGCTGGTGAAGTCGGCCAAGTTTGAGGGGTTCTACGACGATGCCCGCGACGCTTTCGATGCGCTGCAAGCCAAATTGCAGCATAAAGTAGATGTCGAGCTCGACCGTCACCGTGAGATTATTCAGCAAACGCTCGAACTCGACATCATTACGGCAGTCTATTATCAGAGGGGTGCCATCGAAGCGGGATTGAACTACGACAAGCAGTTCCTGGAGGCTGTGCGACTGCTAAACAACCTCGACGAATACCACCAACTTCTGCAACCAAAAGAGTAGGCCGATTGGCCTACTCAATGTTGAGCCTACGGCTCTTGGGATATTTCACTTTGTATTGCAAGAGCAGTTCGCGCTGCTCGCCGGGCTGCAGTTGCAAGTTCCAGGTGACCTTGCCCGTCTTGTCGTCGCGCTGGCCCCCACTCAATTCCTCAACAGTGACATTGATGTCGGAGTTGCGCGAGATGGGCGTCTGGTCGTAGACCACAAGAGCCACCTGCTCGTGGCGGGTGTTGCGGGCAGTGATGCGCCAGGTTAAAGTCTGCTCCTGGTTGCTGCCCAGGAAGCGGCGCGTGGAGCGCTCGTTCACCTTGGTGCGCTGGATGCGGATGCCTTGGTCGCGGCCCAACGAGAAGTGGAGCGTGTCGGAAGCCACCGATGGGTCGATGATGCTCTTGCCCACGAATGAGTTGTCGAAGTAGACGTTGGCCTCGCCCTCAAGCAGGTTCAGCTTTGTCCAGTCGGTGGCGTCGGCCACCAAGAAGGCCTCCTTGTCAATCTTCGGAATGCCGCGATACTCATAGCTGGCGGGCAGCTCGTAGCGGGCTATCTCGGTGGTGGTGGTCTTGCCGCCATCGGGCAACGTGAGCAGCTGCTTGATTTCGAACTCATAGCCGAACTGGGCCTGCTGCTGCTCCACAGCCATCACACTGCTCTCTTCCATCTCTGCCATATCCGTTGCCATCGCTGCCTCGCGCATCACCATCGGCTCTTCACGCATGGCGCTGTTGGCCATGCGGGCAAGCTTGCGGCTGCTCTTCGATGAGCCATAGCCCGCCACGACTACCTCCTGCAACAAGGCCTCGTCTTCCTTCATTCGCACGTTCAAGGTGTTTCCGCTGACGGTACGTGTCTGCGTCTCATAGCCTACGAACGAGAAGGTGAGCTGGCGCTTGCCCTGAGGCAGGGTGATGGAATAGTTGCCGTCCACATCGGCCACAGTCCCCAACTTCGTGCCCTTCACCTGGATAGTGGCTCCAATGAGCGGGGAGCCGTCGGAATCAAGCACTCGTCCCGTCACGGTGCTGCCATCCTCGTTTATATCGTAGCGTGGAGCCGAGAGACCGAAGTCGAGCCAGTAGGTCTTCAACTCGGGGGCGATGTTCGAGCGATTGGGGTTGGCCGACGAGAGCACTACGGGAACGTTCTTCCACTCCTCCTTCGTGTTCTGGTAGATGTTGGCCTTGTACGACAGTTGCAACGGCTCGCGGGTGCTGTTCGAGCGCACGTCGTAGGTGGGGAACCATCCGGCGTTCTTCACATAGTAAGTGATGTTGAAGTCGGCGCGGCCAGCCTGCTGGGCGTTCACCTTCACGTCAATCTCGGTGGCGGTCTTCAGCTTCACCTTCCCGATGGAGTCGAGGGCATTCTGCTTCTTCTCCAACTGTTCTTCCAGCTTCTGCTTCTTCTCACCAATCTCCTGGCTGCGCTTCTTCACGGCAAGCACCTCCTGGGCGTAGTAGTTGTTCAGCTCCTTGATGTTGGCCAGCGGCGTAGCCACCGTGCGACTGGCCACCGAGCAGTTGGTCTTCACCAGCTCCAGCTGTGCGGCCAGCATCTCCTGCTCGTCCTTCATCTGCTGAATGGAACGCTCCAGAGCCTTCACCTCCTCTTCGGCCTGGCGCAGACGCTGCATCTGCAAAGCCGAGTCGGGGTGCACGGTGCGGTGGCTGACGCCCAGCACCGTCAGGCGCCCTTTGGCTTTCACCTGCATGCTCTTCGTGTCCATGTAGGGCGACATTCCGGTAAAGGTTACCACCTGCTCGCCAGCCACCAGGTTGACGCTCTTTGCGCGCTCCACCTGTGCGCCGTTGGTGAACACGGTGATTCGCTCAATGGTGGCGGTTTGCTTCTCGGCTGCCATCACTCCTATTGCCATCGCCGCAAAGGCAACGGCAACTATCAATCTCATCTTTTTCATCGTTGCAAGGTTTAGTAGAACTTAAAGTATCGGCGTGCGTTGTTGTAGCTGATGTCCTCCACCATGCGACCCAGCAGCTGACGGTCGTCGGGCAGCAGTCCACGCTCCACGTCGTTGCCCAACAGGTTGCACAGGATGCGGCGGAAGTACTCGTGGCGAGGATAGCTGAGGAACGAGCGCGAGTCGGTGAGCATGCCCACAAAGCGGCTCAGCAGTCCCAGCAGCGAGAGAGCGTTCATCTGGCGAATCATGCCGTCCATCTGGTCGTTGAACCACCATCCCGAGCCAAACTGAATCTTTCCCGGCTCGCCGCCCTGGAAGTTGCCCAGCATGGTGGCGATGACCTCGTTGGCGCAGGGGTTCAGCGTATAAATAATGGTACGCGTGAGCTTGCCCTTCATGTTCAGCCTGTTCAGGAAACGCGACATGGCGCGGGCGGTGTTGAACTCGCCGATGCTGTCGAAACCCGTGTCGGGACCCAGCTGGTTGAACATGGCGGTGTTGTTGTCGCGTATGGCACCGTAGTGGAACTGTTGCGTCCAGTCGGTG
>JAFZSR010000003.1 GCA_017619275.1 Prevotella sp. | reverse complement strand
TTAAAGCCATATAGCATATAGGCATAATGTTGGAATGTGGGTTTGTGGGGTTTTTGTGGTGTTTTCGCACGTAACTATGCAGTTTTCTGGGTAATTACGCAAAACCCCACAAACCAACATTCCAACATTTACCATATTCCCACCTCGCCAAGCAGCGGATGAGCAGGGCTGTGCAAGTAGAAAATAATTTTAATTATTATATATATATAATAATTAACGCCATATAGCATATAGGCATAATGTTGGAATGTTGGTTTGTGGGGTTTAGCGTAAGTCTGCAGTTTTATGCATAGTTACGCACGAAAACACCACAAAACCACAAAACAACATTAGGGTATGACCCGGGGGGGCATACCCTAGTGCTGCAGAAGAATATACAGACCCCACCCCTGCCCCTCCCCTTCTTGCGTCCCTCTGGTAGCAAGCGTCCCTAAAGGGCCGAGCGGAAGGGAGGGGAGTGGCTGCGCCTTGCTTTAGGTTGACGTTGTGTGCCCAGTGTCTGGCAAAGTCGTCGGTGCAGAGCTGGTTATTTTGAAGAAAACCAACGGAGGATGCATATTAAATGTGCCGCCCTGGGGACGGCTCTGTGTTATTTCTTCTTGGCTACTCGCTTACTCAGTTGTATGGCGCCGGTGGGACAGACGAGGCGGCAGAGGTGGCAGCCTACGCACTTGGTGCCCACGACGCGGGGCTGGCGCTGCTCGAAGGTGATGGCTTGGTGGCCGCCATCGCGACAGGAGATATAGCATCGGCCACACCCCATGCATCGCTCGCGGTCGATCTTGGGAAAGACGATGGACTCGCGGTCGAGTTCGGAGGGCAGCACCATGTGGGGGAGCTGCTCGCCCACAAGCTGCTCCAGGCGGTCGATGCCCCGCTCGGCCATGTAGGTCTGCAAGCCCAGCACCAGGTCGTCGATGACGCGGTAGCCATATTCCATCACGGCGGTGCACACCTGCACATTGCTGCAGCCCAGTTGTATGAACTCCAGGGCGTCGCGCCACGTCTCGATGCCTCCGATGCCGCTCAGGGCGATGTTCTTCATGATGGTGTTGGTGGCCATCTCGTGGATGAAGCGCAGGGCGATGGGCTTCACGGCCCGTCCGCTATAGCCAGAGACGGTGTGCTTGCCGCTCACCTTGGCTTCGTGCGACATGGTGACGCTCTTGATGGTGTTGATGGCCGAGATGGCATCGGCACCGGCAAAATAGGCGCCCATGGCGGGCTCGCTCATACGGGTGATGTTGGGTGTCATCTTTGGGATGACGGGAATCTTCACGCTCCGCTTCACGTAGGCGGTATAGAAAGTGACCAGCTCGGGATTCTGTCCGATGTCACTTCCCAGGCCGGTGAGACGCATCTGTGGGCACGAGAAGTTGAGTTCCACGGCATCGCAACCGGCCTCCTCGGCCATCTTGGCCAGTTCTATCCATTCCTCTTCGAACTCGCCCATGATGCTGGCCACGACCACCTTGGTGGGATAGTTCTGCTTGAGGCGGCGCAGGATGTCGAAGTCAACCTGGTATGGGTTCTCGCTGAGCTGCTCCATATTGCGGAAACCGGCGAACGAAGTGCCTTCCTTCACGGCGTCGAAGCGAGGCGACACCTCGCGGATGTCCTGCTTGCAGATGGTCTTGTAGAACACGCCTGCCCAGCCCATGTCGAAGGCGCGCGCCACCATCTCGTAGTTGGTGCAGACGGCCGACGAGGCGAGGAAGAACGGGCTCTCGCAAGGTATGCCGCAGAAGGTGATGGCCAGGCTCTTCTCGGCCTTCGCTGCGGGGTCGGGGTGGGGGAGCTGTTGCAACATCTCCCTGATACGGATGGGCTGGTCGTAGTGGATACAGGCTTGCTCGGCCCGTTCTAGGTCGGCCGGGCTGCAGCCCTCTACCCATTGCCAGGCATTCTTCTCGTTGTCGAACCGGATGGCACGGATGGCACGTGCCGGATTGCCCGTGGCGCACGCTTTGGTGCAGGGGGCGTCGTCGCACAAAAGACAGCGTGCGGCTTCTTCGTGGATGTGTAACATATAGTTTGTCGGGTTTTAGTTATGAATAATGTTGGATAATTTTGTCCTATTCTATCATGCCGAGGAATTCTTCCTCGCTCACGATTCTCACGCCCAGCTTCTGAGCCTTCTCCAGCTTCGATGGACCCATGTTGTCGCCCGCCAGGATGAAGCTGGTCTTGCCGCTGATGCTGCCCACGTTCTTGCCTCCGTTCTGCTCGATGATGAGTTTGTACTCGTCGCGAGAGTGGTGCTGGAATACGCCGCTGATGACGATGCTCTGCCCTGCCAGGCGGGTGCTCTGCTGAGCCGTCTGCTGGGGGGAGAGGGCAAACTGCAGTCCGTAGCCTCGCAGACGCTCCACGATGCGGCGGTTGGCGTCGTTGTGGAAATAGTTGATGATGCTCTGCGCCATCACCTGGCCGATGCCCTCCACCTCCTGCAGCTCTTCCATCATGGCTTGCATCAGCGCGTCCATCGACTTGAAATGGCGTGCCAGCAGACGTGCGCTGGTCTCGCCCACGAAGCGGATGCCTAGGGCGAACACCACACGCTCGAAGGGCACCTCCTTCGACTTAGCGATGCCGTTCACGATGCGCTGTGCCGACTTGGTGCGCGAGCCGTCGCCATTGATTTGCTGCACCTCGATGTCGTAGAGGTCGGCCACGTTGTGGATGAGTCCGCGGCGGTAGTACTCGTCGACAGTCTCTGGCCCCAGCGAGTCGATGTTCATGGCTCGGCGGGCAATGAAGTGCTCGATGCGTCCTTTGATTTGTGGCGGGCAACCTGCATCGTTGGGGCAGTACCATGCCGCTTCTCCCTCATAACGCATCAAAATAGTACCACATTCCGGGCATCGCTTGATGAACTGCACGGGCTGGGCGATGATGGGGCGTTGGGCGATGTCGACACCCACAATCTTGGGGATGATTTCACCGCCCTTCTCGACGAAGACGTGGTCGCCGATGTGAAGGTCGAACGAGCGGATGAAGTCCTCGTTGTTCAGCGTGGCACGCCTCACGGTGGTGCCCGCCAGCTGCACGGGAACCATGTTGGCCACAGGCGTCACGGCGCCGGTGCGCCCCACCTGATAGGTCACCTCCAGCAGCTCGGTGCAAGCGCGTTCGGCCTTGAACTTGTAGGCGATGGCCCAACGGGGGCTCTTGGCTGTGAAACCGAGGGCTCTCTGCTGGCGAAGGGCGTTCACTTTCAGCACAATGCCGTCTGTTGCTACCGGAAGGTTCTTGCGCTCGGTGTCCCAGTAGTTGATGTAGTCCAAGACCTCGTCGACCGAATGTACTTTCTTCATGCCCTCGCTAATCTTGAACCCCCACTGGCGGGCGGCTTGCAGGTTTTCGAAGTGCCCCTCGGCGGGCAGCTCTTCACCCAGGAGATAGTAGAGGTAGGCGTCGAGCTGACGGCTGGCCACCACGGCCGAGTCGAGACTCTTCAGCGTACCGCTGGCGGCATTGCGGGGGTTGGCAAAGAGAGGTTCCTCGGCAGCCTCGCGCTCTTTGTTCAGCCGTTCAAACGAGGTCCAAGGCATCAGGATTTCGCCGCGAATCTCAAATTCGTGGGGATAGCCCTGGCCGGGCAGTACGAGGGGGATGGCACGGATGGTCTTCACGTTGCGGGTCACGTCGTCGCCCTGCACACCGTCGCCACGGGTCACGGCCTGGGTGAGGCGCCCGTCGACGTAGGTGAGCGAGATGCTCAGTCCGTCGTACTTCAACTCGCAGCACACCTCGAAATCTTCGCCGCCCAGGCCCTTCTTCACGCTGTCGTACCACTGCCTGACATCGTCGGCGCTATAGGTGTTGGCCAGCGAGAGCATGGGGTAGCGATGCGCCACCTGAACGAACTCGGTGGAGATGTCGCTGCCCACGCGCTGGGTGGGCGAGTTGGGGTCGAACAGTTCGGGATGGCGCTGCTCCAGCTGTTGCAGTTCGTGCATCAGCATGTCGAAGTCCTGGTCGCCAATGGTGGGTTGGTTCAGCACATAGTAGCGATAGTTGTGTTCGTGTAGCTCGCGTCGCAGTTGTTCTATCCGTTGCTTTTCGTCCATTTCAGAATGTTTTTATTTATGGGAGTTATGGGGGAGTTATGGGGGAGTTATGGGGGAGTTAAAGGACGTTACCTTTCAACCTCTGAACACCTAAGGAGCGGGGACTTCAAGAGAAGAGCTATTGTCTTTTAACTCCCTATAACTCCCTTTAACTCCCCTATAACTCCCTTTGACTCCTTTAACTCCCCAACTAGTTTCATTTGCTGTGCATGAGTCGACCGTTGTGGTCGATGCCTGCCGCCGACATGCTGATGCGGGTCTCCTTGCCGTTGTTGAAGAACGAGGCGGTGAAGCGCCCCTCCTCGTCGCACACCGCGTTGGGGTTCCAGTAGAGGGTGCGGCGGTAGTCGTCGGGCTTGTCGCCCACGGGTTTGTCGCTATAGTCGGGCTGGTAGAATTGCTCGGGGAGGTTGAAGCCACGGAACACGATGTGACGGTCGCGGAACGAGGGCTGCACGCCATCGTTGGGAATGAGCTCCAGGTCGACGGTGGCGTCGGGCGAATGGCTCTCGTAGACCATCGTCGAGTCCTCGGTGCGCGGCTCGTAGTCGGTGAAGACGCGAATGTTCTGCAGACGCTTCAGCTTCAGTTGGTTGTAGACGTATTGCGACGTGCGGTTGGCTCGGAAGAAGCCAGCGGCCTCAGCCTCGCTCTCGCTGTCGGTGAAGGGCGAATAGTTGCGGTAGTAGGTGTGTCCCTCCAGGCGTCCGTCGACGTTGTAGCTCACGGGGCGGTTCATGTTGCCGAAGAGGTACTTGCACACCTGCACGGGGAACTGGCGCATGTCGAGCTTGCCGAAGCTGAGCCCGCGGTCGGTGATGTCGTTGTAGAGGTCGTAGGCGTCGACGACGTAGGCGGGCTTCTTCCAGTCGATGGCGCGGCGGCCACGGCGGTGTCCTCGCACGTCGACATTGCCCAGCTGGTGCACGTCGTTCTCCATCGACAGCTCCGACAGCGTGTCGAGGAGCATCTCCTCGGTCCATTCGGGCTGATGCTTCTCGTAGTAGGTGTAGTCGTGGGTGAACATGGGGAAGAACACGTCGCGCTTCACGTAGAAGTCGGGGAAGGATTCTTCGTCGAGCACGTATTTGTCTTTGCGCGACAGCATGTTCTTCTTGATGCTGTCTTGCTCACGATAGGCTTTCATGTTGAGATAGGCCAGCCCGTAGAAGGGAGGAATCTCGAAGAGGAAATGCCCGCCCTGCGTCTTCTGTACCGAACCGGCAAACTGCCCGTTGACCGACAGCTCGGCCTCGACCATCACCTCGCGTTTCAAGCCGCTGTGGTTCACGCCCAACTCGTCGTTGGCATTGCGCAGGTTGCCGTATTCGATGGCCCCAATCTCGGTGTACGACGACGAGCCGCCCACATCTTCTGTCACCAGTCCCTCGTTGTCGGCTGTGTCGGCCCATGGGTCGCTCAGTTCGCCGTCGGCATCCACGTTGCCCTTGCGCCCCACCATGCCCACGCCGTCCTGCCAGCTCTCCACCTCGTCGGGCTCCACAGGATAGATCGACAGCATCTTGTAGACCGAGCCTTCGAGCGTGAGCGTGGTCTCGGGGGTATAGCGCATCTGGCGGGCGGTGTCAGCCAGCTCTTCCCATTTGTATTTGCGCCATCCCTGCACCATCATCAGCATGTCCAAGTGGTGGCGATGCACGTCGTCGTCGGCCTCGAAATAGTGGGCGGGGTAGGCGATGAAGCCGCGCAGCTCGCTCGAGAGCAGCAGGTCGGTCATCAGGTTGCCGTTGTCGTAGGTAGGCTCGTCGGTATAGGTGTCGCGGATGGCGAGCGAGAAGTTGGTGGGCTTGTCCACGCCCTTCAGCTCGATGGGCAGCGTGATGTGCTCGTAGGGGGCGTAGGTGGTGTTGGCCACCATGTCGGCGCTGATGATGGCGTCGTCGTGCTCGTGGTTGTTCACGAAGCACAGGCGGTCGGCCAGTATCTGCCCGTCGCTATCAAACAGGGTGATGTCGGCAACGCCCGAAGGCAGGTCCTGCAGTGGGAGGGTGATGGTGGTGGAGCCGGTGCTCTCCAGGCTCACGGGCAAGAAGTGCTTCAGCGACCCTCGGCAGAGGATGCTCACGGCATACTCACGTCCAGGCGGAAGCTGGGCGGTGGCGATGGTGAGCTGGTTGCCGTCCAGTCGCAGGGCGGCGCCGGCGCTCTCCTGCTTGGGCAGCTTGGCGCTCCATTCCTTGTCGTGCCAGTTGAAGCTGGCGCTGAGCCGATGGCCGTGGGGCGTCACCTTGAACACGCCGCGGCCCATGTACTCCGTTGCGATGTTGATTTTCTTGCCGCCGATGTCGATGGTTCCTCGGATGTTCACCGCCTCGCCGTGCTGGTCGGTCACCTCGAAGGCCACGCGGTTCTCAATGCCGTCGATGAGGTGGCCGCCTTCGGGATAGAAGCTCACCTGCAGGTCGTCCTTCTTCTTCTTGGGCATTCGCGTCTTGGGGCGTTGGTACATGCGGCGGGCGTCGTAGTCGCCAGGCTCGTCGGGCTTGCTGTAGACGGGCAGCACCCTACTGTAGAGCCCATCCCACGTGCGGAAGTAGTCGGCGGCCATCTGGCGGTTGTAGAACCACCACGTCTCGTCGCGCCGATAATAGTGGTGCCCCACGTTGAAATTCAGCATCCAGCGGGTGTAGGCCCGCAGCTCGTAATAGCCCGAATAGAGCGAGTCGGTGAGGGCAAACTGCCCGCAGGTGTAGCCCGTTGGACTCACGATGATGGTCTGGCGCTCAACCAACAGCCCGTCGGGCGAGAGCAGCTCCACATAGAGCAGACGGCTCATGTCGGTGGGCTGCAGGTTGTCGGCTCGCACCACATAGGCCTTGTACCACAGCGTGTCGCCTACGAAATAGCACTGGTTGTCGGTGTGCACGTAAACCTTCTCTTGCACTTGTTCTTGCGACGATTGTTCCAGGGCTTGGCGGATGTCATCCAGACTGCCGGCCTTGGTGTTGGTCAAAGTCAGCAGCATCGTGACAAGCAAGAATAGCTTTTTGTAGGTCATATACACATTATTAATAATAAGTATAGTATAGTTTCAACTGTGCAAAGTTACGAATAAGTGTGCGATTGGCAAAAGAAAAATTCGATTTTCTTTGCTCGTCTGCCATCTTTTGATTAACTTTGCACCGCTAAAAGCACGCAGATGAAACTCATCATCATGACTAAGTCCACGTTCTTCGTGGAGGAAGACAAGATTCTCACCACACTCTTCGAGGAGGGTATGGAGGGATTGCATCTGTTCAAACCAGCATCCGAACCCGTCTACAGCGAGCGTCTGTTGTCCTTGCTGCCCGAAGATTATTACCGCCGCATCACCGTTCACCACCATTTCTACCTGTGCCAAGAGTATGGGCTGCGCGGCATTCATCTGGAAGAGCCCGAGATGGAGCTGCCCTATGGCTATCGGGGGCACTTCAGCCGCACCTGTACCGCCATCGACCAGCTGCGGCAGGCCAAGAAGAAGTCCGACTATGTGTTCCTGAAGGCCATCTTCGACAGCCACTCCAACCCTGCCGACCGCCAGTCGTTCACCATCGACGAGCTGAAGGCCGCCTCGAGGCAGGGACTCATCGACCGCCACGTCTACGCCCTGGGAGGGGTCTGCCTCGACAACATACGCCTCATGGCCGACATAGGCTTTGGAGGCGTCGTTGTTTGTGGCGACCTGTGGAATCGGTTCAACATCCACCAAGGGCAGGACTTCAAGGACCTCATCTCCCATTTCCGAAAATTGCAGAAAGCTGTTTCATAAACTCCATATCTACGTCATGAACACCCACAACTACATGGTCTTCTCGGGCACCGCCACGAGATATTTGGCCGAAAAAATCTGCCAGAGCCTGGGATGTCCGCTCGGCAAGATGCAAATGACAAAATTCAGCGACGGCGAGTTTGCCGTGAGTTATGAAGAAAGCATCCGCGGACGCGACATCTTCTTGGTGCAGAGCACCTTCCCCACCAGCGACAACCTGATGGAGCTGCTCCTCATGATTGATGCAGCCAAGCGCGCGTCGGCACGCACCATCAACGCCGTCATGCCCTATTTCGGATGGGCTCGCCAAGACCGCAAGGACAAGCCCCGCGTCTCCATCGGAGCCAAGCTCGTGGCCGACCTGCTCAGCGTGGCGGGAGTGAACCGCGTCATCACCATGGACTTGCATGCCGACCAGATACAGGGGTTCTTCGATGTGCCCGTCGACCATCTCTACGCCTCAGGCGTGTTGCTGCCCTATCTGCAGAGCCTGAAGCTCGACGACCTTGTCATCGCCTCGCCCGACGTGGGCGGTTCCAAGCGTGCCAACACCTACGCCAAGTACCTGGGCTGTCCGCTCGTGCTCTGCAATAAGACGCGTGCCCGCGCCAATGTGGTGGCCACGATGCAGATCATCGGCGATGTGGAAGGCAAGAACGTGGTCATCGTCGACGACATGGTCGACACCGCAGGCACCATCACCAAGGCTGCCGACCTCATGATTGCTTCGGGTGCAAAGAGCGTGCGTGCTTGCGCCAGCCACTGCGTGATGAGCGGCCCAGCCAGCGAGCGCGTGCAGGAGTCGGCCCTCACCGAGATAGTCTTCACCGATAGCATTCCCTACACCCAGCGCTGTGCCAAGGTGAAGCAGATCAGCGTCGCCGACATGTTTGCCGAAACCATCCGCCGCGTCATCGACAACGAGAGCATCAGCGACCAGTACCTGGTGTAAAGCCCGCTGCAACGACACTCGGCAACGAGAGCATCAGCGACCAGTATCTGGTGTAAAGCCCGCTGCAACGACACTCGGCCAGACCTTTACATTCGGTCGGATTTGCATTTTTGCAATCCGACCGTATTTTTATATAAACTACGCGCAGCCACTCCCCTCTCTTCAAGGGGAGGGGGATAGGGGTGGGATCTCTAAATTCCTGCAAATGAAGAATATACAGACCCCACCCCTGCCCCTCCCCTTGAAGGGAGGGGAGTGGCTGCGCCTTGTTTTTTTAAAATCCAGCCGAACATGGGGCCAGGCCTTCAAAAATGGCAAATCTGGCCGAGCTTATATACGAGCATGGCGACTTCCAAAATTTTGGTAACGATTTTTTGAAAAAAGTTAACGACTTTTGAAAAAATCTCATCGAGATTTTTTTCCGTCCCGCAATCGAGATTTTGTTCGGTGTTTTTATTCTTCAAAACGTTGTCTTTTTTTTCCGACAAATCTTTCAGTATTTGGCAAAAAAGCATTAACTTTGTACCCTGAAAACAGAAACCTACAATTTATGGAGTATATAGTTTCGGCGCGCAAGTACCGCCCGATGACTTTCGACACCGTGGTGGGGCAGGCGACACTGACCACCACGCTGAAGAATGCGGTGAAGAGCGGCAAGCTGGCGCATGCCTACTTGTTCTGCGGGCCGCGAGGCGTGGGCAAGACCACCTGCGCCCGCATCTTTGCCAAGGCCATCAACTGTCAGCACCCCACGGCCGAGGGGGAGGCCTGCGGCGAATGTGAGAGCTGCCAGAGCTTCAACGAGCAGCGCTCGCTGAACATCTTTGAACTCGACGCCGCCTCGAACAACTCGGTGGAGCACATCAAGACGCTGATGGAGCAGACCCGCATACCGCCGCAGGTGGGCCGCTACAAGGTGTTCATCATCGACGAGGTGCACATGCTCTCAACGGCAGCCTTCAACGCCTTCCTGAAGACGCTCGAAGAGCCGCCCGCACATGTGATATTCATCCTGGCCACCACCGAGAAGCACAAGATTCTGCCCACCATCCTGAGCCGTTGCCAAATATACGACTTCGAGCGGATGACGGTGCAGAACACCATTGAGCACCTGAAGAGCGTGGCACAGAAGGAGGGTATACAGTATGAGGAGGAAGCACTGGCCGTGATAGCCGAGAAGGCCGACGGCGGCATGCGCGACGCCCTGAGCATCTTCGACCAGGCCGCCTCGTTCTGCCAGGGCAACATCACCTATGAGAAGGTGATTGAAGACCTGAACGTGCTCGACTCGGAGTATTACTTCCGCATCGTCGACCTGGCCCTGTTGAACAAGGTGGCCGAGGTGATGGTGCTGCTGAACGACATCATCGGCAAGGGCTTCGATGGTGGGCTGCTGGTGCAGGGACTGGCCAAGCACGTGCGCAACGTGATGATGGCTCGCGACCCGCAGACACTGCCTCTGCTGGAGGTGAGCGACCAGCAGCGCCAGCGCTACACCGAGCAGGCTCGCAGGGCCGACACACGCTTCCTCTACCAGGCACTCAGGCTGATGAACCAGTGCGACATTGCCTACAGACAGTCGTCGAACAAACGGCTGCTGGTGGAGCTGACGCTCATTGAGATTGCACAGATCACGCAGCCCGACGAGGAAGGCAGCGCGGGGCGCAAGCCCCGACAACTGAAAACCCTGTTCAGACGACTGATGGCGCCCCAGGTGATGCCGAAGGGGGTGAAGCCATCTATGCAACCCGAAGTGAAGTCGGCCCCGCAGGTAGCCGCGGTTGCAGAAAAGAAACAAGAGGAAACGACGACAGCTCCCACGGTGGCGAGCAGTACCGCTCCCACCAGCCCAGCCACCGCCGCGCAGAAGTCACCGAGGCAACGGCTATCGGGCATCACCAGCTCGTGGGGAAACCTGCGACAGCAGTCGAAACCCACCAAGATGCAAATCCTGCCAGGCACGCCTGGTGCCAACGATGTCGACGCCAAGCAGGAGCAGCATGAATTCACACAGGAGGAACTGGAGCTGCAGTGGATGTCGATGTGCATACGCATGCCCCAACATCTGAGCGGCATTGCGTCGCGCATGAAGAACATGAACCCTGTGATAGCTGCGATGCCAGCCGTTGAGCTGCTGGTGCCAAACGAAATCATCAAAACCGAGATGGAAACCATCAAGGGCAGCATCGTGGCCACGCTGAAACAGCATCTGCACAACAGCGCCATCACGCTGAGCCTGAAGGTGGCAGAGCACTTGGCAAACCAGAAGATTCTGACGCGCAGCGAGCAGCTGGAACTGATGAAAGAGCAAAACAAGGTAGTGGGGAAGATGCAGGAGGCATTCGACTTGGTCATAGCATAAAACCCACCCCCACCCCCATTCCCGAGCAAGGCTCGCCTACCCGTAGCCTTTCCCGTGCGGGAGGGGAGCTTATATAGACAGGCAATGTGATAATCAAAGAAAATGAAAGCAAAAGAAATCGTGAAAAAAGTGGGCAGCGGTGTGAAGCACTTTCTGCACATGAAGTACAACAAATACATCATCACGCTGGTGATAGGCATCCTGGTGGTGGGTTTCCTGGGCGACAACAGCGTGGTGGCCCATCTGCGCAACAAGCAGCGCATCAACGAACTGAAGCGCGACGTGGCCATCAACATCGCCGCCACGAAGGCCAACCAAGAGCAGGTGTACAAACTGCAGACCGACCCGAAAGCCATTGAGCGGGTGGGGCGTGAACGCTATTTTATGCGTGCCGACGACGAGGATGTGTTTGTGCTCAGCGACGACGAACCCATTACCGAAATATCACTCGAAGATGAAACCGTTGAATAAGCTGCAGGGCATCATCTATTGCATTGGTGCCGTGCTGATGCTGGTTGGTGCGGTGATGGGCATGGCTGCACCCGCGCTGGCACCCTATGTGTTCGCCGTGGGTGCACTGGCTTTCGTGGCCATGCAGGTGCAGCAGCGCTACGAAGGGCAGAACCTGACCATCCAGCGCCTTCGCCGTATCATGCTCATCAGCGACATCCTGCTCATCCTCGTCGCTGCATTGATGTTTGCCGACCGTGGCAACCCCTTTGGCCTGGAACACCTCACCTGGCTGCGCTATATCCACAACAATTGGGTGATTGGGCTGCTCATCGCCGCTTTCCTGCAGCTATATACGGTGTATAGAATAGATGCAGAACTGGAGAAAGAGGCAAAAAAACGCTAAAAGAAAGGGGCATTTGCTTAAATTGCGCAAATTTTTTTTCATAGTTCAAGATAACGTTGTACTTTTGCATCGCATAAGCAAAAGCTAAAACATGTCTATGAACAAATTGTCATACTCGTTCTTCGTGTTGGCGGCACTCGTGGTTTATTCGTGTGCCGAGCAATATACTGAGTCGTACAACATACAAGGATCATCGTCGGTGTCGGTGCTCGACGGCAGCAAGCTCTATCTGAAAGTGATGATGGGCGACGACATTAAGAATATCGACTCGTGCGAAGTGGTGCACGGCTCCTTCGGCTTTACTGGCAAGCTCGACACCACCCGCCTGGCTATGCTCTCGGTGGCCGAAAGCGGTATTCCCATCGTGATTGAGAAGGGCGACATCCTGGTGAACATCGACAAGACGGGGCACAAGGTGAGCGGTTCGCCCATGAACGACATGCTCTACGAGTATCTCGACAAGCTGATACAGTTGCAAAACCAACGCGGAGAGCTGGGACACAAGCAGATTCAGATGCTGCTTGAGGGCGTCGACGAGCAGACCATCGTCAGCAAGCTCTCGGTGGAAGAGGGCGTGCTGCTGGCACAAATCGACAGTCTGGAAACCTGCTTCATTCTCGCCAACCTCGACAATGTGCTGGGTCCCTGTGCCTTCCAAATACTCACGTCGGGTTTTCCTTATCCTGTGTTGACGCCCCAGATTGAGGAAATCATGGGCAAGGCCTCGGATAAGTTCAAGAACGACCGTTATGTGAGGGAATACTATGGAAAGGCGAAGGAAATCCTTTCACGCATGAAGGGCGAGATTGACGACAGCAGTGCCGTCGGCGCAGCGGCAGAAGCGAAATAGCATGAAAACGATTATCAAAGGAGGAACAATAGTCAACGAGGGGCGTGCCATCGTTGGCTCTGTTGTTATTGATGGGGAAGAGATTGAAAGCATCACCCCCAATTCTGATATAGAAGTGAGCGGCGACGTCATCGATGCCACGGGCTGCTATGTGCTGCCAGGCGTCATCGACGACCATGTGCACTTCCGTGAGCCAGGACTCACCGAGAAGGCCGACATCGAGAGCGAGAGCCGTGCGGCGGCAGCGGGCGGCGTGACCAGCTATTTCGACATGCCCAACACTGTGCCTCAGACCACCACGCTGGAGGCACTCGACGAGAAATATCGGATAGCAGCAGCGAAGAGCCATGTCAACTACGCCTTCTTCTTCGGAGCCACCAACGACAATGTGGCGCTCTTCGACCAGTTGGACCCTCACCGTGTGCCAGGCATCAAGCTCTTCATGGGTAGTTCTACGGGCAACATGCTGGTCGACCGTGATGAAGTGCTGGACGAAATCTTCAGTCGGGCACAGTTGCCTTTGATGGTGCATTGCGAAGACACCGCCATCATCCAGCACAACATGGAGCACTATCAGCAGCAGTTTGGCAGCGACCCCGATGTTCGGCTGCATCCCCTCATCCGCAGCGAAGAGGCTTGCCTGGAGTCTACCAGCAAGGCTCTTTGTCTGGCTGTGAAGCACGGTACGCGTCTGCATCTGGCCCACATATCCACCGCCGCCGAACTGGAGATGGTGCCCGCCAACTGTTTGCACACCATCACTGCCGAGGCCACCGTGGGGCATCTGCTCTTCTCACTGGTCGACTATCGGCAGCTGGGTGCCCGCATCAAGGTGAATCCCGCCATCAAAAGTGTCATCGACCAGCAGGCCCTGCGCGATGGGCTCATGGATGGTCGCATCAGCGTGGTGGCCACCGACCATGCCCCCCATCTGATGGAACAGAAGCAGGGGGGCTGTGCAAAGGCCGCCAGCGGCATGCCCATGCTGCAGTTCTCGCTGGTAACGATGTTGCAGCTGGTCGACGAGGGCGTGCTCACCATCGAGCGCATGGTGGAGCTGATGGCCCACAACCCTGCCATCATCTTCGACGTGCAGCAACGTGGATTCCTCCGTCCTGGCTACAAGGCCGACATCGTTGTTGTGCGTCCTCATAGCCCGTGGACCGTTACGCCCGACGTCATCCAGAGCAAGTGCAAGTGGAGCCCTGTGCAGGGGCGCACCTTCGATTGGAAAGTGGAAACAACGCTCTGCAATGGCCATCAGGTTTATCACAATGGTATCGTAGATTCCAACTATATTGCCCAACCCATTTTGTTCCGTTAATCCATGACATCGCTTTTGTTCATCCTGCTCCAGCCCGACACCTATATTTATATAGGGTGGGGGTGCTTGGCTTTGTTGTCGCTGCTGGTGGTAGTGGTTTGTAGGCGCATCCGTCGGCGCCGCTGGAAACGCTGGCTGCTGGCACTGCCGTTGTTGCTGCTGTGGGGCGTGTTCCTGTGGGGCACCTACGTGGGGTTCGGACAGCTGGAGGTGGTGCATCTGGAGTTTGCCAGCCGCGATTTGCCCGAAGCCTTCGACGGCTATCGCATCGTGCATTTTGGCGATGCCCATGTGGGTAGCTATACGGGCAGCCGTGAGGCCATCCTGCAAAGGGCTGTCGACAGCATCAACGCCCAGAATGCCGACCTGGTGGTGTTCACCGGCGACCTGCAGAACAAAGAACCCGACGAGATTCTGGCCGCCAAGCCCATCTTGAGTCGCATCAAAGCCCCCGATGGCGTGGTCAGTATTCTGGGAAATCACGACTATACCATGTACACCGGGCTTACCGATGCCATAGCCATCGGAACCAACCAGGGAAACACCGAGGGTTATCAAACCGACATGGGGTGGAGATTATTGATGAACAGCCGTTTCCGCATCCGGCGTGACTCGGCAAGCATCGTCATCGCTGGCTTGGAGAATGATGGCGAGGGGCGTTTCCCGCAATTGGGCAACATCAGCAGCGCGCTTTATGGCGTGAGCCGCAATGAGTTTGTGGTGATGCTCGAACACGATCCCACCGCTTGGCGGCGCAAGATTCTGCCACACTGCCACGCACAGCTCACCCTGAGCGGTCACACCCATGGCGGCCAATTTTCTCTCTTTGGCCTGTCGCCTGCCATGTTCATGTACAAGGAGTATCAGGGCATGTATTATGCTGGCGACCGCGCCCTCTATGTCACCAAGGGATTGGGTGGCGTCATTCCCTTCCGTTTCGGGGTGAAGCCCGAGATTGCCGTCATCACGTTGAGGAGAATTACGAATTAAGAAATAAGGAAATAGGATGAAGTATCTTTATCGTGCATACCAGTTGCTGATAGCCCTGCCCCTGGGCATCATAGCCACCATTATCACAGCGCTGACGGTCGTCATCGGCTGCTCGCTCGGAGGGGGTCATTTCTTTGGATACTATCCTGGGCATTGGTGGGGCCGCGTCATTCTGTGGCTGCTGCTCATTCCCGTGAAGGTGGAAGGACGTGAGCATTTAGAGAAAGGTCAGAGCTACGTCTTCGTGGCCAATCATCAGGGGGCTTTCGACATCTTCCTCATCTATGGGCACCTGGGGCGCAACTTCAAATGGATGATGAAGCAGTCGCTGCGCAAGATGCCTTTCGTGGGCTGGGCTTGCGCAAAGAGCAAGCAGATTTTTGTGGACAAGCGTGGTGCCAGCCGCATCAAGAAGACCTACGACGATGCTCGCCGCACGCTGCAGGGGGGTATCAGTGTGGTGGTGTTTCCCGAAGGTTCCCGCACATTCACTGGCCACATGGGAGTGTTCAAGCGTGGTGCCTTCGCCTTGGCCGACGAGTTGCAGTTGCCCGTAGTCCCGATGACCATCAACGGCTCTTTCGACATCATGCCGCGAATGCGCGACGGCCATTTCGTTTCCTGGCATCCGCTTCGGCTCACCATCCATCAACCCGTCTATCCTGTTGGACAGGGAACCGACAATATCCAAGCCACGCTTTCACAATCCTACGATGCGGTGATGTCCTCTCTCGCACCCGAATACCAAGGCTTTGTTGAGAACCCCGACCAGTAGCTACAGTTGGCTCAGGCGTGCAATGTATTTGCCCAGAATGTCAAATTCGATGTTGACCACCGTGCCCACATTGATGTCTTGGAAGTTGGTGTGCTCCATGGTGTAGGGGATGATGGCCACCTGGAAGCTGCTCTTGGTGGGATTGCACACGGTGAGTGACACGCCGTTCACCGTGACGCTGCCTTTGTCAACCGTAAAATAGCCGTGACGGGCCATCTCTGCATCGTAGGGATATTCAAAGGTGAAATAGGAACTGCCGTTGGCATCGCTCTTCGCCGTGCAGGTGGCGGTCATGTCCACGTGTCCCTGCACGATGTGTCCGTCCAGCCGGCCGTTCATCAGCATCGAGCGCTCCACGTTCACCTTGTCGCCAACGTGCAGCAGCCCCAGGTTCGAGCGGTCGAGGGTTTCTTTCATCGCCGTCACCACATAGTTGTTGCCGTCGATGGCCACCACCGTGAGGCACACGCCGTTGTGGGCCACACTCTGGTCAATCTTCAATTCATTTGTAAACGAGCAGGTGAGGGTGAAATCGATGTTGTCCCTGTCTTTTTTGATGGCTACTACAGTAGCGAACTCTTCGATGATGCCAGAAAACATATTCAATCAATCAATTCAATTGCCAACATTCAAAAAAAGAAGGGTCGTACCAGCGATGTGATGAAAACTCCTTTATTACAGGTTATGGGAGTTCTCCGCCTTTGTAATCCACCGGCAATGAATCAAAGCTTGGTTAGTGGCCCGCCATTGGCATGAGATGGTTCCCGGTTTTCAATGAATTGTTTGATGAGTATCCCGATCTGTCCCGGCACGACCCCATTTCTTTTTTCCGGCGCCAAAATTACACAATAATTCTGATATTACGCCCTATTTCATGTTTTTTAACCTCAATTTTGCTCATAGATTACCGTAATCACAATGAAAGCAGAAACAGAGTAATACTATTTTCATTTCATAGTTCCCCATGTTATTTGAATTCTCCACATTTCTCGCTCATAGGCTTTGTCTATTTGTTTTTGCCGTTCAGGAGTAAATCCATTCTCGTTCAACTTATCCAATTTCTCTTTAGCTTTCACATATGTACTTATAGATATTCTATCCCTCATAACTGACACAGACCCGTCTGGATTCTTTTCTGCAACATATAGTCCTTTCTGATAAAAACATTCTAATGTTTTTTAGATGTCAACAGGTTCAAATTCAAGTCCTGTAAACTTGTTTTTATAGTACCCATCAACGAATCTTTCACTGACATACCAATTACGATCACATATATCTATCATAAACAGGTCTAGTTTCTTCTCGTAAAATGCTTCTGTCATTTTAATCGTACTAGAACGAATTGTGTAAGAATTCTCTTCGTCAGCCAGAAATTCATTCCTCTTTTTAATGAATTCTCCGGAAGAGTTGAATTCTGCCGGAATGATATCGTCTGTATCGGCATTCTCAATGTAAAATTCACAACTCGGGAAATCCAAATATTGCCAATTTTCAGAATCGGGCAAGTGCCGGGTCATACTGGCGTGCGCCGTAGTCGTAAGTGTTCAGGCCGTGCATGCGGTCCAGCTCCTTGCCGCTGTACCTGCGGGGCTGATAGTCGCCGTCCGTGGTGCCGTCGCAGAGCTGCGCGCCGAAGGGGTAGTAGTCCATCCGCTGGACGACCTTCCCGCTTTGCGTGCCGTCGTCCTTCGTCACCTGCCGGATGTTGCCAAGGTGGTCGCGGTCGTAGTAGAGGAAGGTGAAGCTGTCCTGCGTGGCGCTGCGCCTCGCCGCCTGGCAGTAGCCTTCCTCAAACTGGTACTTGTCGATGCACCCGTTCTTCAGCGTCAGACTGCCACCGAGGAGGTAGTCAATGGAGTCGGCACTCTTGACATGGTTTCGCGATGCGTCATGTGCCAGCGTTGGGGCTGGCAGCATCACAAGCAGCACGACGATGGCAATAAGCTGTTTATAAAATCTCATTTACCATGCATTTTGCTCATAAGTAATGATATTATCAATGCATCCATCAACATCCCACATGTTAATGCCCAACCTTAGAAGATACTCTTCAATTATATCACTATTTAGTCTGTTTTTAACTAGTCTGTTTTTATAGTAATTTGTATTTTCTATATCTAAAGGAGTGCCTTTTTCAAAGAATACCCACTTGTCTTCTTTGTAAGCAAGAATATCCCTGTCATTAAAACATGAATCAGAATAGTGAAAATGAAATGCGGGGAATTGTATTCCATTGCCTGACATGAGAACCCTTATATAATCCCCTCCTGCTTTTTTATGTATGACATGTGCCAATGTACTTTTATCATCACTTGAGATTAAAAACACTTTATTTGGATAATTACGATTTTCCCAACATGAGAATTTGGGGAATTCTCCATAGGTTGGTATTAGGTATTCGTCTAAATTCACTTTATTCGTATAGATTACACTTTTCTTCTGTCTTAATTCCGAATCATATATTTCTTTTATTATATCAACAAACAAGGGGAAACGGCACCCTTCAAATATTGACAACTCTAAACTCAGAAACTTTTGTGTCATAAGCAAATCATTTAATTAGGTAAAACTTGTTTCTCGCATTAGGATCATTATCTGTATCTACTTTCTTATGTTTTTCTAAACTTGATTTTTTTGTGTCAAATTCCACATTCGTATGAACTCCGTCTTTGTCAAATAGAACATCTGGGCGATTATTCCCTACAACAACGCCATTATTGTCAACCTGTTTCTGGGTTTTCCTGATATGTTGAACGCTTTCATCATTTTTCAACTTTTCAATCAGTTTATCTATTTGGGTATTATGAACCTCGCCTCCGTGTGGTTTTGCCAACCCATTATTTGGTCTAATTGTTTTTGAGAATTCTCCAATACTTTTAGAAGAATTCATTAAAACGCCACTTGATTTTATACTAACATCTGCGGTTTTCTTTGTTGCTCTTACTATAGTTCCTGCACCTGTAATTCCTGGGAGAAATAAAGCACCGAAATCAGCACTCATGGCCGCCTTCGTAGTATTGCTGACTCTACCTGTCGTACAATATTGGTATCCAGCTTCTATCACGTCATAGGCCAGACAAACCACATCAAATATAGTGTCCCAAAAACGACCGTCCTTATCAATCCTGATGACAGGATTATTCCCACAATACGCATACGGACTCACATCGTAGTACTTCTCACTAAGTGGGTCCACCCTGTCCCAGCGGGCTGTGACGGGATTGTACTGGCGAGCGCCGTAGTCGTAGGTGTTCAGGCCGTGCATGCGGTCCATCTCCTTGCCGCTGTACCTGCGGGGCTGGTAGTCGCCGTCCGTGGTGCCGTCGCAGAGCTGCGCCCCGAAGGGGTAGTAGTCCATCCTCTGGACGACCTTCCCGCTTTGCGTGCCGTCGTCCTTCGTCACCTGCCGGATGTTGCCCAGGTGGTCGCGGTCGTAGTAGAGGAAGGTGAAGCTGTCCTGCGTGGCGTTGCGCCTGGCCGCCTGGCAGTAGCCCTCCCCAAACTGGTACTTGTCGATGCGCCCGTTCTTAAGCGTCAAACTGCCGCCGAGCAGATAGTCGGTGGAGTCCGCATATTGAATCTCCGAGGGTGCCAGCTCCCTGCTGCCGCCGATGGCCACGCTGATGTTCGGCACCGCCGTCTGGTACACGACGCGAAGCTTCTCGCCCGTGGCGCTGTATACGTACTTGGTCACGTTGCCGTTGGTGAACTGTATGCTGACGAGGCTGTTTAAGTGCTTGTACTCCTTCCTCATTTTTCCGTGTAAAATCTAACTTTAGGTTTAAATTTCATTTTCTTTATTTTGTTGTACTCATCTTTTGTACAGCCAAAAGATTCCGTAAGCAGGATGTTTGAAATCTTTTTTTTCAAAAGTGCATTTTTGATCTCTTCTGACACTATCACAAACGAAGTGTTTTCTACACCAAAGATGTGAAGTGGCGTGTCTTGCACTTCCAAGAAACATGGATCATCTATAGATATACTTTCGTTTCTATTTAGGAAAGGACAAGCTTCCAAATTATTTACAACATAATATTGTTCCTCAACGCCATCAATTATGATTGGATAACATTTTTCAGTCATGTCAACAAACTGTGACAGCACCTCAATGATTTTTTTAGAATAAAACTCTTCTCCACGTTCATATAGACGAATTATATCATAGCATCTATTTCCAGATGCGATTTCAAATTTGACATCATCAGGAAGCCTTTCATTTTGAAGAGGGTCAAGATAATGTCGTAACATCCCATAATCAGTTTCAGAAGTAATTTCCACCATACTTCTTTTAAAACGGTGGGTTAAATTATAATACGTAACCATTTATTTCTATTTTGAAGGAGTGTCATTGTTGTTGCCAAAGTGTTTTCTAAAAAAAATCTGGGCATACAATCCTCTCGTTAATGATTATTTTTGAGAATTATGCCAGACTTCGTATTCTTTTTCCGTACAAAGAAAGGATTCCTCAAAATAGACATTTGAGATGTTGTTTTGCATAATAGCATTTTTTATTTCTTCTGTCACCACAAAGCAGCGTGTATCGTCAACGCCAAAAAGTGGTGCCGTGATTTCTTTTCCGCAATAGAAGGAAGGCTCTTCATCAAACATTGCCTTCTCTTTGTTCAAGTAAGGAAGTTTTTCCAAATTATAGATTACATAATATTGTTTTTCCAAGCCATCAATCATGATAGGATAGCATTTTTCTGACATATCAATAAAAGACGACAACACATCAATAAATTTCTGGGAGAAGAAAAATTCTCCGCTTTGAAAAAGACGAATGATGTCATAAGCCTTTTTCCCCGTAGCTACTTCAAATGTCACATTTACTGGTAGTTTCTCCTTCTTGTAAGGCAAAAGATAATTCGTCAGCAAATGATATGAGGCTTCAGATGAAATCTCCAATTGACTCCTTTTAAAAGCATTATGCAAGTTATATACAATAATCATGATTTTGAAGAAACTATTATGTTATCGTATGCCATTTTACCTTTCTGACCTACATTTCGCCATTCCATCAGGCCTTGATTTTTAATACTCAGTTCTTTTGGGCTTGCACACGGCACGAAGCATCCTAATTTCGTCATTCCCTTCGTTATCATCAAGTCACGAAGACGAGCTGATACATATATTTTTCTGAATGCCCTAAAACCATCGCCAAAGAATTCCTTGCTCTTATAAATGTATGGCAGCGGATGTTCATGGAGCGGGAAGTAGCCATGTGGTTTTGGCTCATATTTTAATGTACTGCATTTGTGACATAATTGGAATTCATACGTTGACAAATCCAATGGTTCGTCAATCACCGGGATTACCAGTTGCACATAAGAATCTATTATAGAGTCGTCCTTGTATTTCCGCAAAGGACGGCAGCCTACGCCCAATGGCTTGAATATCTGTTCGTAGAGATCTGTTCGCACAAAGAACTCGTCAAAAATCCACTCTAATCCACAGAAAGGATACTTGGGAGCTTTCCTTACCCTAAAATCATCTTTTTGCACTAATTCTATTTCACATTCACCGCACATATCCTTTGTTTCGTAGGTGTTGTGCAAGTAACCCCTATCGTTGTCTGGCATGGGGAAACCGAAAGTATTCCAACGATTAACAACACAATATTCAGCAGACAACAACTCCCTGTTTGTAAAATCTGTACCTATAAAATCAAGATGAACTTCCCATTCCTCGAATAAAGGTTTCAATTCTTTATATAGGCTTAAATCATATATGTTAAAACGATCCATTCCTACTTCAACCTTAATATTGTGTTGACGTAGAATTGCAACTTGGTGTTCATCCCAGTTACTTGTGATTTGTCTAAAAAAATGCATATTCTATAAACCTAAAGCCTTTAATATTTCTGGATCGTCGCAGAGCTGCGCGCCGAAGGGGTAGTAGTCCATCCTCTGGACGACCCTCCCGTTTTGCGTGTCGTCGTCCTTCGTCACCTGCCGGATGTTGCCCAGGTGGTCGCGGTCGTAGTAGAGGAAGGTGAAGCTGTCCTGCGTGGCGTTGCGCCTCACCGCCTGGCAGTAGCCTTCCTCAAACTGGTACTGGTCCGTTTTCAGCAATGTTTTCATCGAATCTTTGCGAAAAAGCTATTTTTTTTATGATCGTATAAGGACGAAAGTGTATCTTTGCCATGTTTTTATTGGAACTTGTCGCAAAAGTACAAAAACTTTTCGACATAACAAAGCCCAGGCTTGAGAAAGTCGGGGCTTTGCAAAATTTTTTCGACCTGTACGGTTGAAAAGGAAACGAGCGACAGATGAAGATCGATGTTTTTGGAGGAAACGATTTTTCCTAATTTGTTTTATTTTGGCCACGCGCTCGGCACTTGTGACGCTTCGCCCAGCGAAGGATGTGGCCTTTATTGAGAATTAAGAAAATTCGTGAGCAAAATTATGGGCAATTAGGAAAATTCGTTTCGAAAAACAAG